>DAHVKW010000009.1 GCA_027320695.1 Actinomycetota bacterium | reverse complement strand
TGAATGTCTTTCCCCTTTAGTCGGTGCCATCAAACAGCGAAACCTCGAGGGCCTCGGCAACTTCAGGTCCAGGAATAAATCCTTCAACTTTTGGCAGGTCGGCCAAGGAAAAGATACCGAGCTTCTCCAAGAAGAGAGGAGTGGTTGAGTAGTAGAGGGGCGCTCCGGGGACATGATCCCGTGCGTCTGGCTCAATATAGCCGCGACTGGCAAGCATCTTAATTACGTAATCTGAGTTTACTCCCCTGATGGAAGCAATTTGGGATCTTGAAATCGGCTGGCGGTATGCGACAATAGCCAGGGTCTCGAGCGCAGCGCTCGACAAACGCGGCGGCGATTGGCAAATGGCGATCTTCTCCATAACATGTGACAGTTCGGGACGCACGGCATATCTGTAACCGCCGGCCACCTCCTGAATGAAAAAGCCACGGTCGCTTTGCAGATAAAATTCTGCTAGCTCAGCCAACAGCTGCTCCACCTGCCGGACTTGGATGCCCAGGATATCCGAAATTCTAGCTAGAGAAACCGGTTCGGAGCTCACCATTAGAATTGCCTCTAGCTCTCTTGACCCAGGCACAGAGCTAGCTGAATTCAAGAATGCTTCCTTACTAACATTTGCCAATTGACACTTTCTAACCTACCGCAGCCAAGGCCGATGAAACTTCCTTCCGCTGTACAACCTAAAACCTTACGATTCCCGTTTATGCCTCGCCAATATGAAATCCTGCGTTCTCCAGGAATTCCTCCAACTCATCGGAGGAGAATCCTTCCGAAACCCATTCGATGGCAATTTCTCCAAGGGAAGCACGTTGCTCGATAAGAATCCGTGACTGCCTGTACAGTTCCAGCACCGCGAGAAATCCGACAACTACTTCGAATTTGGTCGACTGGTTATTCATGAGCTCATCAAAAGTGCATCTTCTGATTTCAAGAAGTTTGACCACCACACTCCGTGCGGCCTGGGAAATTGAAACTGGATGCACCGGAAGGTGCGAGGTGTCCACGCTCTCCGGCGATTCCGATCCAATGAATCGCCTAAGGCTATTTGCAAGGCGCTCCGGCGTGACGCCGGGCAAAAGATCCGGAACCATCGAGAAATAAGGCTCCTCCAAAGAGCCGAAATGAGGATGGATCTTTGCACCCCGCTCCAAGAGGGCTAAAAAGGCTACCGAAACGTCCCTGTAGGTCTTGACCTCCAAGAGCCTTGCAATTAAGAGATCACGTTCTTCAAAGAATGCAAAATCCTCATCAAACTTACTGGGATCATGGTTCGGGAAGAGCCTCCTGCACTTGAGCTCAACAAGGGTAGCGGCCACGATAAGGAATTCTGTGGCGATTTCCAAATCGAGTTGCTTCATTCTTTCGAGTTCAGCTAAATAACCGTCAACCAAATCCGAAATCGACAGTTGCCAAAGGTCGACCTTTTGAGCAGTAATAAGCGACAGCAACAGGCCGATCGGACCCTTGTACGCTTCAGTTTCAATCTCGAAAGACAAACTAACCTCGCTGTAAAGCCAATTAAGCAAGCGCCAGCGCTTTGCTACTCGCGGGAGCAGAAAAGCGCTTCATTCCTGGAGATGATATATCAATGCCCGCGCGAACAGGCGCACAACATCATCTTCCTCCCTGGAGCCGACAAACAAAAGCTGCCCTTTGGTACCGCTTATTCAGCGATACGCGAAGGGCAGCCAGTGTGAAAATGCCTAACTGACTTTTGCTGCCGCTTCAATCTGCGGGTCAGGCAGATAATCGGCTGCGGATGTCTTGTCAACTCCATTGGACATCTTTGCTCCGTTGAAAATCGCGGAAAGAATGACCACAAGGACCAGGTTGGCGATGACGGCGTATACCGCTGCGTAGCCAAGCTCAGACCTGCCAAATATACGCAGGCTGTAGGTCGATGAAGCAAACTTGAGGGTGTACGCCATGTACGTTCCCCAAGCCATGCCGACAAACCAGCCGATCAACAGAGCCTTCTTGTGGAACCAACGGGTCCACAGACCTCCAATGATCGCTGGACCAGTTTGCAGTATCCAAATTCCGCCAAGAGTCTGCAGGTAAATTGCATACTTTAGAGGAATCACAACTACGAAAAGCAATGCGCCCAGCTTGACGATAAGCGATGTCACCTTGGCTACCTTTGCTTCCTGTTGCGTAGTGGCTCCGGCATTGAAGAACTCTTTATAGACGTTCCTTGAGAAAAGGTTCGCTGCCGCAATCGACATAATTGCCGCCGGCACAAGTGCTCCAATTGCGATTGCCGCGAAAGCTATACCCACGAACCATTCGGGAAGCGTCTTCAGAAGCAATAGCGGAACGACCTCGGAAGATACGCTCGTCTTGATGCCTGCAGCCAATGCCATGAAGCCAAGAAGCGCTAAAAGTGCCAATGCGACAGAATACAAGGGCAGCAATGCAGCGTTTCTCTCAATCGTTCTTCCTGACTTAGAACTTAATGTGCCGGTGATCACGTGCGGATACAGCAGAAGGGCGAATGCCGAACCGAGTGCGAGAGACGAAAATGCGCCAAAGAGCTTAGGCGTGAGAATCACGCTCCCCTTTTTGGCCAATAGTGCTCCCTGAGAAACGGAAAATATGTGCGTGAAGCCGCCCAGCTTTGCGGGAATCGCTATAACCGCAACGATGACCGTCGCATAGATCAGGATGTCCTTGATTACCGCCGTCAGTGCGGGCGCTCTGAGCCCTGAAGTGTAGGTGTAAGCTGCTAAAATAGCGAATGCTATAAACAGCGGCAGGTCTTTAAGTATCCCAGAACTATTTATGCCCATCGCTACCAGTACGGCCTGTATGCCGACAAGCTGTAGGGCTATGTACGGCATTGTGGCCAAAATACCGGTTATCGCAACCGCCAACGACATCGATCGCGAATCAAACCTGGCCTTCACAAAGTCCGAAGGAGTAACGAAATTGTTGGCCTTGCAGACCCGCCACAATCTCGGCATCACGATATACATAATCGGATAGAGCACGATTGTGTAAGGAACCGCAAAGAAGCCAAATGCGCCAACGCCGTACACTAAAGCAGGTACGGCAATAAAAGTGTAGGCGGTGTAAAGGTCACCACCAAGCAAGAACCATGTAACCCATGTTCCGAACCTACGTCCGCCAAGTCCCCACTCGTCGAGCAGAGTCAAGTCGCCTCGTCTCCATCTAGCGGCCCAAAAACCGACGCCGGCCACAAAGACGAATAGGACGAGGAAAATAATAAATGCTTGCCACCTAATTTGAATCACCCCCATCTAAAAGAATTTAAAATTCTCGAATTGGAATATGTTGCCCTGCTGACTTCGAGCTCCGCGAGTTATCTCTTAGGCTCGGAAAGGAAATACACGATACCGCCGATAATTCCAGTGATAAGGATCCAAAGAATAAGGTACCAATAGAAATATGGCAACCCAAACAACTGTGGATTCATCTTGGAGTAGAACGGCGGTATTAACGTGCCGATAAAGGGAATTAAGAAAAGCCAGTAATATCCCTGCTTCGTCTTTTCCGTCACAGGTTCACCTCCTTATTCATCTCAAGTAAATCAATAAGGCTGACCGCAGAGGATCAACGTCCCCGTAAAACATACCGCACCGTAACATTTGTTACTGATAATCAACTGAAACTAAGGCGAATCATAGCTTATCCTGAGCGAAGAAATCATAAATAACAAAATTAGAATTACAAATATTGCCGGCTTGTACTGGCAGGTTTTCCAAAAAATCCAACTGCACCTGACGCGCCTGCAAATGCGACGTTGTCATCTAGCATCTAAGGCTGTGATACGCGTTCTTTCTGGAATACAGCCAAGTGGCGAACTGCATATTGGAAACTACCTGGGCGCCATCCGGTCATGGGTCCGTGACCAATACGAATTCGACTCTTTTTTCACTATCGTCGATTTGCACGCCATAACAGTCGAGCATTCGCCGGAAGAGCTTAGGAAAAATACCTTGAGGCTGGCGATGACTCTTCTTGCGGCGGGACTGGATCCGGAGGCCTGCACAATCTTTGCACAGAGCCATGTTTCAGCCCACGCAGAGCTGTCCTGGCTTTTGGAGTGTACCGCGACTTTCGGCGAACTTTCGAGAATGACCCAATTCAAGGACAAAGGCAGGAGCGACGAATCAATTCGTGCGGGATTGTTCACCTATCCGGCTCTCATGGCCGCCGATATCCTCTTATATCAGGCCGAAAGGGTTCCGGTTGGAGAAGACCAGCGCCAACATCTCGAATTGACAAGGGACATTGCTATTCGATTCAACGCTAAATACGGCCAGACCTTTACCATACCTCAAGCTACAATTCCGCCGTTAGGATCTCGCGTGATGGATCTTGCGCATCCGGCCAAGAAGATGTCCAAGTCATCACAATCCACCGCAGGGACAATCTTTATCCTTGATCCGCCGGAAACGATTGCAAAGAAGGTGTCTCGCGCAGTAACTGATACCGAAAACGTGGTTAGGTTCGATCCTGAGAATAAACCAGGTATTTCGAATCTTATCGAACTCTGGTGCGCAGCTACTGGAAATGAACCAAGCCAGCTCGTCTCACAGCACCGCATGTATGGAGAGCTGAAGAAAACAGTTGCGGACGCCCTAATTGCTCTTCTAGAACCGCTACAGCGCAGGTATCAGGAGTTGCAAAAAGACCCGGGCGAAGTCAGCCGAATGTTAAAGCTGGGAGCCGAAAAAGCCAAATTTGTCGCTGAACCGACTCTCGAATTGGCAAAGGCAAATATGGGGCTGGTTGCGCCTTAGCGGACCAGGCTCGCGCAGGGCGTGCAGTATTTCGTTCTGGGAACTGCTTCTAGTCGCTCCAGCGGGATCTCCTTACCGCACTTCATGCACAGTCCATACGTGCCGTCCTCGATCCTATTGAGCGCATCATCGATTTCCACCAGCGTCTCCTTCAAGGGCTTAACGAGCGCGTCGGCCTCTCCCTTTTCCGCAGTCACCTGGGAAATGTCGGCAAAGTTGGGATCGTAGCCGCCGTCAGTATTTCTGGACAACCCAAAGGTCTCGAGAGCTTCCATTACTTCCTGACGCTCGTCGAGCAAAAGCTGCTTCAAATGTGACATCTCAACCTTGTCTAATGCCATAGAAAACAATACACCTAGCCCTCTATTGCGCGAGGATGTGCGCTGAAATAAACCGAACGAATTCTGTCATTGGACACTTTCGTGTAAATCTGTGTCGTAGCTACAGAAGCATGACCCAATAGCTCCTGTACAATCCTTAGGTCTGCGCCATTATCTAACATATGAGTCGCACATGAATGTCTGAGCACATGCGGAGAAAACTTCTTCGCCAGGCCAACCCGATTCGCCCTATCCTTGAGAACCAGCCAGGCCCCCTGCCTAGTCAGCCTCGTACCCCTTAAATTCAAGAATACCGCATCCAGCGAATCCCTTGAACGTTTTGACTTACCCAATAGCTTCATTCTGCCTTGAATACCGATCCAGTTCAAGAGGGCCTGGTAGGCATGTCTGCCAAGAGGAAGAAGCCTTTGCTTGTTTCCCTTTCCGGTTACCACGATGAGCTGCTCTTCCAGATAGAGGTCAGCCATCGACAAATTGCTGAGTTCGGAGATTCTCATACCGGTGCCATAAAGGAGTTCGATCATCGCCAGGTCCCTGAGATCAACCAGCGAAGAGCCGGCAATTGAACCTATTAGGAGTTCTACCTCCGTGATCGTTAGCGCTTTGGGCAATCTCAAAGGTATAGCGACCGAGCCAATTTCTGCAAACGGACTGGCGGTTATTACGCCCGATTGAAATAAATATGCATAAAATCCTTTTACTCCGGAAACTATCCGCGCCTGAGAAGCCTTGGAATGGGTCTGACTAATACTCTCGAAAAACCAGTTTAGATCTCCGATGGTCAGATTCAGGTAATCAAGGTGCCTATTCTCCACGAACTCGAAGAACGCTGCCAAATCCCGGCGATAGGCCTTTATCGTATTTTCGGATCTACCGCGCACGACGGACAGGTCAAAGAGATAGTCATTAACGAGATCCGCCGTCATCCGAACCTACAGTGCCGTGAGTGTGCGCGACCAGGCAGTAACCTTGTCTGAATCCTTTGGCCCGCCAGTACTCAAAGCGGGCAATGACCAAACCCTCGGATAAAGAGCTCCTCTTTCATCGCCCTTGGTGGATAAAAAATGGGAAGTTCGCATGAGCCCGATGATCGTCTTAGCATCGGTTATAGTTCCCCTGGAGATGAGTTCCGGGACGCTGTCGAGCGTTACCGCAACGATGGATGACTCTCTCTCCTCGACAGACTGCGGGGCAATTTTACCCGCTGACAGTCCCAGAGCCAAGTAGGAAAAAGAATGTTCGTCTGTGAATCCCGGAGAATTTTCAAATTCTCCAAGCCTAATTAGTTCCGAGCATTTTACCCCAATCTCCTCTTCGAGCTCTCGGACCGCCGTCAGTTCTGGGGCTTCATCAGCGACGTCGCGTTTGCCGGCAGGCACCTCAATAAGAGTCCGGCCAAGGGAGGCTCTGAACTGAGACAGGACCAACACCGTCTTTTGGTCGGCCAGCAATGGGACCACGCTAACCGCGCCCAGGTGTCTTACTATGTCACGTTCAAAAACCTTGCCGTCAGGCGACGAGAACAGTGCCTTTACAAGGGATATTACATTACTTTTGTACAACTCGATTTCAGTGATTTTTTGAAACATTGGCGTTCCCCAGCTTTAAACCCTCTAAAAAAGCACAATTAGCAGCGCTAAGAACCTTCGTGCTCAGAAGCTAGCTCATATCACCGTTTGTATTCTTGCGGTCAACAGCCGCCCGCATGAACGAGACAAATAGCGGATGGGGCCTATCGGGTCTGGACTTGAATTCTGGATGGGCCTGCGTTCCAACCCAGAACGGGTGCCCTGGAAGCTCAATGAACTCTACGAGAGCGCCATCAGGCGAAAGTCCCGCACAGACCAAGCCTGCATCTTCAAGCTTCTGGCGATACTTTGTGTTCACCTCAAACCTGTGCCTATGCCTCTCTGAGACGACAAGCTCACCGTATGCATGGGCGACTATCGTATCGGGCTTTAGAACTGCTACGTACGCGCCGAGACGCATCGTGCCACCCAGATCGGTAATTCCCTTCTGATGTTCCATGAGGTCGATCACCAGATGAGGTGAGTCTCTTCGAAACTCTCCGGAGTGCGCACCCTCTAAACCGACAACATTCCTTGCGTAGTCGATAACCATTGTCTGAAGTCCAAGACATAGTCCAAGGGTTGGGACCTCATTTTCTCTAGTCCATGAGGCCGAGGCAATTTTACCCTCGATCCCGCGCTCGCCAAATCCACCCGGAATGACTATGCCGTCCAAGTGCCCTAGCAAACCGGGAGCCATCATCGGAGTTACATCCTCTGCCTGAATCCATTCAAGATCTACATTCACGCCACATTCAATGGCTGAATGTCGCAGAGCCTCCACAACGCTCAGATAGGCGTCGGGAAGGTTTATGTACTTTCCAATCAGCCCAACTTTAACCCTGCCCGTAGCATTTTTCGACTTCTCAACCACTGCGTCCCAGGATGTCATGTCAAGGGGATGCTCATTGACGCTGAATCTCAAGAGGGACAAAACCAGTTCGTCCAAACCCTCGTCGTGCAGAACCATTGGAAGTTCATAAAGGTTCTTCGCGTCGACGGCAGACACTACAGCCTCTTGCGAAACGTCGCAAAGCATTGAAATCTTGGCTTTGAGCCCATCGGAAAGTGCCTTGTCGGAACGGCAGACGATAATATCCGGCTGAATCCCGCGCGAGCGTAGTTCGGTGACAGAGTGCTGGGTGGGCTTGGTCTTCTGTTCCCCACTCGGTCCTAAAAACGGAACAAGTGTCAAGTGGATGTAACAGACGTTATCCCTTCCAACATCTTTTCTGAATTGTCGGATGGCTTCTAGAAACGGAAGAATTTCGATGTCGCCTACGGTTCCGCCAACCTCGGTAATGACGACGTCAACATCATCATCGCCTAGAGCAAGTATTCGGCTCTTGATCTCATCAGTTACATGAGGTATGACCTGGACGGTCTTTCCCAAATAATCCCCACGCCGTTCGCGCGCGATCACGGAAGAATAGATGGAGCCGGTAGTCACCGAAGAAGTCCTCGTAAGGTTGACATCAACGAAACGCTCGTAATGTCCGAGATCAAGGTCCGTCTCAGATCCATCGTCCGTCACAAACACTTCGCCGTGTTCAAACGGATTCATTGTTCCGGGATCAACATTGATATATGGATCTAGCTTCTGCATCACGACTCGTAGGCCGCGGGACTTCAATAGTCTCCCGAGAGAGGAGGCAGTCAAACCTTTTCCCAGGGATGAAGCAACTCCTCCAGTCACAAAAACGTGCTTAGTCAAAGTTCACCACGACCCGACTTTCCCAATAGGAGTCCAATTCACGCACAAACCATTGGAAAAGTCTATACCAACATGCTTCTAGCTTTTGCGCTGTCGAAAAACGCACGCTACAAATTTGACTGCTGCTCCTATGAAAACCCTCTTAAATTCTAAATCTTGTTTCATCGGTTTGAAGGTCCCAGATGCTATGCGCCAAAATCCAAGATAGGCCCGCGTAAAAAATGGAAATTTGTTTACGTAACACGAGTTGCATGACATATATAAAGGCCTGGTGATCCATGGCTCTCTTGGAAGTTACTCCGACCTGGAAAAGTTGAAAAGCAGGCGAAGCTTCCAACTCTGTAAACTAAAACGCCTCATCCCCTGAGAGCACTGTCCTGTGCATGCGCCGGATATCTCCCGGTGCAAGATTGCCGGTCGCTTTGTGATTTAGACAGCGGTTATCCCACATGACCACATCATTATCGGACCAGATGTGACGATACTGGAACTTCTCATCGGAAATGTACGCGAAGAGTTCATCCAGCAGCGGCTGCGCTTCATTCTCGCTCATTCCCTCAATTGCAATGGTGAAACGTGGCGACACATAAAGAGATTGAACTCCGGTCGCAGGGTGCGTTCGTATCATCGGCTGTAACACGCTGGGCTTCGTCGCAGCGGCCTTTTGGTAGAACTCCTGGGCATCCGGGCGCTTTGCAGACAGCGTCATTCGCGGATTCAATAGCTTGCTAACGTTGTGAACCCCAAATCGTCCCGCTATACGCTTCCTTGTGCTGGAGGGCAGAGCGTTTAGAACCAACTCCATATTGCAATAAAGGGTGTCACCCCCGATGTCAGGATTTTTGATTGACTGAAGAATGGTAGCTTTCGCCGGCGACTTCATGTGAGACGAGTCAGAATGCCATCCATCGCCCCCATCAACGACTCCCACGGCTGTGCCATCCGTCCTTATTTCGTTGGACAAAATCAAAACATCGCTAGATTCCGGGTGGACGTAGAGCTGGTTGATGGGCGTTTCGAGGGGCCCGAATTTTTTCGCAAAAGCCGATAATTCCGACGGTGTCATGGACTGGTCGCGGAATGCCAGGACGTGATTCCTTTTAAAAGATTCCTCTACTTCCCGCGTCGTCTCAGGAGTCATGCTGGCGCAATCAAAATCAACGATTTCAGCAACCCAATCAGTTACCTGATTAATCTTGATGTACACTTTTCCCCAGCGACCCTTACCTATCAATTCAGATGAATCGGCTCATTTGCTTTTCAAAAACCATATCGCAAAAGTCGAAGGTAAATCGATCAGTCGATCGGAGATATCTTCCTGGCCTTCGCGAACTTTGACGAAACTAACCGACAATTTAATGTAGCAAGCTCCTATATGCTTTAATTACGACATCGGAGGCGTAAACATGAATTACATCACCATGCTCAAGGGTAAATTACACCGGGTCAAGGTGACGGCGACTGAGCTCGACTATGAAGGATCGTGTGCGATCGACTCTGGACTGCTGAAATTGTCGGAAATACGGCCTCATGAGCAAATACATATTTTCAACGTCAACAATGGTGAACGGTTCATAACCTACGCTATCGAGGCTCCGCAGGGTTCGGGCGTCATATCGCTGAACGGTGCGGCCGCTAGGTTGGCTGCGGTGGGTGATCTCTTGATCATCGCAGCATTTGCCCAGGTGCCTGAAGGCGAAGCTGACAGTTTTCATCCCCTTGTAACTTACGTCGACGACAACAACCAGCCTGTTGCCAACTAGCTGATATCCATTCGCTGGAATAAGTCGGACTACTCAGGTCAAAACTAATTTCCAATTCGGTTATTGGCGTTTGCCAACAGCTCCCTAGCGTGTTCTTTGGCTTTTTCGGATTCATTCTGACCCGAAAGCATTCTCGCCAGTTCCATCACCCGGTCCTCACCGCTCACGGGCTTTGCCACGGTCACAGTACGTCCATTTTTGATTGATTTTGCAACCGAAATCTGATTTTTTGCGTGCGATGCGATCTGTGCGAGGTGGGTAACAACTATTACCTGTGTGGTCTGCGACAACTCCGCCAGGGCCTCTCCGACACTCACGGCAGTCCTCCCACCAATTCCGGCATCCACCTCGTCAAAGATCATGGTCGGCACATCGCTTCGCGATACAAGCCGTATTGCAAGCATTAAACGGGAAAGTTCGCCGCCTGACGCAATCTTTGCTACGGGGCCGGGCTTTTCACCTTTATTCGACGAAAACATGAAAATTACGGGATCGCCGATACCGCTGTGGTCAAGTTGAACCTCAAAAACAGCGTGCGGCATAGCCAGGGAATGCAGACGCTCCACAACACCGTGCGCCAGGCGCCTAGATCCCTCGCGCCGTAGGGACAGGATCTCGTCTTCCACAACTTTGATCTCGCTGCGACAGGTCTCTATCTCCTTCTCCAGATTCGAAGCAACGAGTTCAAAGGAGTTCAGCTCATCAATTCTCGCCGAAATTTTTTCCCGGTACTCTATGACTTCTAGAAGCGTATCGCCGTATCTGCGTTTAATCCTTGCCAACTGTTGGAGTCTTTGATGGAGGTGCTCAAGTCTGTCAGGGTCTGGGTCGAGGCGCTCGATCTCCATACGGATATCGCGACCGACGTCATTGAGGGAGCCAATCAACTCCGACACACGCTCCGCATTCGAAGCATACTTTCCAGAGTGGACGAGTAAACGTCTGGCCTCGCCCAGCTGATCCATCGCGCTTGCCTGGCTGTTGCCATCGATAAGAAGCTGTTGAACTCTCACCAGCGATTCCCGGAACTCGACCGCGTTCGATAAGAGTTCCAGCTCCTCTTTTAAAATGCTTTCTTCGTTGGAATCCTTCAGATCTGTGGCGACAATTTCGTCCAATTCACTTTGGCACACAAATAGTTCCCGCTGACGCGCACGCTCATCACCTCCCAAGAGCTGCAAATGCTCCTGGGTTTGCTTCAGCTTCTGCTTTAGCTCTATGAGTCTTGAGTAGTCAACTCCGCAATAGCCGTCCAGAGTCACCGCCTGCGCGGAGTTGGAGAACAGCAACTGAGCTTCGTGCTGACCATAAATGTGGAAAAGGCTGGAACTGAAGTCGGAAAGGTCACCAGCGCGGCACAGTTGATCGTTGATGTATGCCCTGGACGGTTCTCCAGTATTGACCTGCCGCGCGAGGATACTTTCGACCTCGCCATCACGAAATCGCGCCTCAACTCTGGCGTGATTCGACCCACTGCGTATCAAGCTACCTTCAGCCCTACTCCCGCCGAGCAGCATCAGCGCATCGACTATCAAGGTCTTCCCAGCACCAGTCTCACCGCTGATCACGGTCATGCCGGTTCCAAAGGGCACTGTAAGGTCTTCAATTACGCCGATATTTACAACGTGAAGCTCATCAATCACCTATACACCACCGAGACTCTCACGCCGCTATGGCTAATCGCCCATACGTTTCGACTGTAGGCCAAATTTCTTTTTCATGATTTGGTGGAAATCTCTATTTACAAACGTGACAAGCCGAGCTGGGGTGAGATTTGCGCTGCATGTCACCACGTCACCTTGCTCTACGATGAGTTTGCGCGAGCCGTCAACCATGATTGCTGCCGGGGGACCCTCAGCCATTCTCAGCTCGACCTTTTCTTCCGGCTGGAGCACCAACGATCTGTCAAAAAGCATGTGGGGACTTATTGGGGTGAGGATCATTGCCCGCATACGCGGAGAAACTACAGGTCCTCCAGCAGAAAAACTGTACGCTGTCGATCCGGTAGGACTGGAGACTATTAGTCCGTCTGCCTCGTAGGTTAGGAACTCCCTCGAATCAAACAGCACCTCAACCCTAATCACGTGCCCAGAGTCAAGCTTTTCGATGACCAGGTCGTTCAAGGCCACGTAATTCTTGCGTACGATCGCCTGAACTTGCGCATTGTCAATTCCAGTCTCGCTCTTTTCAATTTCGATTGAAAGGGTCATACGCTCGTCGACCTGGTAGTCACCGGCAAAAAATTGCTCAAGCGCCCCAAAAAGTCCCTCTGGATCACACTCGGTCAGGTACCCAAGAGAGCCAAAATTGACTCCAAGGACGGGAATTGGGGAAGGCAGGATCTTGTCAATCGCTCTAAGCATGGTACCGTCGCCACCCAGCGACACAACAAGGTCAAGGCTTTCATCCGCACCGCTCTCGCCCATGTAAACAGCACAATGGTGCCTTTCGCTCAGCCATGACTCAAGCTCGCCCGCTTTAGAACGGGCGCTCTCGCGTTGCGGGTGATATACGATTCCTACTTTTGCCATTGGCTATAAACTAACAATTCCTATTCGCATGTCAATCAAATTACGACCCGGATTCTCCTGAAACACGCGCGATCTCATCCTCTATAGCTTGTTCAAGGTCGATTCCTGGGTTCTCGCTATTCTTTGAGAGGTAATAAAAGAACTCAACATTACCCTGAGTTCCGCGTACCTCCGAAACGCCCAAACCATTTACAGTCGCTCCAAGCTGACGGAAAGTATCCGCCACATCAACTAGAGAATCATGCCAAAGTTTCGAATCCTTTATGACCCCTTTGCCTTTGGATGCATCCCTATGTCCCACTTCAAACTGTGGCTTGACTAATACGAGTAATTTTCCCCTAGGTTTGGCAAGGCCGATCAAACTACCCGCCAGACCGCGCACCGAGGTAAAAGAGACATCCACCGCAATGAGATCGAAGCCTTCTCCCTGGGGATCATTGAAGCTTCTTATATTCATGCGCTCAAAACTCGTGACGCGCGAGTCATTTCTAATCTTCTCATGCAGCTGGTTTGTCCCGACATCGACCGCGCAAACAGAATAAGCACCGTACTGGAGAAGACAATCGGTGAAGCCTCCTGTCGAACTCCCTACGTCAAGCACCCTTAGCCCCTCAACTGAAAGCTCGAAGCGCCGCAAAGCGCCCTCCAACTTTAAGCCGGCTCGTGAAACGAAACGGGGCATTTCTGTGACGTGTATCTGATCCCCCAGCCTGACCTGCCGAGATGCCTTGCTGGCCACTGCACCATTGACCAGCACCTTCCCCTCCCGAATGAGGTCTCCAGCTTTTTCACGCGAATCCACGTATCCTCGCTCAGTGAGAGCGGAATCTAGACGTATGGCGGGGCGACTCTTGATGCGATCAATATTACCAAGCCCGTAGCGTTTGCAACAAGATATTTCAATCACGCGGTTACAGCCACTCTTGGCGGCGCCTAAGAAATTGCGGAGATGCCCCGACAACTGGACGAATGAACTGATTGGCCTGGCAGCCACTTGCGGCAAAACCCAAAAACAAGGGACCAGCAGAAAAGCCCTGGCTCATGACTCCATCGATGAATCCCTATCTAGAGGATCAGCCGCGAGAAACATTGGACCGGCGTCGGCTTCGACCGCAATAGGGAAGGCTCGATAATAAAGCCGACTTCCGGCGGGACAAACAATCAGATCTGCCCCGAATCCTGAAAGGTCCATGTTCCTGATCAAGGTGTACTACGGAGACAGTCTGTGTTGCTATGGCATTCACCTTTGGAGACAAAAGGAAAAGCTGCATATGAGATCGGTTAACTAAGTCAAGCGGCCTTTCAATTCTTGTCTGAATATCGAAGTGGAACAATTGTGACGACTGACTGATTTCACTCGTGACAACGAATTTACGCGAAAAGACTTGCCTTTCAGCTTGAAGACATCTTCTACGCAACCGCCAGCCCGAAAACGACTAGGAGTCTGGAAAACACAGCTGTAACTGCCTTGCACCATTGTCCCCTCACGGCAAATCTCTACCGGGAACAGTTGCGCCAATATATACCGGGCAGATCTCCGGGTTGGTAGAACCACCATATTCGACAAAGACTAATCACGATGAGGCAATTATTTAGCTGAAAGGTCACATCGCGGAGTTAATTCGCACTATCTGCATCGTTCCCATCCGAAGCCGCCCTAGGCGGACGAGGTGCCTTGGCGGCCGCCCGGGGCCTAGTCCGTGAGGGACGAGGTGATGAACCTCCAGAAGCCTTTGGGGCGGACTTTGATGCTGGGGAAGCAGCAGGCTTAGGTGAAGCTGCACGCGGAGTCCGTTTTCTTGGGGCCGCCGCCTCGGAAGCCGAATTACTTCCGGATTTGCGTACTGGAGCGTCTCCGACAGATTCATCTGTCTTTTCTTTGCCATCCGTCTGTGGTTTTGGCGTGGCATGAATGAGGGAGTTTACCATATCTGTTAATTTCGAAATCTCATCGCGCAGCGTTGACATCTTCCCAATGTCTTGGCTCAAGGACGAGAGCCGATCGCTGAATTTGGTGAATTCTTCTTTTGAGATTATGTTCGCAGATCTAAGCTGGTTTTCAATTTCCTTTCGAAGAGCCTTGATTAGAACCTCAGTGCTCGCCCTGCTTTTCTTTGCCGCTTCGTCGAACAACTCCTTCATCTGATTGCGCTGGACCTCCGAAATATGGACGACATCGCGCAGGGCTTCCTCGGCCTTTGCCTGGGCAATCTTCGCCACCATCAAGCCTGCTTCAACAACTTTTCCCAGTTTCTCGGAACCATTTTTCCCTGCCATTGTTCAACTCCTCCAAATAGTCCTCCTGCTAAGTATATCAGGCAGCAAATAACTACCTCAAAGCAGTTACTTATCATTCGCCCGAATGCCTTGGTCACACCCGCATGCCATAGTGTTTAAATAAAGGCATTAGAAAGATGAGATTATGGCAGGACAAGATCGCTCAGCTAAATGGATTGAAACCTCTACTGGCTACCAAACGGTAGCCGGCAACGTCGGCGCTCATTGCGATTCCCAATCTAGGGCATTGGAACCCTTGATGGTACGGCGGGAAATACGGGAAGAAATTGAGCAGCAATTTCTCGCAAAGGGAGCGACCGTTTCGAGTGGAGCAGGCAATAGAAACCGGCCGGAAGATCCCGATCCAATGCGAACCGCATTTGAGCGCGATCGGGACAGAATTTTGCATTCAACCGCCTTCCGCCGGTTGGCAGGTAAAACCCAGGTGTTCATATTCCCCAACGACCACCAACGGACCAGATTGACTCACGCTCTCGAGGTATCCCAGGTTGCTACAGCAGTTTCGAGAGCTGTGGGACTAAATGTTGCCCTTACCGAAGCAATCGCCCTTGGCCATGATTGCGGACATGGCCCAGGCGGACATGCAAGTGAAGACGCATTCTCAATATTTCTTGCTAAGGGCTACGATCACGCGGTTTGGGGTGCGGATCATACTCTGGAAAATCTGAACCTGTGTCTGGAGACTCTTGACGGTATCCGGAATCATTCGTGGTCGCGACCTCAACCCTTTACTTATGAAGGGGCTGTAGTATCGTTCGCCGATCGCATCGCCTACTGTGCTCACGATCTTGAAGACGCCATCAAGGCCGAAGTTGTCAGTTCTGCCTCGATACCGGAAGCTGTTACTTGCGTCACTGGAGCCACCCGATCCGGCCAATTGAGTTATTTTATTTCCGACATGGTGCAAACAATTTTGCATGCCGGCGAAGTTGCAATGTCTCCCACTGCGGCGGCGGCGCTGGGAGAGTTGCGGAAATTCAACTATGACAACATTTATATGAGACCCGATTCGCTCGAACAGTCGGAGACGGTAATCAAGATCCTATCGATGCTGGTCCAATATTATATTGAGAATCCAAAAGAGATCAATGGAAACTCGCCGTTCGATCCTGACGACGGCCCTTCAGATCTTATAACGGCCTCGATAGGATACGTATCTGGTATGACCGACCGATTCGCATTCCAAAAAGCCGTCGATATGCTTGGCCTCGATCCGCTGAGCCTTCCCAAGGGAATCGACCTCACCCACAGATAGGGCTGGTCCGCGGTATCGCTACAGGAGTATTAGGGATTGGCGGCAGCCACATTCCCTGGCCCAAGGAGCATATGGCGACCGTAGATAATTATCGCCGCTCCGACGAGAGCAACCACGCCATTCACCATCCAGGCGACCGAGTAGGACACGTCCGATACCAGAAGTCCAAACACGAGCGGACCAAATACACTGGCGAGGCGACCGCCGACCTGGGTGACAGCAGTCGCGCGTGCTGGCGATCGCGGGTGTGTTTGGATCACCGCGTAATTAAAGAGCCCGTTCCAACCCCATCCTGCGCCGAAGGCAATGAAAGCACCGACCCAAAAGAATATGGCAATGCGAGAAGCCGAACCTATGGCAAGCGCTCCGTAGCCTAGGCAACCAATTACAAGCATCACGGCAACAACCTTGAAGTGTCCCGAGCCACGCCGGTCAGCGGCTATGCCTGCGTAAATTCTCGCGACCACGGCTATCAGTCCCGCAATTCCCGCAATATATCCCGCGTTTGACCGGGAAAGACCACCATCCACTGCTGAAATCACCAAAAAACCCGTCATAGCCGCTGCCGCGAAAATACCGAGCCCGAAACCAATACCAAGAACAATCAACGGACCCAGATTGTCTTTCGGCACAGGATCTCTGTGGCGGGCCCTATATGCGGCTAAAGTACTGGGCGACTTTGGTATCGCGACCGCAGTAAGAACCGCCCAGAGCGCCGCGGCCACAAAGGCCCAACGCCAGCCGATCGTTAGGGCGATACCCGGAACAGCCAAGCCGCCGAAAAGTGCCGCAAATGGAATCGCTGACTGCTTTACACCAAAGGCAAAGCCTTGGCGGTTTCTCGGGATCCGGCGCGCAAGAAACAGATTGGTTGCCGGCTGCATAGCGGAACTTACGACTCCGGCAAAGAAAAGTACAATACTGAGGCTCAGCCATGAATGCACAGACAGCGCAATTAATCCAAGCAACCCTCCAGCTACAACCGCAGTGGGCTTCATGATTCTGATCCCCCCCACTGCCTCGGCGAGACGCCCGAAGGGAACCGATCCAGCTGCGGCTCCAATGTAATAGATAGAGATGGACGTCCCCAGCGCATCCGGCCCAAAATGCAAGGTCGTCCTCATCTGAACAGCCAGTGCACCCGTGAGAAACACAGCAAACGAAGTGCTCGCTGATGCTGCAACCGCCGAAATTATGTCCTTAGCCATTCCTTCGGGGGAGCTGGAAGAAGACACAATGTCTTGGTCGCCGCCATCCGAAGACTCTAAATCTGCTTCAGAAGATTCATCTTCACCGCTCAAATCAACGCACCCCATGAAACCCGAGAATAAAAATCAGCGCTATAAATTAGCCCAAAAGCTACCTTAGTCCGCTAGCGGCGACTCATTCAAACGCCATGGGTCCCATGGGTCAGGCAATAAACAGAACGTTCCCGTGGTCTGCCATGACAAGTGGCGGTAAGCATTACGCACAAGCCGGACGTAAGAGATCTGCCAGAGCAGATACGCTACAACGGAAATAGCCTATCCGCTCTGGTCGAACTATTTTCACAATCGGGTACCCACCTGCGACAGTTGCTGGCAAATTATCCAAAACAGGCGGCCTCAATTGACCTATGTGGGGACCATGCCCGAAAGTTGCACGCTTCGGGCATTAGGCCAGATGGGTAACGTCGCCGAACTCCAGTTGTCTATAGGCGAGCAGTTTTAACTACTTTGAAATGCCTAAATCTGCCTCAATCAGCCTTTTCGGTTTGGCTCCAATCGATGAGGCGACCATCTCACCAGATCGAAACAGTCCAATTGTAGGAATTGAAAACACCTGGTACTGGCTCGCAACCTGTTGATTTATATCAACATTCACCTTAACTAGCTTGATCTCTCCAGCCCGCTCAGCTGCCAAAGCATCCAGCTCAGGCGCAACCATACGGCACGGACCGCACCATGGTGCCCAAAAGTCCACGACTACGGGAATCTCAGAATTCAGAACCTCGGATTCAAACGTTTCTTTGGTATTCGCCTCTACTGCCACGATATCTCCTTCAAAGAGGGTTATTTAGATAATAACAGATACCCTTAGAGGTATATTCCCGCTATCCGCGAACGTTGACTACTAACCGACCTTTCACCCTGCCCTCGAGAATCTCCTTCCCTAATTTCTCAAGATCTTGAAGCTTGACCTCACTGGTCATAGATTCCAGCAGCCCTAACGGAAACACATCGGCTAGACGGTGCCAGACCTTTGCTCTTTTGTTGATCTCGAGCGAAACGGAGTCAATGCCGAGGATATTCACGCCGCGAAGGAGGAACGGCATAACGTTTCCGGTAAATGTTGACCCTCCGGCAAGTCCAACGGATGCAATCGATGCTCCAATGCCGAGCTGGCTCAAAACATGGCCGAGTGTTGAACCTCCAACATTATCGATGCATCCCCCCCAGCGCTCCCGTTCAAGCGGCTTGCTAACAACGGTCTCCAGCTCCGAGCGCTCGATAATGGTATTAGCCCCAAGATGTCTCAGGTATTGGCCTTCCTCGGGGCGTCCGGTCGATGCGGCTACGTTGTAGCCGAGTGCCGCTAAGAGCGCAACTGCGATCGAGCCAACTCCCCCCACCGCTCCCGTCACTAATACCTCTCTTTGCGAGGGCTCCATCCCATGACGCTCAAGGGCATCCACTGCCATCATCGCAGAAAAACCTGCGGTCCCAAACGCCATCGCCTGAAAAAGACTCAGCCCTTTAGGCAGTGGGACGATCCAGTCGGCTGGAACTCTGACAAGCTGCGCATAGCCGCCCCAACGAATTTCCCCAAAGCGATATCCTCCCACGAGCACCTCGTCGCCCGGTGAAAATCGAGAGTCCGACGAATCTCTGACTATTCCGGCGACATCAACACCTGGCACGTGGGGATAAGAGCGCACCAACTTGCCTATTCCATTCAGCACCATGCCATCTTTGTAGTTCAGAGTGGAATATCGTGCCTCGAGCGTGACTTCGCCTGCTGGAAGTTGGTCCTCCGCGACGGTTTGAATTGATGGCGTTACCTTGCCATCTTTCTCATCTATAACAAGGGCAGTAAACATGCTATTTTTCTAGCATATTTGCCAGGCTAGTGATAACCGGAAATCTGCGCACTTCATAACCGAGAGTATCTCAACCCAGTAAAAATAGTGTGACATATGTTACAACCTTTATAAGTTTGCACTATCGAGCAGTCCTTTTCGAGCCAATGTGCCAAATGTCACCAGGTCACCACAGTTCGACTTTAATTGTCCATTTAAAAAAAGTGTATAAATATTCATATTTTGTTGCGCATAGCGAGTTCCTTTGCTATACTGAACTTATTACTTACTGGCGATCCCCCTCTGCTAGTAGGTTTACTAGATCCCATCCCCCCAAATCGGGATCTAGCTACTCGATAGTAACCCCGGGCGGCCAATCCCCCGGGGTTACATCTTTAAATCCTTCAAGGTTTTCAACCCAATGATTGAAATGCCATCTAACCTTAAGACGTGAATACCAATTCCGAAGATCACCTGGATTACCAAAGAAGGATTCTCGGCGAATTCATTAAATCCCAGCGCAAATTGGCTCAGCTGTCTTTGCGGGAACTCGCGGAGCGAACAAACATTTCAAATCCCTACCTGTCGCAGATCGAACGTGGACTCCATGAACCCTCGGTGCGAATCCTCAGGTCAATCTCCAATGCCCTCAATGTCTCGCTTGGTTCGTTGCTGTCGCACATCGGTCAGTCAGACGGATCGGCCGAAATCGCGCCCGATTCTAGCCACCCGGTAGTCGAGACCGCCATTTACTCCGATCCACGCCTTTCGCAGTATCAAAAAGAAGTTCTGGTCGCGACTTACCGAACATTCGTTGCGAGTTCAGAACCGGATCCTCTGAAACATAAGCATCATGAACCAAAGGCAGGCTCAAAAAAAACGAGAAACAAAATTCACTGATCGAATTCGTGGCCGTACGTATTTCGGTAGAACTCCCAGGCGCGTACAGGTTCGTTGGGTAGATCGCTCTCAAGCCGCGCCTTTATTGCCTCAGGGGTCCATGCATGGACCGGACCGAGTTGACGCGCCAGAAACTGTAACTCCGCCGATTCCTCGAGGAACACAGCTTTGACGCAAGCATCCCCGACACTTTCTCCAACCACCAATGAACCATTTCCAGGAAGCACCACTGCATGGGCCGTTTTCAGGGCTTCCACGACGGCCACTCCCTGATCCTCGGAGGTAACAAGATAGGGGCTGCTGTGTATAGGCACAGTACTGCGCAGCTCAGCGCCAAAGCCATGAACTACTTCAATCGGCTGACGCGAAATTCCCATTACATTTACGTAACGCGAATGAGTCCGGCAAATAGCAACCACGTCTCGCCTAGCTGCGAATACGGCAAGATGCATGGCCGCCTCCAGAGGAGGATTGCCGACGTTCAACTTCTCGCCCGAAGGGCTCAAATGGACAAGCTCATCTTCTTTTACCAGTCCAAGACCCTTTCGCGGGGTCATCAATACAGTGTCATCTTCCAGACGGACGCTTACATGTCCAAACCCCTCAACTAGTTTGAGCCGGCTGAGGACCCGACAGGCCTGAATCACCTCTGATTTGATACCATCTTGCGCATCCACGTAACTCGCCTCCCAAAAACTCGCTGAGCCAAGAATACCGCCGACCATGGCCGGAACCAGCCTCTATGCGCCAAGGAGGCAAGCCGGCCTGCGCCGGCCCAAAGGAGACAATGGCGCGATCTATCTCCCAAAACAAAATCCCAGGTGATCTTGGCGACCAGGAACATTCCAGCTCTCCACCTTCAGATCTGGAGTCGCGCGCAACAAACCAGGCCACCAAACACAGCCCACTGAGCGCTTTAACTCCGTCGGCGTCTCAGGCGAACTGGCAGCTCCAGGAAAGGAAAGGCCCAATACGAGCCACACCGAAGCGAACCTATAAAGTACTTGCCCCATCCAATTCGCCGATGGCCTTCATTATGGCTCGCCTAGCCCTATGGATCCGTTTTTCGATCTCCTTGTGCTGGTGATTCTCGGTCGAAATGAACTCCCTCAGCGCATCCATTGCCATATCGTCGAGTCTCTCAAGCACGCCTCGGAGCACCTCGGCTTCCGACGAGAAATCATTCACCGACACGCTATCAAACCTCTTCGCATGCCTAATTTGCCTTGGCACGAGTTCTGCAGCATCTTCTTGAACCTCATTTGGGTCGCCAGGTCGATTTGCGTCGCATCGTCACAGCAGGTGGACGAAATGGGCGCAATCACTTGTCCAACGGAATGACATTGAGCTCCCCGTCCGAGAAAGCTTTTCGCAGAACTTTCTTGTCAAATTTTCCGACGCTCGTCTTCGGAATTTCCGCCACAATAGCCATCTTGTCGGGCAGCCACCATTTCGCGACTCTTTGAGATAGGAACTCGTTCAGCTTATGCGTATCAACTTCCGCGCCCGGTTTGGGGACAATGCAGGCCATCGGCCGCTCGACCCACTTGTCATCAGGCACTCCGATCACTGCAGCTTCGTATACCTCGGGGAATGCCATTATGACGTTCTCCAAATCGACTGATGAGATCCATTCGCCACCAGACTTGATTACGTCTTTGGTTCGATCGGCGATCCTCAAATATCCTTCCGCGTCGATCGTGCCCATATCTCCTGTGCGCAGCCAGCCATCGTCAAAATTCTCCGCGTGAGCATCCTTGTAGTAGCTCCCTGCCACCCAAGGGCCGCTCACCTCTATCTCTCCCAGATTTTCGATTCCCCGAGGAAGAACTTTGCCGGAATCATCAACGATACGCAGTTCTACTCCAGCCAAAGGCCTTCCCGCGGTCTGGAGATAGGTCATCCGGTCGCTTTCGCCAGCGCTTCTCGGTGGTATGCCTAAGGTGCAGATTGGAGAGGTCTCGGTCATCCCCCAGCCCTGCCAGAGTTCGAGACCGAAACGCTCTCTGAAGCCATCCATGAGCGCCTTGGGGACTGCCGATCCGCCGCCGGTAATGCCCCTGAACGATGACATGTCCACCTCATGGTCCTGCGAATACAACAAGAGCTCATTCCAGATTGTTGGAACCCCGGAAGAGAGCGTGGGTCGATATAGTTCGATAATCTTCGCCAGATGTTCCGGATGAAGGAAGCGCGAAGGCATAATTAGATCACAGCCCGCCAGCCAGCCCGAATAAGGTACTCCCCACGCATTGACGTGAAACATGGGAACCACTATCAGCGCACGGTCGGTTTCGCACAGGCCCAGGGCATTTGCCGCGCAAGAAGAAATTGCGTGCAGCCATGTCGACCTGTGAGAGTAGACAACTCCCTTCGGGTTGCCGGTGGTACCAGACGTGTAACACATCGACGCCGCTTGAAATTCATCTATCGCTGGCCAATTGAAACTGGAGCTGTGAGCAGCGATTAGGTCCTCGTAGTCGTAGACATCGATCTTAAAAGGTGCGAGCATCGCGGGGTCGTAAGGACCGACCACGATTAACGCTTCGATCGTTGGCGTCTTCGGAAGAACGCGCGCCAACAGAGGCAGAACCGCTGAATCGACAATCACCATTTTGTCTTCGGCGTCGTTGATCACGTAGGCAAGCTGGTCAGGGAAAAGTCTCACGTTCAGCGTGTGCACTATCGCACCCATGGCTGGCACCGCCATGTATGCCTCGAGATGCTGCTGTGAGTTGAAAGCAAAGGTTCCAACACGATCGAAGTTCTTAACTCCAATTGAAGCCAAGGCACTAGCCAATGATGCAACGCGCAGAGCTGTATCTTGATAAGAGTAGGTGATCCCACCGTCGCCGAGATAAGTTGTGACCGACGAATTGGGAAACGTTGCAGCCCCATATTTTAGAATCGACGTGATTGAAAGGGCACCGTCCTGCATAGTTGAACGCATTGTCAACCTCCAAACTCCTACTAAGCTCCACTCATTATTCAAGCACTCCCCGGCAAACTAAATACGCTAAATCATATGAATTGGGCATTTGCCGCCTTTTCAAAGTACGGTGTAACTCAGCTTGGTTGAATTCGACTTTTCTAGGGTGGGATGCGAAGGTGGATATAGGAATAATTGGGGGCGGGATAGCCGGGCAGAGCGCGGCGTTCAGGTTGGCGGCGGCGAATCACAAGGTGACAATCTACGATCCAAGCCCTGCGACTGGAGCCTCGCTCGCTGCAGCAGGAATGCTCGCACCGGCGTCTGAAGTCAATTTTAGCGAGGTACCGCTACTCAGACTGATGCAACATTCAAATGACCTTTGGCCCGATTTCGTCCGACAAATTGAGTCGGTTTCAGGGGTTTCGATCGGGCTTCGCATGGACGGAACCTTGATTCTGGGTTACGAGCCAAACGATGCGCGCGATCTTGAGCGGCTTGCGGAGTTCCAACGGGAGCTGGGAATCGAAGTGACCCGTCTAACCCACCGTCAGGTGAAAGAACTTGAGCCTGAGCTAGGCGGGCCGTTTCCATTTGCCGCCATGATAAGCACCGATAATCAACTCGATAACCGCCAGTTGATGCACTCACTCGAAGTTGCGCTCGATCAGCTTGGTGTCAAGATTGTGCACAAAAGTGTGTCTTCACTTGCGCTTAAAGGTGGAAACTACGAGATTGTCCTTGATGACCATCCGACGCCCAGGCATGACATCGTTCTCTTAGCGGCCGGCTCACAGGTGGGCAGTATAACCGGACTTCCAACTGCCATATCCGGAGCGATACGGCCAGTCAAAGGCCAAATAATAAGGGTTCAGGCGCAATCGAATACCCTCCTTAATCGCGTAGTGCGCTCCAAGACATACGGAAAGACACTTTACATGGTGCCGCGCACCAGCGGTGAAATAGTTATAGGCGCGACCCAGGAGGAAGTCGGCTTCGACACAACAGCCAAAGTCCGGCCAATCGCGGAAATGCTGACAAACGCTGCCCTGCTCCTGCCTGGTCTAGGAGAGGCTGACTTCAAGGAGCAGCTAGTGCGTTTTAGGCCCGGATCAATCGATAACGCTCCAATTGTCGGCCAGTATTGCAACTCAAATCTCTTCCTTTGTCTTGGACATTTCCGCCACGGCATCCTATTGAGTGCGGCGCTGTCTAAATACGTCGCCGAGTCAATCCAAAGTGGCAAGCAGCCTAGCGAAATTGAAGGATTCGGCGCAGCAAGACTTGAAGCTAACTAGGTTTTCTAGAAGTGATTGAAATAATTTTAAATGGCTCAGCATATCAAGTCCCTGAACTCACGACCATCGACGGGCTGGTTGAACAGATTGGTCTGCAAAAAAAGGGAGTAGCAATCGCCGTTAATAGTGAAGTGATTCCGAAAAGTAATTGGACGGAAAAGTCATTATTGTCACAAGATAAAGTGGAATTGCTCACAATCACCCAAGGGGGATGAAACGTGGAGGCAACTCTTGAACCGGTCAAATTAGGCAGCTTGTCGCTCACATCTCGGCTGATACTCGGCACGGGTGGTGCTCCATCCAATCAGATCATCAAGGAAATCATTGTCGCTTCGAAGGCACAGCTAGTTACAGTAGCACTGAGGCGTTACGAACCGCGAGCTGCAAACTCCTTATATGATCTCTTGCGGACGATGGAGGTAAGTATCTTGCCTAATACGGCCGGGTGCTTCACGGCCAAAGAGGCGGTTGTCACCGCCAAGATGGGCAGAGAGGCCCTCGAAACCAACAATATAAAACTCGAGGTCCTTGCCAGTGATAAAAACCTGCTCCCCGATCCATACGAGCTCCTCGATGCGACTGAATTGCTAGCTATGGACGGGTTTAACGTTTTTGCCTATACCAACGACGATCCGGTCGTGGCGCGAACGCTTGAACAGGCCGGAGCTGCAGTCGTCATGCCTTTGGGAGCTCCAATAGGAACGGGGCTTGGGATTCGCAATCCGCACAATATTGAAATGATTGTCGCTCAAGCATCTGTTCCAATTGTCTTAGACGCTGGCATCGGATCTGCATCAGATGCCGCCATAGCTATGGAACTCGGGTGCGATGCAGTTCTAGTAGCATCGGCGATTACTAGAGCGAAAGAGCCTCACAAAATGGCAAGGGCAATCGCGCTTGCTACCGAGGCAGGATACCTTTCCCGCCGAGGCGGGAGAATTCCCAAGAGAGAATGGGCATTGGCTTCATCTCCAAATGACGGCTTAGCCGAATTCGATGGCTAGCAGCTCGGTCTAGCCTGGACTCTGCTGCTACTTGACTTCATTCGTTTCAACTTGTCAGATTCAATAGTTTCGGATTTACGAACCAAAAGGCGGACAATCATTGAGTATCGCAGAACGAAGAAAAAAGACCCCGCCAGTCGCTCTCACCATTGCTGGATCGGATTCCGGAGGTGGCGCAGGTATTCAGGCTGATCTAAAGTCGTTTTCAGCCAACAGAGTATTTGGAACAACTGTTATAACCGCAATTACCGCACAGAATACTAATTCTGTGCAATCAATGGAACCAGTTAACCCAGATTTGGTGGAAGCCCAGATCCGAGCTGTGATCTCGGACTTCAGTGTAAGAGCCGTAAAAACCGGAATGCTTGCAACCGCGGGCAACGTCAATGTGGTTGCAGATTTTGCCGCAAAGGGTCTGTTCGAGAAGCTAGTGGTCGACCCGGTGCTGGTAGCATCCACCGGTAGCAGATTATTGGACAAAGAGGCTTAATCGGCTTACCTTGAAAAGCTCATCCCGAAGGCCACCTTGGTTACACCCAATCTCTTTGAAGTCAAAGCGCTTTTGGGCAAGCTTCCAACAAACGTCGAGGAGATGATTTCCGCCGCGAGAGAATTCAAGAAGTTGGGCCCACGATATGTTCTCATCAAGGGTGGCCACATGACAGGCACTGAAAGCACCGATATCTTTTATGACGGGCAAGTCATCCTAAAGCTTTCAGCTGTTCGCATCCATACCGACAACACGCATGGCTCAGGGTGCACTCTTTCGGCTGCCATAACAGCTAATTTAGCGAAAGGCATGGACGTCACGGAAGCAGTGAAAGCTGCGAAAGTCTACATTACGAGAACCATCAAGGCCGGATCTCTCTGGCAGCTAGGCACCGGACATGGTCCAGTGGATCCGTTTATTTGGGCAAGCCAGGAAGAAATGAATGCCCAGCAACAACAGGACAACCAACAGGACCAAAAACAGGACAACCAACAGGATATTTCCGGATAGAAGCTTGATTTGGGCTCGAGCACCCTCTAAAGACGTTCAATTTCTATGACATTGAATTCGGCGCCCGACATTTCAAATAATTTAAGAGTTTCAGACTTTGCGCAAAAGTAGATGATCTGACGATTCCTGGCAACCAGCGCTAGCTCTTTGGCGAGGCCCCGTGCGCGGTCGATATCGGCATTTACCAGCACATCGTCCATCAGCAATGGAATGTCCAAGGAATTGGCACGCGTAACGAGTGCCAGCCGGATTGAGATATAGAGCTGCTCCCTTGCACCCCTCGATAGCGAGGAGTCGACGATATCTTGACCAAGCTCATTGCGGACAAAAATCGATTCGCTTTTTCCGTACTCCTTCTTGAGGATCGAAAGATACCTATTCTGAGTAACTCTGGCGAATATCTCCGAGGACAGTCTCAGAAGTTCTGGCTGGTGAAGTTCCTCAAACCTTGAATTGGCGCTCTCCAGGAGCTGCTTTGCCAGCACTAAAATCCTTAGCTTGTCAGCCAGCTCTTCTGCCTCGAGCGACAGGCTTTCAATTGATGCCTGGATTACCGCAACTGGATTGATTTGCAGCAACCTTTTCTCCTCCACATCTATCTCAGCCTTTAGAGATTGCAACTCTTCCCGCCTAATGCTCTCTGCGTTTATCAGCTGGTTTAATTTGCGAACCGAATCATCTATTTCAAGATGGTTCATTTTGAAGCGTGGCATCACGTCCTGAAGCTGGTCTCCGAACACCGACTCTGCAGACTGAAGAAACGAGGTCCTTTTTTCCATGTTCTGAGCGTATTCCCGAAACAGCTCCATTAACTCTTCGCCAATCTGTTCATGGTTTAAACCAAGGGGAGCCAGCTGCTCGTCGAGTTCGAGATTTGCTAGGTCCAGCAAGCCCTGTATCCGTCGAAGCTCGCTCCTGTGAGCATCTATATCTCTTTGGCATTTTTCAGCCTCGGATTTTATCCCAAGGTTTGAAGCCAGTGCATCTACGAGGTTGGAGACCATAACGACTAAAGAATCCACCGAAGAGTCCGCCGGAATCCCAATCTCGGAAAATTCAGCATTCATTAGCTCCAATAGGTCTGATTTGCGGTCTTCAAGCCTGATACGCAGCTGGTCTGCAATTCTCTTCATCCTTTTGAGCTCAATGATGTCCCTAAAGAGCAATATAAGGGAAGATACCTTCTCGATGACCTTGTCGAATGGAGGCGAGCCTTCCATTGCAATTCCATAGCTGTCAATCAACTCTGACAGACGAGTCCATTCTGCTTGCAGCTGGATGACAGAATCGATTGCCTCCTTTTCTTGCTGAAATTCACTAAGCCTCCTCAATATCTGGCGCGGTTCGTAAGACTCCAAACCAATATGCGACAGTTCGGTATTCACAAGCTGCGAATTTGAATCCATAGCCTTTCCCTGCCTTCGAGCCAGAATAAAGAACACGGCCGCCATCGTCAAACCCAGGGCTGCCAGAATAGCCAGGCCTAATGGGCTTGAAACAATCTTTTGACGGTACAGCACGCCAATCCCGATCACGGCTAGCGCTCCAATAATGCCGCCCCATATCGAAGATCTGCCTCTTTTGGGTGCAGGAACCGTAGTTGAAGCTTCAAGCAAGCTCTCGGCCCTGCGAATCGATACGTCAGCCTCTCTCTGTTTAGCAAACAGGCCTTCCCTACTGGCATCAATCAACGGTGAAGCAAGACGCTCCAACCATTGCTTTTTCAAGAGATCCAGACTGTTTCGGATGCTCTCGAGTGCATCAATTGCCACCGGCAGTTTTGAAGAGTCCATCGAATCGAGATAGCCATCTATTTCGAAGGCGTTACTGGAGGCAGCACCGGCGGCCTCCGCTTTTGCCGCATCAAACTCGGAGCATTTTCTCGAGAACTCCTCCTGGATTGACTGGACATCCTCTATGATCCGCTCCGCAACCCGAATCTTGTCCTGACGATCCAAAAGCTTTGAGTCAACCCGTAAAGCCTTCGATTGGTTCAACGCCGAACTCAGCCTGGTTTCAAACCCTGAAAACTCGTCCTTAAGATTTTGGGCGCGTGAAAAAGACTTCTCCAATGAGCGCAACAAAGTCGGATTGAGTTCGCTTAGATGCTGGTGCTCGTCTAAAAAGGGCGTCACAGCTACATACTGCTCGTACACGGCGCGCATACGCTGAACCTCTTGGTAAAGCCCAAGTTCTTGGCGTCTCTTGGCGAGTAACATCTCCAGATCCGAAATCTCATCCACAATCTCGGATCTTTGGCGATACTTCTCCATGAAGGATTCCTCTGCCGCAATCCTTTCTAGTTTCTTCTTGTTAGCCGATTCCAAGTCTTCAATGACCCTCGTTAGAGACCTGCTTCTAGCATCCTTGCCAGTCAACTTCTTTATCTGATCCTCTAGACGATCAAACACTGAATTTACGGAGATACCTTTACCGCTCGCCACGGCGCCAAAGAGATGTTCTGTCAATGCCCCATTTGCGCTGGTGCTGCTGGCACCTAGCTGATCGAGCCCGAAACTATAGAGATTGGAAAACACCTCATTACCTGCGATCTTCATGGAAGGAAAGAGATCTGAAACATCTCCCGGCACGAGCGCGTTATCCATCGACAACTGGCGGAACATTGAACTGCCTTTCTTTGCAGTCTCAAGCTCGTACCTGGCATTCAGGTGGTTGAAGCCAACACGGCCCAACGGACGGGCATCTTTTAAACCCCTTTGGTTGGTCCTCGGAAAAAGAATCTCTTCCAAGAATCCTTTCAACTGAGATTTGCCGGCCTCGTTGGGACCGAAAAGAATGTTGAGTCCGTCCGTCAACTCGCCGCTTTTGGGAACTGCAAAACTCCTTAGAGATCCGAAGCTCGCGACCCAAACCGATCTAATCCTCAAGCTGGGCTCCCCCCTCCAAGCAGCTGAGCCAGCACATTTTCAGCAGCATCCAAATCACTTTCATTGGCGGACAGGCTCTCCTCGAGGCCGATTCGTTTTAGGCGGGATGCAAGGTTATTGCGAAGCTCGCGCTCTATGGAAAATCCATCGAGTTTTAGGCGATCCGACCGCCACTCCCCCACCTCGCGAATCAGCTCCCCGACAACATCGGAAAGTGAGCTCAACTCCTCGAGTCTTCGCGGTCTGACCAAACTGCCTTCCACCTGATCCACATACACTGCTGGCTGCATTCGCGAGGACTCCGCAACAATCTCGGCGTGCACCATGTCGAGATTCGCCGCCAAATCATCTATATCGTCACTGATCCAACCCCTAAGAGCAATTCTCGCAATCAGCGGTTTGCCGCCATTTTCCTGGGATTTACTCCGAATTGCCTCCAAGCAACTATCCACTACAGAGTCGAAAGATTCGCACCCGCTGACATCTACTTCAACAAGATCGAACACTACCTGTGACAAGGGAATAAGCCTATGATTCACTCCAGCCGGGCTGACTTCGACAAGCTCTGCGCCCTTGATCCCGCGCTCGGAAGGTTTCATGTGAAGACCCTGAATGTTGCCGGGATAGACAACCAGCGGATCGTCGCACAATATGGTCCGCTTATGTATATGCCCCAGCGCCCAATAATCGTAGCCCTTGCCAATTAGATCTGCCAGCGTGGCCGGCGCGTAATTGCCGTGCTCCTTTGAACCTCCGACATTTGTATGAAGCACCGCGATACCGAACGATTCAGTTCGCGATTGAGGAAACATCTGGGCAAGATTACGTTTTTCGTCTCTGTTCTCGTAGCTCACTCCCGTTATCTCGCCATAGGTGACGCCATCTCGTTCAAGAGCGACGGTTTGAGGTTCCGGACCAAATCTAATGAGGTTCTCGGGCCAGGAAATTGAGGCCTCTCTGCTTTGATTGACCGGGTCATGATTTCCGAAGGCCAGGAAAACCTTAATACCGTGTGTGCCTAATCTAAGAATTTCTCTTCTCAGATGCAGCTGGGCGCGGGCACCGCGTTCAATACCGTCATATGTATCCCCCGCGAGAATAATGAATTCCGCCTTTTGGTCTATTGCAGCATCGCAAAGCTGGCTAAACGCTTCCAGGGAAGCATTTAACAGCAAGTCCCGAAGTTCTTCATTTTTTCCCTCGTGGACCCGAAACGGCGAGTCAAGATGAAGATCGGCGGCGTGAATGAATTTAAATGCGAAGGGAACCCTCATTTTGCAAGCCTAACGATAACGATCATCCACGAAGAATAGCGCATGGTTCATACGTTCATTCCGAATTTGAGTGTAGGCGCGCCTGGTTATTAGTAGATTCAGATCATGGCCACCTCTCGAATTTCGCTTCTCTTGGAAACCAATGATG
>DAHVKW010000099.1 GCA_027320695.1 Actinomycetota bacterium | reverse complement strand
AAGAGATCAGGCCGTGACCTTCCAGGTAAGGCCGGAAAGTCAATGCCACGATGACAATTGAAAACGCAAGAAACCCTAGCGGGCCATTAGAGCGAATTTCGGAGATTGTTCATCAAAAAAGTAGGCTGGCCATTCTTGCAACCCTAAATGAATCGGGGACCTTTGGCTTCAAGTCGCTCAAGCAGGTTACGAAATTGACTGACGGGAACCTTTCTCGACACCTGGAAGTACTCGAAAAGGCCGGACTGGTTACAATTACCAAAACCTTTGTTGGAAAGCGACCGAGAACATCTATCACCCTTACAAATGAGGGACTCCGATCCCTCGAAGACGAAGTAGCCATAATGCAAGAGTTCCTAGAAGGTGTCCAAGCGGCTCAACATAAACATGCAACATCTCAGAATCCGGAGCCAGGTTATTCTGCGGGATAAGCCCCTTGATTGGTCCGGATTGGCATGACATCCATGGTTCTCGGACCCGCCGTCATTCTGAGCCAGAACAATTCAGTTCTCATGAGAGTTAGTTTTGCACCCGGTCTGCTCCTCTGAATGAGAGTCAAAAGGAAGTATCTTGATTGGATCCGCGAAAAACCCAACAAAAACCCAACAAAGTGGTTTCATCGTGCACCATCCTGGTTCATTTGGTTGCAGGAATATTTCTAACACTTTGCTTTAGCAGCCATTATGCAACATGTTGATACTTGCAGAGGCTGCGTGGAGCGTACTCGATCTACCTACGGATCAGAAGGTCGGGGGTTCGAATCCCTCCGAGCGCGCAACATAAGTGCAGGTAAATACCTATTTCGAGTCTTGCCCTTCAACCTCAGATTTCCGTGTGGTCGGTAGTTGGTTTGTAGTTGTAAATTTTTTCGAATTCTTAGAGACTGACTCTGACCCGTATCGCCTAGCCATTGAATCGGCCACAAGTTCGCTATCTTGATAACTCAAACGCGAGTACACGTCAAGCCTCACTGTGATTGAGCTGTGACCTAGTGTCCTAGAAACTGACAGCATCGGCACTCGATCATTTAGAAGCTGGCTCGCAGCCGTATGCCTCAGCTCTGATCCGGCAGTGCGGGCACAAGTTCAATCAATTCCCGATCAGGCCCAAGCCCATTTTGCGACGTATCCCAAGGAACATTCCATGGATGGTAGGCCGAAACTGGGTAACGAGCACCGCATTGCAACGCACAGATCCTCGTTCTTTGATCCGCGTACCCACTGTCATATCATCTTTATCCCACCAGAGCGTACTGAAATGCATTCGCAAGGTAACAAATAATAGAGGAGCAAACTATGGCAATTATCTCCGGTTCATCCCTCGCGGAAAGTGGGGTTCAGCAACCCGAAACCCGGGTTATGCTGCGCTTGAGTTCTAATGAGATCCCAGTACAGCCGCCTGAGCGTCGGCAATCGGCAGGTACATCCGCCCATGCTCGTCGCCTTCAATATCCCTGAATCCGAAGTGCTTATAGAACTTCCGCGCTCCATCGTCTATTGGATAGACACAGATGAACTTGGCCGCTGCATGTTCGCCAGCATGGGCCGCCCGAATTATCGCATCGACTAGAAGATCACGTCCGATCCCTTGCCCCTGGTGTGTTCTTTTTACCGCCAACCGGCCAAGCAGGACCATGCCAATTCCAATGGGAGGCAAGCCGCGTGCGTAGTTATGTGGCAAGCTCGATTTCCGCACACCGCCCATTGTCAACGAGTAATAACCGAGCACTTCATTAAAGTCTGAAAGAAGAACGAATACACGGGAAAGGTTCCGCCTTTGGTTCTCCAAGCCATGATGATGCAGCCAACCATCGAGAGACTTTACGCCTGATTCAAATAAGGTGACCGAATGGTTTACAGAGAGAAGCTCGACGCGCATTAGTCTGAGTGCTTTAGCAGACGCGTTTTCATAAGTTGTTTGACCAATTCGGCTGGAGCACTGGCGGACCGGTCGAGTGTTGCTAGAAAGCGACTGTACGAATCCGAATCTAAACCAATGTTGCGATGTTGCTCAACAAGCTCCTCAGCATCTTGTATCGCCTTCGTCAACAAGAATTCGGACACACTCACACCAGCGAGTCCGGCAGCCTCGATCAACAGATCCTCATCGTGTGAAGTCAGCCTTAGTTCCCGACGTTTATTCTTTGTGGACATTTCAGGTATTTTTCCTCTCCCTGTACGTACCATTGTACTGGCAAATAAGTATTCCCGTCAACCTGACCGTACCCCTCTCAGACACGCTCCGAGACACGCTAAGATTTGCAACATTACCAGCATAAAGACAACCCGATTTATATTTCCGCAGCTAGACAGGCATCTACAGACATCGACGGTAAGCCGATCATTACCGGGCTTAACGCCTGTATCAAGCCCTAAGGGGTCAGCAAAAGAGGTGCCAGCGGACCACTAGAAAACCATGATCTATTGCAGCGGCGAGACTCTGCGGATCCAGATCTCCATTTTCATTCTTGGGAATTCGCACAAAGCGTTGCAGAGTCGGGTTGACCTTTGACATTACCTTCAGAAGCCTCTCCACCTCGTTGGGATCCGCCACCAGCTCTGGAAGCGCCAATATATCATGACCACGCAGGCGGATACTTACGGGCTGGCATTCGTGTAAGTTGAGCGTCCATCGTCCACCGCCGGGCGTGAGAAGATCCGAGCCGTCCAAGACATAGCTCACCGGTTGGCAGTAGTGTTTCCCAGTCTTGCGTCCAAAGTGGTGCACGAGCATAAGCCTCTTCCCTAGCGGAGTTTCGATAGGAAGATTCAGTATGTTCCTCATCAGAACGTTGATGATTTTAAAGAACCTGGCCTGAACTCTGCGGCTTATAGGCCTAGGCGTGTTAGGGGGCATAGGCTTCTCCTTTTCTTCTTCGATCGCATGGAGGCCATGAGCGTGATCCGATGATGGAGGGTTGGAAAAACCAGAGATCTATAGTCTTTCGCCACTAACCAAGCTCATTCTCTTAGACGCAAACTGGAGAGCGGTTTCAACGAATTCCAGACCAAAAGCATTTCGATGCTCCAAAGATTCCAACTGACTATGCATTCCACCTATTATTCATGTCACCCTAATGTTATAGTGTCACTATTCTTATTTGTCAACATTGCTCTGCTAACCTGAGTTAAATGGAAATCCAGTCTGGACTTAGGGAACGTAAGAAGAAGCGAACACGGCTGACCATTCTCGAAACGGCGAAGCGGCTCTTCTTGGAACGCGGCTTCGACAATGTGAGCGTGGCGGAAATCGCCCGTGAGGCGGAGGTATCTGAGGCAACCGTATTCAATTACTTCCCCACTAAGGAAGATCTTGTATACCATGGCCTGGAGACGTTCGAAACCGAACTGCTTGCTGCCATCAGCCAGCGTCCAATAGGTGATTCAGTTCTCGACGCTTTCGGCCATTTTGTAATTGAGCCACGGGGTCTTCTGGCCGCCGAGGACCAAGCCAGTCAGGCAACACTCCTAAGCATCACGCGAATGATCGCTACTAGTCCCACATTGCTAGCACGTCAGCGCCAAATTCTTGCGAGCTATACCGAATCAGTCGCAGCACTACTGCAAGAAGAAACCGGATCCAGCCCACAAGCAATAGAGCCTTGGATAGTAGCGAGCACACTTGTTGGATTTCACGGCACTCTAGTCGACTACGTCCAGAGGCGGCTACTTGAGGGGACTTCGGATCTGAGCAACCTCGCTAATGACCTTCGGCGCGAAGGCGAGAAAGCTTTACAATTACTGAGGGGCGGGCTCAGCAATTACGCGGTTAAAGAATAGAGGGATTGACTCATTAGGCCATCCGTCATCCGAACACCAGTCTGGCCTATTGTGCTACCTGATCCAACAACGCTGAGTGAAATGAGGTCTGGCGGCGAGGTTGGTGAACATAAAAGTGCTATCGTGATCTGGCTTAGACCGATGCTCATTTCCGTCGGTAGCCGAATTGACGAGGTGTTTGGGGTGCTCCGAAGACTTTTGCCTATCCCGCTAACTGGGCTCCTACTTGCGTCGTGCTCGATCAGCCCGTTTGCTAAGAGTTCCTCTGCCACCTTGCCGCTTCTCTGTCGATCGATTCCAGGCTTGAGCAAATTGACAATCATCCGGACAGATGGTCTCCCTCCAAACAATATGACATTCACGTTTCCAGCTACGGTCAAAGTCTCGAACCAAACCCAAGTCCAAAATGTCGCTAAAGCGCTATGTGAACTACCAATAAACCGATCGCATACGTCCATAAACTGCCCGGCAGCTTTCGGCGTAGCATATCATCTCACCTTTTCCAGCAAAGAAGAGACCTTCCCCGTCGTTAGTTTTGACCCAAGCGGTTGCCAGTTTGTCCACGGCCTTACAAGGGGAAGGTGGGTTATGCAATCCCCCGAATTCTGGCATACGTTGGGTCTCGCCATGGGGATAAAGGGGGCTAACAATTCCACCTTCAGGGGCCAGGGTCCAAACGCGAGTTGATGGCGGACAAGGGGGAAGTGAGGAAATTACTCCGGAGTTTAAGGTGATTGCTCAGACTTGAAAAGGATCCCGCCCTGGGCAAGCCCGCCGCCTGGGCGGCACGAGATCTATCAGCTGGCTGTTTCCCATATCGCCGAACGTAGTGCACCACTGCTTTGTGTTGTAGTACCCTTGGCGGAGAAAAAGCGTCTCGTCAAGTCCGATGGCTTTTGTCACTTCGAGGCATTTGCGATCTGCTCTAACAACGGTTCGAGCTCAACGTATCACCTGTCAAGGATGATTACGTCAGACGGCTGGGCCCAGACAAAGACATCGTCAGCTCTGCGGATGCGCACAGATGCCTCGGATCTGACCCTCAGCTCACACTCTCCCGTTCTGACGACATGGTCTATGCGATCGCCCAGGAACGCGGTTGCCACTAATTTTCCATTAAAGCAATTTACAGGCCTTTCAGCTGGAATGCTGGTGCTGATGCGGATGTGCTCCGGTCTGAGGCATACAACAACTCGGGATCCTTTTTCTCGACTCGGCTGGCCGGAGGCGTGGATTACTCCGATTCCCGTATCAACGCGGACTTCGTCGCCGAGTCCGCCGGCCACCGTACCATCAAGAAAATTCGCACCTCCCAAGAAATCCGCAACGTACTGGGTAGACGGACTACCATAGATTTCGCGCGGCGTGCCCAACTGCACGATCTTGCCGGCACTCATGATTGCAATGCGAGAAGAGAGGCTAAGAGCCTCGCCCTGATCGTGGGTCACGTAAATTGCGGTCACCCCGGTCTCCCTTTGCAATCTCTTCAACTCCAGACGCATGCTCTCACGCAACTTCGCATCGAGATTCGAGAGCGGCTCGTCAAGGAGGATAACAGGAGGCTCGGTCACCAGAGCCCTGGCAAGAGCCAGTCTTTGCTGCTGGCCACCGGAGAGTCGCGTGGCGGATTGGCTTACATAAGAGAGCAGCCCGACTGTCTCGAGAATCTGTTCCACCCGATCCTTTATTACCGCCGCCGAGGGACGCTGCTTGCGGGGAAGAACCTCCAAAGGAAATGCGACATTCTTAAAGACCGTCATGTGCGGCCAGATCGCGTACGACTGGAACACCATCGAGATTCCACGCCGGTTGACAGGAATATTGATCCCGAGCTGGCTGTCAAAAAGCACTTGATCTCTTAGGCGAACGCTCCCCGAGTTTGGACGCTCCAAGCCGGCAATGGATCGCAAGGCCGTGGTCTTTCCGCATCCTGACGGCCCCAGCAGCGTAAACATCTCACCTTGCTCGACCTCAAACGACACTCCGTCGATTCCACCGGTCCGGCTTCTGCCATCTTGCGCAGATTCTTGCGTACCGCGTTCAATTGCAACGTCTACCGGGAAATGCGTCACCAAATCCTTAACCCAAAGCACTATCGTCTACCTTCCACCTAGATATCAATCGCTCATCCCTCCCGCAATTCACAGAACCACAAGGCTGACTCAGACTCACCCGAAGTCTCAGAGTGACCAATTCTTGACCACCATTTCGTCACCAAACATTGCAACATCGACTACATAGGCCCCGCTGCCATCGGGACCGACAATAACGGGATTCAAATCCATGGAGGTGATCCATGAGCCGTCTCGAACAATAGCGTCGCTGAAAGAGGCGATCAGCTGTGCCAGCGCACGGACATCGGCGGGCCTCTGACCGCGAGCGCCGTTGAGAACTGGCCAAATCCGCAGCTCCTCAAGGGTTCGCCGCGCCGCCTCAGGAGAGATTGGCGGAAGGCCCCACACAGTATCGCGAAGAATCTCCGCATAGATTCCACCTGTGCCCACCATCAGCAGAGGACCCCACGTAGGATCGTTCTTCATCCCGAGGATGATCTCGAGTCCCGAAGCCATCATTTTCTGGACCTCGAAACGCAGAATTCCTCCGTCAACGGGGGATCCGCTTGATAAACGCTGAGCCATGTCCAGGCAGGCTTTGACGACGGAACCTTCATCTGCGAGATTGAGTGCAACACCGCCAACATCAGACTTGTGGACCATGTTTTCCATGACGGCTTTCACTACAACCGGATAGCCGAGCTCACTTGCCAGTGAAGCCGCACCGGCAGGATCGTCTGAAATGCCGCTAGGCACGTACGAAATGCCCGAATCTGACAGCCATTTACGGGCTTGGCTAAGACTTAGCGCCACAGACCTTTCATCGATCGAATTTCCCGCCTTAGCAGGGATCGCCGGAGGTGCCTCTCGCATGCTATTTAGCGAACCGAGCCACGAGTTGAACCTTGCCAATGCTGCTACGGCGTTCCCATAACTCATCACAAATGTCGTATCAAGTTCCCGAAATAGATCCCACCAGGAAAGGTCAAACCGCTCGTAGGCCCTCGTTAGCACCAGTGGCACCGCGCCCGCTGAGCGAACTAGGTTGATAACCTCTCTATAAAGCGAGGCAAGACCAGACGAAGGCTTGACAGACATGTTCAATCTGACCGCTAGGACGTCAACAGCCTCATCGTTTGCGAGCATCCTCAGACTTTCCCAAAAGGCATCGGGACGTGTAGTGCGGCTGTTTTGGAGATCCAGCGGATTGCCGATCAGCGTAGCCTTATTGAGCACGTTTCTCA
>DAHVKW010000098.1 GCA_027320695.1 Actinomycetota bacterium | reverse complement strand
GACCGCGACCCACTGGAGACCTTTATCAAGTCGAAGGAACTTCCAGTGCCGCTGGACAGCAACTTCGTTCACGCCCTGAAGGAAGTGCTCTCCGGCCTGGTCAAGGTCACCGTCAAGGCGCAGGAGCTGCAACAGGCCCTGCAGGTCACCGACGGCCCGGCCACCCCGGTGGAGATGAAGAAACGCTTTGAGGAGTACATCGATCAGCTCACCAAGGGCAAGGACCCGGCCAAGGTGCGGATCGTCTTGGAATAAGAGTGACTAAGCAAGTGCCCAACTTCGCCGAGCTTAGCCACCCACAAAGTGATCAAGCTGAGAACCCAGACGGAAGCCAAGGATTATGAAGATGAAAGAAAACAGTTTGTTCGACTCGCTGATTGAAGAGCCGCAGAAGCCCTCCGGCCCGGTGACTTGTCTCGGCATGACGTTTGAGAACGACGAGGCCCGTCGCGCCCACTTCACCGAGGAGTTGCGCAAGAAGCTGCAGGACCCTGAGTTCCGCAAGATCGAAGGCTTTCCCATCGGCAGCGACGAGGACATCCTGAATCTGAGCGATCCGCCTTATTACACCGCCTGCCCGAACCCTTGGATCGCCGACTTCATCGCCGAGTGGGAGGCGCAGAAGCCCGAGCAGCCCGAGGGCTATCACTACCACCGTGAGCCTTTTGCGGCCGACGTGAGCGAGGGCAAGAACGATCCGATTTACAACGCGCACTCCTATCACACCAAGGTGCCACACAAGGCCATCATGCGTTACATCCTCCATTACACGCAGCCGGGGGATATTGTGTTCGACGGTTTTTGCGGCACCGGGATGACAGGTGTGGCTGGTGCATTATGTGGTGAACTTGGAAGTATACGCACCCCGTCTGTAAAAGATTCTTCAATTGGGGAACGAAAGGTCATTCTTTCAGATCTGTCACCAATAGCGTCATTTATTTCAAGCAGCCTTCTGAGGCCAGTTTCCAGCCGTTCCTTCACGAAGGAAGTGAGGCGTATTTGCGGTGAATTAGAAAAGGATTATGGCGATATTTATGCCACAAATCACAATGGATGGAAGGTCCGAGATCGTAAGTCTCTTGAGCATAAAGCCTATAGTCATAGAGGAAATCAAAAGGGTCAAGTCGAGTTCACGATTTACTCTGATGCTATAAGGTGCCCGGAATGCAGTCACGAAACGACTTATTACGAAGTCGCTGTAGATGAGGCGAATGATTCTTTGTATAGCGAAATCCGATGTCCATTATGTGACTCTGCGGTGCCAGAAGGGAAATGGGAAACCGTTTTTACAAATACATACGATCCTGTTCTTCGCGAGCCGGTTAAGATTTCAAAAATTATCCCCGTAATAATCAACTATACGGTAGGAAAAACAAGACACGAAAAATTAGTTGATAGCGACGATTTGGCAGCAATTCAAAAGGCTGAAAAATTATTGGAAAGTGTCAGCCTCCCTCGCGTTAAGATGATGCATGGAAAAGAAACGCAGCGAAATCTTGGCATAGGAATTACCCATATACATCAGTTTTTCACCACGCGTGAGCACCTCTTTGTTGCACTGCTCATCGACAAAATCAAATCCGTCACTGATTCGAACATAAGATTACTGCTTATGTTCGCTTTGACATCATCTCTCCCATATGCCTCGCGCATGCGCAGGTTCCGTGCCGACAGAAAAGGCGGAGGCCCGCTGTCAGGAACACTCTATGTAAGTTCTTTGATAACACCTCCTCACGTTTTAAGAACATTTGAGCGCAATGCCAAAACTATTGGCGATAGCCTATCTATTCCTGTATCCAAATCACGTGGCCAGCTTGTCTCTACTCAAAGCGCTGATTGCATGCGCAATATGCCGTACAACTCAATCGATTACATATTTACCGATCCACCATTTGGACACAATTTCGATTATTCCGAGCTCAATTTTTTCTGGGAGGCATTTTTAGGCGTACTCACCAATCAGACACAAGAAGCGATTGTAAGCTCATCGCAAAAGAAAAGTGTCGAAGACTACCGGCATCTCATGGAGTCTTGCTTTCGAGAGTATTACAGGGTCTTAAAACCTGGGCATTGGATAACCGTAGAGTTCTCCAATACCAAAGCATCAGTTTGGAATGCCATCCAAACAGCGCTAGAGCGTTGTGGATTCGTTATCGCAAATGTCGCTAGCCTCGACAAGAAACAGCATTCATTCAAAGCAGTGATGACACCAACGGCCGTTAAGCAAGATCTGATTATTACGGCGTATAAGCCCAATGGTGGTCTTGAGGAAAGATTCGAACAAGAGGCAGAAACTGAAGAAGGTGTCTGGGATTTTGTTCGCACCCACCTCAATTATCTACCGGTAATTAAGCAGCATGGGGGAATGCTGCAAATGATTCCAGAAAGAGATCCCCGTATTCTATTTGACCAGATGGTGGCTTATTACGTCAGAAAAGGTTACCCGGTACCCATCTCCAGCCAAGAGTTCCAAGTTGGCTTGTCACAGCGTTTCATTGATAGGGATGGGATGTATTTTCTTTCTGAGCAAGTCGCAGAATATGACCGCAAGAAGATGACATCGCAGCAACTTGTCCAAGCCTCTCTTTTCGTCTCCGATGAAGCTTCGGCCATTCAGTGGCTGAGACAAGTAATCAAAGAGAAGCCTCAGACCTATCAAGATATTCACCCTTTATTCATCAAGGAAACACAGCGTGCGTGGAACAAAAACGAGTCATCGCTAGAACTTTCAACGTTATTGGAGCAAAACTTTCTACGCTACGACGGCAAAGGCCCGGTGCCGGAGCAGATCCACGCCTATCTTTCAACCAATTGGAAAGAGTTGCGCAACCTGCCCAAGGATGATTCGGCGCTGGTGACCAAAGCCCGCGACCGCTGGTACGTGGCCGATCCAAACAAAGCGGGCGACCTGGAGAAGTTGCGCGAGAAAGCGCTGCTCAAGGAGTTCGAGGAATACAAAAAGGTGAAGAAGAAGCTCAAGATCTTCCGCCTAGAGGCTGTCCGCGCAGGATTCATGAAAGCATGGCAGGAGCGTGATTATGCGTTGATTGTGGCAGTGGCAGACAAAATTCCCAACAAAATTCTGGAAGAAGATCCCAAGCTGCTCAGGCTGTACGACTATGCTGTAACACGTATTGGAGGGGAATAGCCCATGATCACAAAATGGAAGGTCGTTAACTTTAAATCGATTTATGAGGAGATCGAGCTGGACCTCGGCCCGCTAACAATCTTTGCTGGCGCAAATAGCAGCGGAAAGAGCACATTCATCCAATCCATTCTTCTTGTTGCACAGACCTTGGCTCATAAAGTTGGATCAAGATCTGTCGTATTGAATGGTGCTTTCACGAGTTTAGGCCAGTATAACGACCTGAAATCCAACGGTAGTGGCTCAGACCAGATCACCATCAAATGTACCTGTCGGCCACTTCCGGATCAGGATGTCTCAATGAGTAGGCGGTCTCAGTTCGCACCCCGTGGTGCTATTTACTATGGACCGCGCTCCAATCAGCTTCAGGAAATCTCTTGTGAGATTTCCTTTGATGCTGATGCTTCAAGCTCACAGCGTGATTTGCTCCAAATCCAACCTCGGCTTTTTGCTACGCAGTTGTCCTGCATATCCAGAGACGAGGACAACTTAGATCAGAAAGCCAATATATCGATCCATCATACTACCAAGGCCATCTCCGAGATTGAAGGCGCTGACAGCGCCAGTGAAATTGACGATCAGCTACGCGCCAGTTTGGCTTACGCTGTTGAGTTGGACGATGGCTCCATGGCTGAGGTTAAGGATGATTTTCGCTCGGCTAAGCCAATCGGTTGCATGTTTCGACACTTTCTTCCCGAGAGAATTGTTTACGCCATCGATACCATTGAAGAAGACGCCAATGCCATTACCCTGGCTCTTCAGGACGGTAATCGTCTCACCATTGGCGTACGGCGCACCATGGGAAGGGAAATTCTTCTTTCCGAAGAGATCATTTCGGTGTTACGCGAATTCCTTGAAGGGACAATCGATTTCGACCTGACGTTCAAAGATAAGTACCGGCAGGAATCACTATTCGGTTCTGACTCCGAGACACTTACATTGAGGTCATGGCATGAAAAGTGGCGCAGCCTTCCACGTCACGAGCGCCTGAAGGTTCAGCAGGTCCTGCGTGAGCGAGATGATCTTTTTGACCGCATCCACGCAGTCATGAAGGCATCAACGGCAGAGAAGTCCGAGACCCATGCCTTTGTCCAAGCCAGGCCACCTCGCTTGATAACGGAAGCTACGTGGTATCTGGATAATTTCTTCTCCTCGTCTTTGAAATACCTCGGCCCATTAAGGGATGCTCCAAAACCGCTGTATCCGCTTGCGCCAGCAGCGGACCCTCATGATGTAGGTTTACGCGGAGAGCACACTGCTTCCATTCTTGAACTGCACAAGGGGAAGAAGATCCGCTACATCCCGTCGGCAAATTTCAAGGACCCGGTAATTGACGGCAAAACTGTTATCCGGACACTCCAAACAGCGGTTGTCGATTGGCTCCAATATCTGGGAGTCGCCAGCTCAGTCAAAAGTCGAGACCTGGGTAAATTGGGGCACGAGCTGAAGGTGGGGCTTTCCAATTCGGATAGCACGTATGACCTCACGCATGTGGGTGTAGGCGTCAGCCAGGTTCTGCCGATCCTCGTCATCTGCCTTCTCGCCGACACCGACTCTACACTCGTTTTTGAACAGCCGGAGTTGCACCTTCATCCGAAGGTACAGACCCTGCTCGGCGACTTTTTCCTTTCGATGGCGCTGTGCAACAAGCAATGCATTGTTGAAACCCATAGCGAGTATTTTATCGACCGACTCCGCTTCCGAATTGCAGCGGCAACACCCGAGAAGGAGCTGAACAGACAGGCTAAGATTTATTTCGTGGAAAAGCTGTCGCAGGGGTCAGCTTTCCGGGAGGTGGTGATTAACGAGTACGGAGCCATCTCAGACTGGCCGGAAGGATTCTTTGATCAGTCCCAACAGCAGGCCGAGGAAATCCTCAGAGCTGCGGCGAAGAAGCGCAAAGCAAGCCGGAGGAATAAAGATGCCTAGCCTGCCCAGCGTAACTATCGACGCAGGCGTGCTCGCTGTTCCCTATGTTGATTGCGCCAAGGAAGATGCTTTCCAGTATGTGGAGATGCTACTGGAATGGAGCGAGTTGCTTGATGAGTCTTGGATAGCCATTTACATGAGCGAGCGGGCTTCAGAGTCCCTTTTTGTCGACGGATTGTATCCACTTAGGGAGCAACTCCGTGAACTCTTCAATGCCCATGGCATAATAGAGTTCGACGTCAATACGGTTGCGACAATTGCCAACCAGCTTCTGGCGATCACCCCATCCTTTGAAACCTACTATCGGGTAAAGGAAGTCCTATTAGGATATTTGGAAACAGATCCGGATGTTATTGGGCTGATAACACATGCTGGCCTTCGGTCCGATCTTGCCCGATGCATCGCGTTGATTGCCGTCCTACGCAAGTACTGCTCCCAACCTCTTGGCGGCCATTCGCTCATACTGAGGGAAGCGCCCAGACAGGTAATCCAGGTAAAAGCCTATATTCACGAGCTAGAGCATACCAGAGATGACATCCCGGTTTTTCCGTGCCCACCCGATCTCTTCGAAGGCGATGTGTTGGTCTGTGACGATTTCCGGGGCCTGATCGATTGTCTCGATGAATTCTCTATTATGGTTGGCGCGTCTGACGACCTTGGAATTGAACTCGCCGTCCGAATCGCTCTGTTTAAATACGAGATTGCTCAAGGTGATTCCCCTGACTGGGGTAGCATGATTGTTCCAGCCATTGGAGCCAGCTTCCGGGAGTCGTGCCAGCAAGTCTGCTGCGACCGAGGGGGCTCCGTGCCACCTAAGATTCTCCGTTCAATCGTTGAAACTATCAAAGGGCACAACCTTTCAGCCGTACACGCTCTGCGGACAGGGCCAGGCGGAAATGATCCGCAAAGAATGCGTGGGGCCGATAAAGCGCAGCGTCGAGATATCGACAGGGAATTCCATCTTCATTACTGGGAGTGCGCCAACGGGACAGTCGAGTTGGCGTCCGTGGTTTATCACAACAATTTTTCAATTCCGGGATGATGCCGATGCGGGATGTTTGGCAATACAGCATCGTTCATAACAGCGCCTGCAAGGTCATCGAAGAACAGACCTTGTGGGGGCAGACTGTGTGCCGTGTCTGGTTGCCGAACCAGGACGCGGTAGTGCGCGTGCCCCGCTCCGCCTTGCGGCCGCTGAATGCCGACCTTCAGCCGGAGATCGAGGCCGGACGCATTGCCTATGTGGCCGCCGCAGCCAAGGTGGCCGAGGTGCTCGAAGGCTCCACCAGCGCCACCGACGGCCATGTATTGCTGGCTCCCATGGAGTCCAACGTCATTCCGCTGCCGCACCAGATCCACGCTTTGTCCCGGGCCATCTCCGGTGATCGAGTGCGCTATCTGCTGGCCGACGAGGTGGGCCTCGGCAAGACCATCGAGGCCGGTCTGGTCATGCGCGAGCTCAAACTGCGCGGGCTGGTGCGCCGAACCCTGGTTGTCTCTCCCAAAGGTATCGCTACCCAGTGGGTGGCGGAAATGCAAACCCACTTCAATGAACAGTTCCAGCTCGTTCTGGGCGACGACATCGGCACCTTGCAGCGCCTGGCTCCCAATTTGGACAAGAGCGCAGACCAGCGGGGTTCAGTCTGGTCGATGTTTGATCAGGTCATCGTCTCGCTCGACTCTGTCAAGCCCATGGACAAGCGGCGCGGCTGGACGGCGGAAAGGGTCGCCGAATACAACCGCAGCCGGTTCGAGGATCTGATTACCGCCGGTTGGGATCTGGTGGTGGTGGACGAAGCGCACCGCTTGGGTGGCAGCACCGATCAGGTCGCCCGGTACAAACTTGGGAAAGGGCTGGCGGAGGCCGCGCCCTATGTGCTGCTGCTTTCGGCTACGCCCCACCAGGGGAAAACCGATGCCTTTCATCGCCTGATGAACCTGCTGGATGACGACGCCTTCCCGGATATGGACAGTGTCTCCCGCGACCGGGTGGCTCCGTATGTTATCCGCA
>DAHVKW010000097.1 GCA_027320695.1 Actinomycetota bacterium | reverse complement strand
CTGGGGGGATGCGTAATCGAGATGGTCTCAGGATATCACTAGCTCTCGTCGATGCTGGCGAAGGATATTGCAGGTGGGTTGATGCTGCGTTTGAAGCTACGGCTCAACAGGTCAATATTTCCGCTGCGGCGAGAGCAAAGGTTCATGTAATTCGGCATATAGGGGTATCACGATTAGCTATCTCAAGGCCGCTCCGGCGGCTTAGGGAGCACGTAACTGCTGCAGATTGCAGCAACAAATGTACGACACATTTAGGGGGTAAATGATGATTGAACATTCCGGGGGAAATAGGGGCTTTTTTGATAGCCTTTTTCGTCCAAAGCGAAGGAGGTCTCAGAAATCGGCAGTCGTCGCTTTAGCGGTTGCTTCGGCGTCATTGCTTTTGGCTGCATGCGGATCCAGCTCCACTGCGAGTTCGACTTCCAGTTCAAGCGCGAGCGGCGCTGGTACTACCGCGCAGAGTGCTGCCGCTAAGGGACCGATCAAAATTGGAATGATTACTTCGTTAACTGGGCCATACACTCCGCTGGGTACCAATGACAAGCTTGGTGCGGAGCAAGAGGTGAACGCCATTAATTCCGCCGGGGGAATTGGTGGGAGAAAGATAGATCTCATCGTGGAGGATGACGCCACCAATCCGACCCAGGCGGTAGTGGACTTCAAGACTCTGCAATCGGATGGCGTAGTAGCGATGGTGGGACCAGTTTTTTCATCGGCGTGCATGGCAATAATCTCCGATGTCGAAGCTGCCAAGATTCCAGCGATCGACACTTGTGCGGATGATTCTCAGGTTACTCCCGTGAGGCAGTACGTCTTTATGACACCGCCTACGACTTCGATAGTTGGTCAGCAGCTGCTGGCATATATGAAGTACAAGGGTTTAACCAAGATGGCAGTAGCCTACGACACGACCGCCTTTGGTGAGGCTGGTTGGAACGAAATGAAATTGTTGGCTTCCGACTATGCATCAGTTTCGTCTACAGTGGCTCGTTTTCGGCTACCTCCACTACGTTTACCTCTGTTCTCACGGGCGTAAAGTCGTCTGGTGCGCAAGGTCTCATGGTTTGGGGTGCCGGTCCTGCCGAAGTCGCGTTGACGAGTCAGTTCAAGTCGCTCGGGCTTACCATTCCGCTGCTATTTAGTCATGCGGAAGCGTCTACTCTCTACACGAAGCCAGCTGGCGCAGCCGGCGACGGGGTAATAATCGGAAGCTCGATCGGAGGAATCGGACCATCTCTGCCCGCGAATTATCCGGGCAGGTCGGTTATAACGGGATTCGCAGATACCTTCCAGAAGAACAATGGTTATTATCCTCCGGAATTCGGCTTTGACGCCGGAGGGGCAATAGCGATGATTGCCAAAGCAATCGGTTCTAATGGTGCCACTCCACAAGGTGTGGACGCCGCGCTCAATCATATGACGATCACGACAGGCGATGGCACCTACAATTTCACTCCTACCGACCACTCAGGGTTGAGTGTCGACCAGGTTGCGATTGCAAGGGACCAAAATGGGACTCTAGTCCCGACAGAGTTCACCAAGGCCATGATTGCCAAGACACCCTAAATCATGCATGGGTTGCCTGAAGCGGTTTAGGTCCTCGGTTGCAAATGACCTGCCTCCGACAAAACGGAATCAAGTCAGGTGCGAACGAAGATCAGGCATACCCGTCAAATTAGGAGCTTGGTGAGTTGTTGAAAGTGGCTTCTATGATGTCGGCCGTGAATATGCGGCTGGCATCATAGAAATCGAAAGGCGAGCCCCGGAAATTTAGGCTCTGTGCGCTGCCACTAGCCAGCTTTAGTTTGCGCAGTATATGGCTGGCAGTGGTCAGCGTGGATTGTGGTCGTGAATTTCCAGCCCAATTTCTGAAAGGAATGGCAGGCGGGATGATTCAGTAATAGAGCGTTCTGGCTGAGGCGGTGAGTTGATTTGGAGTCAACAACTCTGGCATCGATGGCGAGCTGTACTGACGGAAAGGCCAGTGTGCCGGGTTAGGTTCTTAGTCTCGCTGGAGCAGAGAACTGGCCGGGCAAATGGGCCATCCTAGTAGTTGGGCGTTAGAAGCCATGGCTATCAAAGGCCAGATAAGTGTATAGTGAGGTCTGACCAGTCTTGGACGGCGATCAATATGCAAACGGCCCGCTTCACGTTCGGAAGTCGAGTTCTCAAATTAAGCGAAATCCTAAAATAGCCGGTTATCGAGGTGTTCTTAGGATTTGAGGCTAAATCTAGCTGATGGAATTTTAGAACCTGAAGTAAGAGCTTAATCTTAGAAAGGTCGGAGGGAATAAAGTTTGGAAGCCTTACGAATTTTAGGCGGTCGAAAGAAACCCTTAGGTGGTGCAAGGGGTGGCTGAGGCTGGCGAGTTTTTAGTAGCGCGGGATTTGACGCTCAGCTTCGGTGGAGTTCAAGCAGTCAATTCCGTTTCTTTCAGTATTGCCAAAGGAGAACTGCGCGGGCTGATCGGCCCCAACGGCGCAGGTAAATCCACGCTATTTCACCTGATCAGTGGTCATTTCTATCCCGATAGAGGAAGCCTGGTATTTGAGGGCAATCGCATAGAGAATAAGTCTCCGGCCGCCCGGGCGAAGATGGGGATATCTATAACTTTTCAGGCGGTACACCTATTTAGCGGCATGACTGTATTAGAGAACGTCATGGTTGGAGGTCATTCCTGGACCAAACACGAATGGCTGGAGGCATCCTTTCGTCTGCGGCGTTGCCGGAACGAAGAGCGCAGCATCAGAGAAAAGGCAATGTGGGCTCTGACGATGGTAGGTCTAGAACGGTACGCGAATCAATTGGCTGAATCATTACCGTTGGGTAGGCAAAGGGCGCTTCAGATTGCGCGCGCTCTTTGCTCCATGCCAAAGCTGTTACTGTTGGACGAGCCTGCTTCCGGACTCAGGGGAGACGAACGACGTGAGCTTCTTTCCCTGTTAGAGAAGCTGCATGAAAATGCGCTAACGATGATTTTGATCGAACACGACGTAGATTTTGTCACCAAAGTGGCGCCCAGGATCAGCGTATTGGATCAGGGGCAAGTGATAGCAGATGGAACTCCCGATGAGATCCGCGAGCATCCGGCGGTCATATCCGCATACCTAGGTACTGCGATAAGCCATGAAGTCAACTGAACCTGCAGCGCCTTCCGCTGATATGTCGGTAGCCAACGACAGCGTTTTGGCTACGGTTGACTTGGTTGTGCGCTATGGTGCCGTCGTCGCGCTGCATGGAGTGAGCATTCATGTTGCCAAGGGAGAAATGGTGGCGCTCATTGGTCCTAACGGTGCAGGCAAATCCACTCTGTTAAATACCTTGTCAGGAATAAACCGCCCTGCTTCCGGACGAATATTGTGCAATGGAAAGCTGGCCCACGTGCCGGAAGGACGGCAGGTCTTTCCCGATTTGACAGTAGAAGACAACCTTTGCCTTGGTGCTTATAGGGGAGGTTCGAGAGATACAGCCCCAATGTACGATTTGTTCCCACAACTTCAGAGGTTGCGAAATCGTCGTGCAGGAGGTTTATCTGGCGGGGAGCAGCAAATGGTTGCAATCTGCCGGGCGTTGATGGCGAATCCAGATGTCATCGCTGTCGACGAACTGTCTCAAGGCCTGGCACCTCTGGTGGTCTCGGATATTGCTAGACATTTGGTCGAGTTGAACAAGCAGAATGGAACAGCCGTGCTGTTGGTCGAGCAGAATGCCCAGTTAGCTCTGAACATTACTTCCAGAGCCTATGTCATCGAAAATGGGTGCATCGGGTTGGAAGGACGTTCATCTGATCTACTTAGGAATCCAGCTGTTCGCGCGGCTTATCTTGGGGGCATCAGGTAACAGATGACTGCATTCGTAGAGTATTTGCTTACCGGAGTTGCTAGAGGGCTAGTTTTTGCCCTTTTGGCCATGGGCTTTGTCCTAATCTACCGGGTCACTCGAGTAGTCAACTTCGCACAGGGAGCCTTTGCAATATTCGGCGGGTTCATCACGTACTCGCTCCTCAAGGCCGGGGTGCCTCACGGGGTGTCAGAAGTACTGGCGATCGTAGCCGCCGCTCTCATCGGATTGATATTCGGGATTATTGCTATAGGCGGAGATGTTCCGTTACTTGCGTCTCTTGTCATCACCATCGGACTTTCGATCCTTAGCGAAGCTATCGCCATGCTGGTTTGGGGCACCATACCCATAACATATTCGGGACTCGCGGGTCACGATTTTGTCATTTTTGGCGCCTTCATCCAGCGCCAGTATCTTATAGTCGTCATTGTTTCCCTTGTGGTCTTTGTTGCCCTGCTCTATGGATTTGGGCGAACCTATTTTGGGAAAGCCCTGAGTGCATGCGCATCCAATCCCTATGCCGCTCGACTGTCTGGCATCAATGTCAAAAGGATGGGTCTGATTGCATTCACGCTTGGTGGCGCGCTCGGCGGGCTCGGCGGGGTGCTGGTGACCCCTCTATCACCAATTACTTATAGCGGAGACGTTTCGCTGGCTATCACGGGTTTTGCGGCGGCAATCGTAGGGGGACTAACCAGTCCTGGGTTGGCTGTAGTCGGAGGACTTGTATTTGGCATTGCCGAGCAGTTTGTGGCTGGCTACTGGTCGCCTTCAAATGAAACAGCCGTAGCGCTGGCTTTGCTGATCGTACTTTTGCTTTGGCAGGCGAAGCGGGTGCCCGTTGGAGGTTTGGAGTGAGTATGCGCGCGAGTCGAAAAATCCCTCTTTATGCGGTTGTGGCAGCGGGCGTGATTACTCTCGTGCTTCCGCTAATGCTTTCTTCCACCAATACTGAAATCTATGTCACAATAGGGTTGTACACCATTGTGGTAGCCGGATTGTCGCTGCTGATGGGTTTTGCCGGCCAAGTCTCATTGGGGCAAGCCGCTTATTACGGAGTCGGATCATACACTGCGGCAATTTTGGCTTTGCACGGCTGGTCTCCGTTGGTGGCACTAATCGCGGCGCCGATCGCCACTGCGTTTTTGGCGTTTCTCGTCGGCGTGCCGCTTCTTAGGTTGAAAGGTCACGCGCTTGCCTTTGGGACACTTGCGTTCCAGTTGATCTTTCTCGCGGTCGTTCCAGAGACCGCATCTTTGACCGGAGGTTCCATTGGCCTGAGCGCTATTCCGAGTCTTCGGATTGGACCTTTGGCGATAAGTTCGGGACGAGATTACGCATATTTGGTGTGGATTGTCGTCGTGGCGACTCTGATCATTGCCAGAAACATAACCCGCTCGCGGCCTGGAAGGGGACTCCGGGCGATGGCGGCGAGTGTTTCTGGGGCCTCTGCCACCGGAGTTGAGGTGGAACGCTATAAATTGAAAGATTTCACGCTATCCGCGGCATTTGCTGGCATAGCCGGCGGAATCTACGTTTTCTTTATTGGTTATGTATCGCCTGATGCCTTTCCAGTTGTTCTCTCGATCGAATTCGTGATCATGGTTGTGGTAGGTGGCATTGGAACCGTATCGGGGGCTTTTGTCGGCGCTGCCTTAATAACTGTGGTATCGCAGGTGCTGACATCTTTGGGAACGAGCCCGTCATTGCCTCCCCAACTTCCTACTGTGTTGTCTCTGGGGGTTTATGCGGTTCTTTTAATAGTTATTCTCCGTCTGCTACCGTCAGGTCTCGTGGGAGCTTTCAGCCGATTATGGAAGAAAGCTCAGTCAGCTTCGCCTATTTCGCATGTAGAAGGAGACGGCACCGAAGGCGCTATATCTGCAACTGGCAGTGAGGAGCCGGATGAGCTTACCCTTGCAGATGAGGTTTGATCTGCAAGGGTCTCAAGGACGGAACATCTGGTCAGGTGCGTCGGGTATTCACGGCAATGGACTAGGCCGGAAGGCTGACCAAGGCTCTAATCCTAAGTCGGGCCTGCATGAGAGCAGTTACCGGGGTTGTCGGACCGCGAGCAAAACTGAAAGCAAACTACAATAAAGTAATGGTAAAAGGTTTTACGCTTCTAAGCGTTCACGCGCATCCAGACGACGAATCATCAAAAGGTCCTGCAACTGTCGCCAAACTCCGCGATCGAGGTATCCGCAGCGTTTTAGTTACCTGTACTGGCGGTGAAGAGGGCGATATCAACAACCCAGCGATGGATAGGCCTGAGGTCAAGGAAAATCTTGCTCAGATTCGCAGGGATGAGCTTGACAAAGCTATAGGTATCATAGGTTACAGCAAGCTCTACCTCCTGGGTTACAAGGATTCCGGAATGCCCGGGTCTCCGGCAAACGCAAATTCTGAGTCATTCGCGCAGGCTCCATTGGAGGAAGCAGGAGACAAGCTCATCGAAATTATTCGCAGAGAAAAGCCTCAAGTAATGGTCACGTACCATGAGGACCAATCTGGCTATCCGCATCCGGATCACCTGAAGGTTCATGACGTGTCTATCTACGCATTCGATCGGTGCGGCGATCCAAATTACAAGTTGCAACTGGGTTCGCCTCATCAGATATCGAAACTCTACTACAGCGCTTGGGCCTCCAGAAGGGCCAGGGCTTTTCATGAGAAGTTCCTCGAGCTCGGTCTCAAGTCTCCGTTTTCTGAAGAACGATTAAGCCGGCCTGGAAATGATGAGGAAATCACTACCAGAGTCGATGTGAGAGGCTATTACAGGATCAGAAAGGATGCGCTGCTTGCGCACGCCACACAAATTGATCCACTCTCAAACTTTTGGTTTGGATTGCCGGACGATTTGTCGGAGGATCTGTGGCCTTATGAAGACTATATCCTCGCCCGCTCCAGCCTAGGAGGGGGCAAAGTCTCAGATGAATTTGAAACTGATCTCTTCGCAGGCTTAATCGACGAGAAATAGCCGGCAACGCCATTTCGAGGCCTCTAAAGATGTAACATCTGATTTGATCAAGTTGTACTACGCGGGAGTGTGGCGATGGCAAAGTGGCTGAGTGCCGAATGGATGGATGAGTATGCCAAGATGGCTGAATCACAGCCTTCACGTCCGGGCGCCACGGCGACAATTCAATATGAGATTGTCGGCGGTCCAGATGGGAATGTTTTCTACTACTGGACAGTGGAGGATGGAAAGCTACTCGAGTGCAAGCTTGGAGAACTCGATGAGCCAGAGGTGGTGCTGACCCAGGACTGGGAAGATGCGAAATCGATTCAGAAGGGCGAACTTGACGCGACGGCAGCGT
>DAHVKW010000096.1 GCA_027320695.1 Actinomycetota bacterium | reverse complement strand
AAGAAGCTCATCCAGGTGATGTATCGACGACGCATCAAAGCCCTTGCCTCTCAGGGCATCATATCTGTAGTGGCCCAGAACTGCACCTTCAGCAAACGCCGCGATGAGATCGGCATCAATATCGTCGGCAATAAGTGCTGCTGTAGTGACGTCCTTGGCCAGTGAACGCACCGCGGCCGCGCCAGCCAGTCGAAAACTTTCCTTGTCCAAACCCTCTCCGAGCCCGACAAAGAGAGCTACCTGCCTGGATTCTTCCGAAAAACCAACCAGCGTCTGAGCACTCTTTCCAGAAAATCCAGCGGCCCGTGCTAATTCGCCTTGTGGCAGACTTCCACCTGCTGATTGCAAACCGTCACGAACAAGATTGACCACGAACGCGTCTCGACCGTCAAGTGCCGAGTGGACGCTGACCTGCAACCTTTTCATATTTCTCCTCATCGGATAGAGCTGGTGACTTTACTTATGAAGATCCTTCGCGGACTTGGACGTAAGATGCACTTCCTCCTGCCAACGCGCCAAAGTCCAGACCAGGTCAGAAAGCCGATTCAGGTAAGGCCCTACGTTGGAGTCGGTACACTCCGAGGTGAACCTGACACTGAGGCGCTCTGCCCGTCGTATTACGGTACGCGCAACGTCAAGACAAGCAGATATTCTGTTTTGACCTGGAACCACGAACTCGCTGGGAAAATTAAATCGACCAGTAATGTCGTCGATCTGCTTTTCAAGATGTGCAACCATCTCAGCACTGACGGCGGTCTTGCCCTCAATCAGCTTTCCACGATTCGCTTCCGTTGTGGCAACCTCGGCCATCAAGATCCATAGATCGGACTCCAACAAGACCAACACTGAATCTAGGCTGTCACCCGGTTCGCACTCTGCGCGAGCCAATCCAAGGAAGGCCTGCGCTTCGTCTACGACACCGTTGAGTTCAATCTGTGGAGCGTCTTTTTTGACCCGTCCACCGAATAAAAGCCCAGTGCTGCCGTCATCACCCTTTTTCGTATATATCTTCACGCTAGATAAAGAATAATTGAAAGCAAAAAGTTCCAACACCAAAACCGGCTGGATATGCAATACTCATAACTTGCCTGTTTACGGGTAGCCTTTAAATCAAATGTCAGAATATCTGAAGCGAATCAATGAAAAGGTCCTAATTTACGATGGAGCTACTGGAACAAATCTTCAGTTGCTTGGGCTTGGACCAGATGATTTTGGAGGACCGCAATTTGAAGGCTGCAACGAGGCGCTTGTACTAACGCGGCCCGGGTTAATATCCACGCTCCACGATTCCTTTCTGGGTGTCGGCGTGGATGCAATCGAAACAGATACCTTCGGCGCGTTTCCAGTAGTTCTTGCAGAATACGGACTCGCTGAAAAGGCCTACGAGATTAATCTCAAAGCCGCACAACTGGCAAAAGAAGTCGCCAGCTCATATACCTCCAAATCCGATCCCAAGTTTGTCGCGGGATCCGTGGGTCCTGGAACCAAGTTCCCCTCGCTGGGGCAGATATCATTCTCCCAGATCAGAGATTCCTATCAGGTTCAAGCGGAAGCGCTGCTCGAAGGCGGCGTTGACCTATTCCTTATTGAAACGGTTTTCGATTTGCTGTCCGCTAAGGCGGCGATAATTGCTGCGCGGCGTGCAATGGCGAAGCTTGGGAGACAAATCCCGATTCAGACACAGGTCACGATCGAGCTGACAGGTCGCATGCTGCCAGGCACCGAGATTGCTGCCGCTCTCACAGCTTTGGATGCGATGAAAGTCGATGTTGTCGGCATCAACTGTGCCACCGGACCAGCTGAGATGAGCGAGCACCTCCGGCATCTAACTGCACACTCAAGGACTCCTGTCTCGTGTCTGCCAAATGCTGGATTGCCTTCCGTCGTCGACGGCAAAATGCACTACGACCTGACTCCCGAAGAGCTGGCTTCGTATCATTCGCGATTTATCACGGATCTTGGCGTGCGGGTCGTCGGAGGTTGCTGTGGGACCACCCCCGAGCACCTTCGCCGGGTTGTTGAAGAGTGCGCCAATCTTGAACCCGCCAAACCCGAAGTCGAATACGAGCCATCTATTTCTTCGCTTTACTCGGCCGCGACTTTGAAGCAGGAGAATGCATACTTCGCAATTGGCGAGCGGACCAATGCAAACGGTTCAAAGAGATTCAGGGAAGCCATGCTCTCCAAGGACTGGGAAGCTTGCGTGGAGATGGCCAAGGACCAGGTAAAAGAAGGCTCCCATGCAATTGACGTCTGTGTCGACTATACCGGCGCAGACGGAGTGGGAGACATGACCGAGATCGCATCCCGGTTCGCCACGCAGTCCTCACTGCCGATCGTATTGGACTCTACCGAACCGCAGGTTATTGAAACAGGCCTCCAGTGGATTGGCGGGAAGCCTATTTTGAACTCCGTCAATCTCGAAGACGGCGACGCTCCCGGTACGCGGCTTGACCGATTTCTCTCACTTGCTAAAGAGTACGGCGCGGCGGTGATCTGCACCTGCATTGATCAGCAGGGCCAGGCAAGAACTGCAGAATGGAAACTTAGGGCCGCTCGGAGCATCTACGATATCGCCGTCAATAAATACGGGCTTGAGCCACACGATCTAATATTCGATCCACTCGCTCTCCCACTTACAACCGGGATGGAGGAGTCCCGCAAAGACGGAATCGAAACCATCAACGGAATCCGTGCAATTAAATCGGAATTACCCGGAGTTTTTACGGTGCTTGGCCTGTCTAACACCTCCTTTGGACTCAACCCGGCGGCAAGGCACGTGCTCAACTCGGTATTCCTTGACGAGTGCATGAAAGCGGGGCTCGATGCCGCAATCTCACACCCGGCGCGCATTATCCCTCTCTCAAAAATCCCTGACGAGCAAAAAAAGATCTGCCTCGACCTCATTTATGATCGCCGAACCAGTGATTACGACCCTCTCAATGAGCTCATAAAGGCATTCGAAGGAATCAAAAGCACAGCCGAAGAAGCGGTCGACCTGTCATCCCTCGAGATTGGCGAGCGGCTGACCCGCAGGATTATTGACGGCAATAGGACAGGCCTCGAACCAGATCTGACCCAGGCCTTGAACGACGGGTACGCGGCGCTGGAAATAGTCAATACATTCCTCCTTGACGGCATGAAAGTCGTAGGCGAGCTGTTTGGCAGCGGTCAAATGCAACTTCCCTTTGTGCTGTCCAGCGCTGAAACCATGAAAACCGCCGTCAGCTATCTAGAACCCTTTATGGAGAAAAAGGACACAGGTTCAAAAGGCAAAGTCGTACTCGCCACCGTCAAGGGTGATGTTCATGACATCGGGAAGAATCTTGTCGATATCATTCTCACCAACAACGGCTACCAGGTGCACAACCTCGGGATCAAGGTCTCAATGGGCGAAATGATCCAAAAGGCCCTGGAAGTTGAGGCGGATGCAATAGGCATGAGCGGATTGCTAGTCAAGTCAACCCTGATCATGCGGGAAAATCTTAACGAGCTCAATGAGAGGGGCCTAGAGTCCATCCCGGTGATTTTGGGCGGCGCAGCCCTGACCCGCACTTACGTCGAGAAAGATCTTCGGCAGATTTACAAAGGCAGACTCTTCTACGGCAAGGATGCCTTCGAGGGCCTGCGCACTATGGACCGCTTAGTTGAAATGAAGGCGCAGAACATCGACGATCCAGACTTTGGCCGAGTCCTTTCTGAAAGAAAACTCCCAAAGAGCAAGTCTGCGCGCGACCTGGAAACCGAGCCAAATCCAAATATTCCCCTGAGATCACCGCAAGTGACAATGGACAATAAAATATTCGTCCCTCCATTCATAGGTTCCCGCGTGGTAAAGGGTATCCCATTGGACGACATCGCGGAATTCCTGAATGAAACCGCGCTGTTCAGAAATCAGTGGGGATTCCGGCCGAATCGGGGCGAAACCGACCCAGAGTTCAAAGAGCGGATTAGGCCTACCCTCCGCGAACAGCTGAACACCGCCAAAGCGGAGCAAATACTAACTCCGCAGGTGGTTTACGGCTATTTTCCTGTCGGGTCATCCAAAAACGACCTGGTCGTGTTCTCGGACGTAGAGAGAAAGCAAGAAATATCTAGATTCGCCTTTCCGCGACAGAAGAAAGATCCGTACCTTTGCATCGCAGATTTCTTTAGACCTATCGACTCGCCAGAAGTTGACTATGCTGCATTCCATATAGTTTCGATGGGATCTAAAGCCTCCGAAGTAACCGCGGCATATTTCCGTGACAACCGCTACCAGGATTACCTCCTTCTACACGGCCTAAGCGTGGAGATGACTGAAGCGCTGGCGGAGTATTGGCATCACAGAATTAGAACTGAGTGGGGGTTTGTAGACCAGGATGGCCCCACCCTCGCCGGCCTGTTCCGGCAGCAGTACCGCAGTGGACGGTATTCATGGGGATACCCGGCCTGCCCTAACCTCGAAGATAACGCAACGGTGGCCAACTTATTGGAAGCCGGGCGAATCGGGGTGGAAGTGAGCGAAGGATTTCAACTACATCCGGAACAGACAACTTCCGCGATAATCTGCCATCATCCGCAGGCTAAGTACTTCATCGCGTAACGCCGGTCAACCAACCCGGTGCAGGCTTCTGTCAACATTGTTGAGCACATCGCATCCTGATTCAGTTGCGATTACGATGTCCTCGATCCGAGCTCCGTAGAGATTGGGGATGTAGATTCCAGGTTCGATTGAGAAGGCGTTGCCTGGCTCCACATAATCCAGGTTGCCTGCGACGATGTATGGCTCCTCATGTTCTTCTATGCCGATTCCGTGGCCCGTCCTGTGAATGAAATATTCATCGTAGCCAAAATTTTCGATATACGACCTGCCGACTTCGTCCAGCTTTTCGCAGCTGACCCCTGCTCGCACATGTTCTCTCTGGCGTCTTTGGGCAATCTCCAAGACAGAGTAAAGTTCAATAAATCTTTCTGGCATCTCGCCGGTAACAACGGTTCTGGTTATATCAGAGCAGTATCCTGCCGAGGCATCCAGTTGAAACTCTCCGCCAAAATCACACACAACCGCTTCACTCTCGCCTATCACTCTCCGACCGGGTTCATGATGGGGTGACGCAGAATTCGGTCCCGATCCCACAATTGAAAAATTGACTTTATTCAGGCCCGCATCTAGCAATCGCTCAGAAATCTCCATTGAAATCTCTCGCTCGCTACGACCAATGAAATTTATCTCTCCGCCGATTACAGCATCAGCTACCTCGTCGGTCCGCCTCGCCGCTTCGGCCAGCATGGCTTGCTCTATAAGATCCTTGACGCTTCGGAGACTTCTCGTCACTTGCGAAGCAGGTATAAAGTTTGCCGTGCAATTAAGCTGGAACTTCAATAGTGATGCCGCCCACATGCGATCTGACATGCCAACCCGGCTGCATCCCCGTATTGCCCTGACAACAATTTCATAGGGATCCTCGTACTCACGCCAAGGTCTGACTTTAAACAACTCGCCATGCGGAACTACCCTTGGCTCTTCCAAAGCGGGCACCACTAGCACTGGCTGTTCATGAAGCCTCACCACGAGAGCCGTTAGCCTCTCGAGAGGCATAGCCTTGTATCCAATCAGCCATGGAAGATCCGCCCCCAGGGACAGCACCAGCGCATCCACGCCAAGTGCAGACATTCTTTCCCGAACTTTGCCCAGCCTGGAAAGATAGACCTTGGTAAGGTCTCCTGCACTTATGGAAAGCCGACTCGCCACTGTATCCGCCCTAAAAAGCCGAATTAGAAATGAAATCCTACACCTGAATTAGGTGCCCAGAGTTGGCAATCATGCTAAACGAAGATTTGGCATGATACGACGACCTGACCATAGGAGACGCCTCGACATGACCTATGCCATACCCTTCGCCGATTACCGCTAGCTCAGAAAACTCTTCAGGTGTTATCCATCTTGCAACTGGAAAGTGATTTTTGGTCGGTCGCAAATATTGACCTATGGTCACGATATCTGTGCCAACCGATGCCAGATCACGCAGCGCGGCCGCGAGCTCCTCCTTTGTCTCACCCATTCCAGCGATGAGGCTGGACTTTACGGTGAGTCCCGCATCCTTGGCCCGCGCGAGCACTGAAAGCGACCTGGCGTAAGAAGCCGATGGGCGGACAACGTTTTGGATTCTCGCTACCGTTTCAAGGTTATGGCTCAACACGTCCGGACGGGAATCAAATACCTTTGCCAGACTCGCGCTGTCACCTTTGCAGTCCGATATCAACACTTCAACTTGAGTTCCCGGCGAAATTCGACGAATCTCATTTATGGTTGCCGCGAACGCGCCAGATCCGCCGTCCGAGAGATCGTCACGTGCCACCGCCGTCACCACGGCAAATGCCAGATTCATCTCCTTGACCGCGTTGGCGACCCTGGTCGGTTCCATAGGATCCAAAGGCGCCGGATGATTGGTCTGCACCAGACAGAACGAGCAGGCACGGGTACAGTTCTCCCCATTTATCATGAAGGTAGCCGTTCCATCTGCCCAGCACTCAAAAATATTTGGGCATCCCGCCTCCTCGCACACCGTAACGAGGGAATATTTCCGCATTGTCCTTTTGACGTCTCGGTATTCGGTCCCCATGTTCGCCTTGGCGCGTAGCCACTCCGGTTTGCGGGAGCTGATAGTCAAAAAGTCGCCTGCGTCAATACCGGACCGATCCATTCGCTTGGACATGTTGCTAATTTGCCCTGCGGTTTCACTTCGCGACTCTCTGGGAATTACCTGCGCGCTCCGGTCAAGATCTGCTGATCGCTCATGCCGCCTGAAACCAACACTCTGGTGGAGGTAAGTCCCATCATCGAATACGCGCGCGGAATGCCTTACGACCTTATCAACCACTTCTTCCATCGAAACCGCTATGCCTTCGTTTTCGAGCGACGTGACAGGCTTATCGGTGATTCCGCAAGGAACTATATGGCCGAACATTGACAGATCGGTCTTAACATTGAGCGCGAACCCGTGCATTGACCTGTTTCGCGTGATCTTAACCCCTATTGCGCATATTTTTCTCGGGTTGGAACCTTCTGGATCTACCCACACTCCGGGATATCCTGCCAACCGCCCGGCATTTTGAAGGCCGAGCTGACCAAGCACGTCAATGATGACCTGTTCTAATCGATTAACGTATTTTGGGGTTCGATCCGCT
>DAHVKW010000095.1 GCA_027320695.1 Actinomycetota bacterium | reverse complement strand
CGGCGGACGAGGTTAGCCCCCATCCTGCCAAGACCTACCATTCCAAACTGCATGATTTCATCCTCCTCGCTCTCGACGGGGAGAGCTGTTCAAGTGCTTAAGGTCTGCGGCCGGGAGCTTCAGTTTCCAAGACAATCCGCAATCATCTCTGCGAGACGATCCATACCTTTCTCCAGATCGGAAGCGATGTGAATTCTCACCACCCGCCTGTCCCGACTTGCAAGCGCATCAAAATCTCCTCGAGCCTGCGCCTCCTTGACGAGACCGAAGGTATAGCCGTGACCAGGGACATCTATGTCCATCGCATCGTCACATGTCACCTGCAGAAACAGCCCTGTGTTGGGTCCACCCTTGTACGCTTGGCCAGTCGAATGCTGAAACCTGGGTCCAAATCCAACGCAAGTTGCGACTTTGAGCCGATCTCTTATCAGTGTTCGCATCCCCGTCAGCTTTGACTCACTGGACTGATTCATGGGTATATAGGCCAACAAAGCTACGTAATCATCGGGATTGGTCCGCTTAAGATGTGCAGCGAGCAGGTCCTTGACGTCCATGTTGCCCTGTCGATGGCCTAAAGCCTCGGCATTGGCCTCATTCGTATATAACGTGAAGAATTCGTTACTCGCCAGAGGATTCAACTTTGCTAGAGACCCATTCTTCTCATATTTTTCCGTCAGCTTTCTGGTGGCGACTTTAGCGTCTTCGACGTCTGGCTGGTCGAAGGGATTGATTCCAATAATGGAACCCGCCACCGCGGTGGCAAACTCCCATCTAAAGAACTCGCGGCCCAGGTCATATTCATCCGTTAGATTGATGCGGCAGACAGGGTGTCCCGCTTTGGCTAAGGCGTCGAACTTGCGATCCGAGTCCGGATTGATCTCCGAGAGCAGCCTTACCTGCACAAACAGCCGATCCTTCCCGTAGTTATCGGGATTACCGATAGGTTCGCCGTCAATAGGGATGACTCCCTTTCCCTCTTTGCCAGTCGATTCAGCAAGCAGTTGGCTAAGCCAAGCCCCTAAATCAGATACCGATCCAGAAGTCTCGAGCGTCAGCTTGTCGATCCCCGCGACTGCACACGCGCCAATTATGGCTCCCAGCAAGAAGCCGGGATTGTCGCCCAATGGAACGCATGCGGCGCAGGCGTGCGCCATCGCCTCCGCGCGATCTAGCAGTTCGGCAACATCAAGCCCTGCAGCCGCGCCCGGAATCATGCCAAAATCACTAAGCGCAGAATATCGTCCACCGATGGAGGGAACGCCGTAGTAAACGCCTCTCCACTTCTGCGATTTGGCCCGTTGTTCAAGCGGCGAGCCAGGATCAGTTATCGCAATAAACCTCTTGCCGACCTCATCCTCGCCTACCACAGCTTTAGTCAGATCGTAAAAATAGTTTGCGTAGATGTTGGGTTCGAGGGTAGTGCCCGACTTCGAAGAAACGAAGAACAACGTCCTGGACAGATCAAGCTCTTCTTCTAGAGTCCTGATCTGCACCGGATCTGTCGAATCCAAGATTCTTAGACGCGGGAAACCATGCGCGGGCTCGAACGAAATCGACAGGGCTTCTGGACATAAGCTCGAACCGCCCATTCCGAGAACCACCGCATCGCGGAAACGACCCTCTCTTGCCATGTTCGCCATCTGGCGAAAATGGTGTGGATGGGAACTTCGATCCATCGGAATTGAAAGCCACCCCAGCCATCTGTCCTCGTCCCTGTTGCTCCAGAGCCGGCGATCGTGCAGCCAAATCCTTTCGACCTTGGACGATTCGCGCCACTCCTCGGTAATCTCCTGAACCTTTTGTGACAAAGATTCGGGAAGCCGGGCTTCAAGCGCAAATGTCGTTGCCACGTGACCTCCGATCGAAGTCTCAATGGACCCAAGCAGCTTATTAAAGGCCACAGAAAAAGAGGAAAGGCCTTCCTCCAACAACCGATCAGTGATGGTCTGCAAAGAAATGCCTTCACCCGACAAACGAATCAACGTGTTTTCTGCTTCGCCGACGGATTCTTCCAGGGTCGGCGCCACGCGGCCCTTAACCTTGAAACTCTCATATGTGTCCGGAGGAATGGTATTGACCGTATTGGGGCCAATCAAAGACTCGACATAGAGAAGGCGCGGGAAAGCGGGGTTCTTTGTGCTTGTCGACGCCCACAGCAATCTTTGCGGTGAAGCGCCCGCATCCGACAATTTCTGCCATTCCTCTCCAGAAAAGAGCTCTTTGTACCGCTGATAGGCAACTTTGGCGCTGGCAATTCCGATTTTGCCGGTAAGCGCGGCACTCACCAGGGGATCAACCGCAGAATCGATGCGGCTTATGAAAAAGCTCGCGACCGAAGCAACTCCTTCGAGTGTCTCACCGTCTGAGAGCCTGCCGGAAAGACCTTCGATGAAGGCCCGCGCAGTCGCTTCATATCTTTGAATCGAAAATAGCAGGGTGACATTTACGTTGATCCCACGGCGAATCAAGGCTCTGGCCGCAATCAGCCCTTCGGCAGTCCCGGGCACTTTAATCATCAAGTTAGGCCGGTCAATTATCTGCCAGATTCGAATTGCCTCGTCAACCGTGCCCTGCGCATCGCGAGCAAAATGAGGCGGAACCTCAATACTTACGTAGCCATCTTGTCTTGAACTGGCATCGTAAACTGAATGCATGATATCTGCGGCAGTCACTATGTCCTTGAAAGCAAGCTCTTCATAAGCTTCTCTCGCATCCAAAACTCCCTGCGTCCTTATTTCTTCCAATGCCCGCTCGTAGTCAGTGGAGCCCGCAATTGCCTTATCGAAGATCGATGGGTTGGATGTCACGCCACGCAGTCCGTCCTCACTGACCATCCTTGTCAGCTGCCCGGAACTAAGCAAAGATCTTCTAATATTGTCGTACCAAATGCTTTGGCCGAGTGCAAGCGCGTCGAACAACGGATTCGAAATTGGAACAACTGGGAACTCAGATGTCACGTCAACCTTCTTTCTGACATCTAGCATCATGGATGCCTTTTTTTCAGCTTTGCACAATGGCGACACCATCGACAGTACCCCAAAACTGCCTTTTAAAAGAGCCACCCATTAGTTAATCGCCTTTGAGCTGCCAAACTGCGCGCGACTTCACGCGATTTCGCTCTAGTCGATATTAAAATCGGGCAGGCGCAATGCCGTGTGCCTGAAAAAAACGGCCAAGGACAGCTATCCTATGGACAGGGAAATTCCCAATTTGTCGCAATTTATAGGGTAGAAATGTCGATAAGGCCTTCATTACCCAAGCTCTGACGATGTTGTTGAGTTCGCAAAGCGAGTAATGGACTTGCAGGGATGAAATTAGGCGATCTATGGAGGAATGCCATGACGAGACAGAGGACACGAGTAATAGCGTCGATTGTGATTGCCGTTGTGATCATTGTTGCAGCAGCAATAGGCTTTAGCCTCAGCTCTTCGAAAAAAAGCGCGCCGCCTAGTTCAACAACTTCGTCTTCCTCGACATCCTCGCCCACTACATCTTCGACCACTACAACCAAGCCACCCATCACAGCGCCTGCCGGCACTCCTTTGCCGTCAGGTTTCGAACCTGAATCCTCCACCTTTGTTTCGCCTGAGGTAGGTTTCGTATTAGGAATCTCATATTGCACGGGCAGCCCGTGTCTGACCATCGCGAGGACGCAAGACGGCGGGAAGACTTGGCTATCAATACCCGCTCCAAACATCCCCTTGGCCCAGGGACCCATGTTGACAACGAACAATGCGGCCGTTTCGAGAATCCGCTTCGTGAACATACTTGACGGATACCTTTATGGTCCAAGCCTGTACACCACCCACGACGGCGGTGCCACCTGGAATAAGGTGACACTTGCCGGCGCGCCAAGCACTTTTGGAGTAACTTCGCTCGAAACCAATGGCACGACAACCTACCTCATCGCCGGCGATCAAAACTCTGCCGTTCCAGGAGCTGACCTGCTATATACCTCCGTTGCCACGCAAGACAACTTTATACTGCAGGCCCAGCCGGTCTTTTCTTCAGGATGGCAGCCACGGGTAGTCGCCAATCCCCAAGGGGCCACTATTTCGGCAAATGACAACAAGGGTGACCTCTACTATCAGGCAAATGGTACAACTACCTGGACGCACCTCAACCCGGGCTGTCAAAATGGAATTCCGACAAATCCCGTGGTCGCCCTGGCAACCCCGGCGGCTGGTTCCATCGACCCACAGATCGTGCTTGCCTGCGGAGGCGATGCCGGTGCCGGAACTCAGCAAAAAACAGTTGTCAAGACTACGAATCTCTCAACATTTACTGCCGCCGCCACGCAACCACCACTTGGAGGAATCCTGAACGCGATTGCATCGCCTGACGGAAAGACCATCGCCGTAGCAGCCTCGTCTGGTGCCACTCTTCTCTACGTGAGCGCCAACGGGGGCTCGAGCTGGCAAACTGTTTTCAATAGTTCGGCGTACGGGGGAGCTCCCATCCACGATCTAGGATTTACGACAGACACGCAGGGATTTGCCGTCGCGGGAAATGCCGTAAACGCCGGACAGGTATCTTCTGTCTTCATAATGACTCACGACAGCGGCGCAACCTGGCAGCAAGTAACCTTCTGATACCGGTTGGCCACACCGCAGTTTGGCCGGGACCGGCCTAGGAAGACATCGCGCAGGATTTCTTTAGACCTCTAGATACCGTCTAACGGCAAAAGCCGATCCAGCGGTGCCCACGATAATTCCCATAGCGACTACAAAAAGCTCGGTCATTAGTACGTCATGGGAAGACACCAGGAAGTTTGACAGAATCGTCACGTTGAAGTGCTGAATGACGTATTGGAAAAGTGCTTGGATACCAACGACTGCGCCAGCCGCCACAATAGATCCAACCAAACCCTGCACCATGCCTTCAAGCATGAATGGTACTCGGATGAACCAGTTAGTCGCCCCCACCAGCTTCATCACGGCAACTTCACGTCGCCTCGAAAATATTGCAACACGTATTACATTCAAAATCAATACCGACGCGGATATTAGCAATATGGCCGCTAGGCCGACGATCACGAACTGCGCGATTGATGTGACGTGAAGCATCGTATTTATAGCGCCCCTGTTGAAGTTGACATCCTTGACGCCTGCTTGCTGCTGAAATAGCGATCCAACCGATGGTGCGGCACTCGGGTTTTTGAGAACAACCCTAAAAGACGGTGGAATCTGAGATTCGGTGACGCTTTGCAAAAGATCCGGTGAATTGGCCATGAGCTGTTTGAACTCTTGATATGACTTGGCCTGGTCCATATAGTAGTAGCTCTTGATTTCAGGAAGCGACTTCAGCTGGCGCTCCACGGTGCTGGTCTGCGCATTCGTAGCCGTTGGCTGCATGAAAATCAGCAGCTGGACGCCACCCTTCCATTGGGAAGTGGCCGTCGAAACTCCTTGCTTTAGCAGAAGCGAAGCGCCCGCAAGAGCCAATGACACCGAAATTGTGAGAACTGCGGCCAAACTCATCAGCCGGTTTCTCCACAGATTGCCAGAGGTTTCCTTGACCACGTATTCCAGTGAAATTGCCACAACTACTCCTTACAGCTCAGGTTGACGTCTGGCCAAGACCATACACTCCGCGGGTTTGGTCTCTCTTGATCTGTCCATTTTCGAGCTCTATGACGCGCCTTCTCATCGAGTCGACTATCCCAACATCATGCGTCGCCATCAATACCGTAGTTCCGGTTCGGTTGATGCGCTCCAACAAACCCATAACACTCCACGAGTTTTCAGGGTCGAGGTTCCCAGTAGGCTCATCGGCCAAAAGAATGAGCGGCTTGTTTATGAACGCCCTCGCGATAGCGACTCGCTGCTGCTCGCCCCCGGACAACTCATCCGGGAACCTTTCTTGCTTATCGTGCAAACCTACTAGCTCAAGCATCTGTGGAACCTGTGTCGTAATGTGCCGCTTAGATTTTCCAATAACCTCAAGCGCGAATCCGACGTTGTCAAATACCGTCTTATTGGGCAGAAGTCGAAAGTCCTGGAAAATAGATCCGATATTTCTTCTGAAGAATGGAACTTTCCAGCCAGGCATGGCGGACAACTCCTTGCCGGCTACCCATACCTCGCCCGAGTCAGGACGCTCTTCTCTCAGCAACAAGCGCAGCAGAGTAGACTTCCCAGATCCGGAAGCTCCAACCACAAACACGAATTCACCGCGGTCTATCTCAAGAGAGCAGTCCGAAAGCGCATACTGATTCTCCTTGTAGCGCTTATAGACTCTGTCAACTTTGATCATTCTGAGCCTCCCCACGCCAGGAAGATTCGGAGCGTGGTTCTATTTAGATATTTCATAATAGGTGTTGCCCCTACCGTCTTAGGAATTATTTGACCGCTCCCAGCGCAAATATGACTCCATAAAATTATCCAAATCCCCGTCAAGAACTGCATCTACGTTTCCGGTCTCTGTGCCAGTACGAAGATCTTTAACCAGCTGGTAGGGAGCTAAAACGTAAGATCGAATCTGGTTTCCCCATCCAACTTCCGATTGGGGTCCCGCAATCGCATCAATTTCTGCCCGCCTTTGCTGCCGCTGCCGCTCAACCAATTTAGCCGCTAAAATTTGCAGAGCCTTAGCCTTATTTTGATGTTGGCTTCGCTCGTTCTGACATGAAACGACGATTCCACTGGGAATATGGGTGATGCGCACTGCCGAGTCAGTAACGTTGACGTGCTGTCCGCCAGCTCCGGATGACCGATAGGTGTCTATCCTGAGTTCCTTTTCATCGATCGCGATTTCATCAACCATATCATCCATATATGGCACCGCATCAAAGGATGAAAAGCTCGTCTGCCGCTTACCAGCTGCGCCAAAAGGCGAAATCCTCACCAGGCGGTGAACGCCTTTTTCGGCCCGAAGGAGACCGTAGGCGAACCGCCCTCTTATTATCATTGTCGCCGATAGAATGCCCGCCTCTTGTCCGGAGGAAACTTCGTCCACTTCCACCTCGAAGCCGCGCCGCTCTGCCCATCTGAGATACATCCGCAGCATCATTTCAGCCCAATCCTGGGCGTCCGTGCCTCCAACGCCGGCATGAATTTCGCACACCGCGTCTTTTGCATCGTGCTCTCCAGAAAATAGCAACCGCAGCTCTAGGGCATCGAACTCTTTGGTCAAGTCCGCGATAGACGAGTCAATCTCCGATTCCAGGCTATCTTCTTCTTCTTCCTTGCCAAGGTCGTAAAGAGTCTCGGCATCTTCAAG
>DAHVKW010000094.1 GCA_027320695.1 Actinomycetota bacterium | reverse complement strand
ATTGTCTGTCCGTATCTTGCCCAAGCGCCAAGAACTGCGAACAATCCTATGTAGATGAGAGTCAGTTTTCTAGTCTCCTTGAAAGTGTCACACTAAAAACTAGCGTGCTAGGTCATAGGTCATTACAGGAAGTGTACGAACATAATGGCTCCAATAATCATGGAATAGATTGCAAAAGGGTAAAGATTCTTGGTACGGAAGTACTTTATGAGGAATGCCACAGAAATATAGGCTGCTATGAATGCGGCGATGCTGCCAATGAGAATTTGCGGGCGAACGCCCGAAGCACTGTGACCCAAAAGGCTGGGCAGTTTGTAAAGTCCGGCCGCCAGGATAATGGGAGTCGCCAGCAGAAAGGAAAATCTGGCTGAGTCTTCGTGGTCCATTCCTCTCACAAGGCCTGCCACCATAGTTATGCCGGATCTTGAAATACCTGCCAGCAAGGCGAATACCTGAGCGACGCCGATTGCCACGGCTTCTTTGAATTCCAAAGTGTCGAGTAGGCGATGACCCTTTCTGACATGGTGCATTCCGCCTTTGGAGTGGACTCTCCTTGGAGAGTTTTCTGCCTCTTTTCGCTTCTTTTCACCTATCAGCAGGACTATCCCATTGATGAAGAGAAAGAATGACGCCCAGAGTGGTTTGGCGAACACTCTCCTAAATAGGTGTTCGAAAAGCAGCCCCATTATTCCAGCAGGAATTGTTGCTACGATAAGCAGCCAGCCGAGCCTTTGGACTGAGGTTTCAATTTTGCGGGTTGAAAAGGTTGCTATGACTCCCTTGATGATTTTGGCCCAGTCTTTGCGGAAGTATACGAAAAGCGCAGCGGCGGTTGCCACGTGAAGGCCCACGAGAAATGTCAAAAAGAAGGAATGATCGGCATTTTGAGCCTTGACAATCTGAGTCCATCCAAGCAGCTGGGGGAGAATAACTGAATGGCCGAGGCTTGAGATGGGGAACAGCTCAGTAATTCCTTGCAATAACCCCATAATTACTGCTTGAAGGAAGGTCATGACATGGGTGTTGGCATGCAACTTGTCGCTCCTATGGCTTGGGTGTCGCTATTTCCAGCTATTTGGAATGGCCGTTGTTTTGTCGGCAACGTGGGGAAGTATAGTGGGGACCGCTCCTCAAGGATAAACTGACTTTCAGAGACTGGCAGCAGTCTATTGCGTGTCTTGTCGCAATTATCTCCTACACTGTCGCTAGTGCATTTTGGAGAGGTGCCAGAGTGGTCGAATGGGTCTCACTGCTAATGAGTTGACCTGGGAAACCGGGTCCGAGGGTTCAAATCCCTCCCTCTCCGCCAACTTGTTCTGTATCAAACCCAAGCAGAGGTGCACCCTGGCCGGCGGGCCAGTGCTTTTCCTCTCGGTCTTCCCGTCCCGCTTTTCCTTAGCTCGAGCTGCGCTGTAACACTAAGCGCCGGTATTTTTCTGGCAGATTCGGTTACCCGTCACAGGGTATCTTCCAGCAATTTTTGGATTTGGGCGACTGACGGCCTTTGGCAGGGACTCAGCTTCGATTAGGCGGAAACCTGGTTGCGAAAGTTAAGCTAGTCGGCTTGCAAGCCACGTTTCAACACCAGCCAAGGCAAATCTGGCCATGGCAGTCGGGTGAGACATGAAGCCGTGCATGGACTCCGGAAACACCCGAAGATCGACCTCATTGCCAGCGGCTGACAGTCGCGCCGCCATGGCGAGGTTGTCTTCCAGCAGCACGTCCAACGCACCAACGAGCATTAGCGCCGGCGGCAAGCCGCCAAACTTTCCGTAGAGGGGAGACAAGTCAGGAACGGTTCGATCTGGTACGTGTCCGGCGTATGCCTGAATGAACCACTCATCGGAATACAATCGGCCGCCTGGAGACTGTCCGCTGAGGTCGTATGCGCCATATGCCAGCACAGCACCGATAATCCGGTCGACCACGCCCCGGTCTCTAAGCCTTAACAGTGTCGTCATGGCCAGGGTTGCGCCCGCCGAGGCTCCGCCGATAAGGATCTGCTCCGTGTCGAATTGTTTTTGGCCCTTTTCGACGAGCCATAGGGCGGCGGTCTCACAATCGTCTGGCGCCGCCGGCCAGGGGTTCTCGGGTGCCAAACGATATTCGACGCTAACTACATTCATTGCTAGCGCATCGGCCAGATGAGCATTTCGAACGTCATTTCGGGCTGCCGAGTCCATGTAGAAGCCCCCGCCGTGGATATCGAGGTAAGTCGCCCGCGATTCTCCGGAGCTGGGGTTCGTCACCCTGACCGGTACCTTTCTCTTGCCGGCGCGCGCAATGAGTTCAATGGCGCGTCCGCTCCCGTATGTTGCGGCCAGCTTGTTACGGGCTTTACGAAGCTCTTCATGGCTGGTTGGCGCCTGTTGGCCACCGGATGCCACCTTTGCGGCATAGAATTTTCGGCACTCTTCAACGTGAGCAGCGGAGGCTCCCTCGATGAGATTCCCAAGCCCGATGTTCATTAGCTCCCTTACGCTTAGCCGCAGCGGATTGTGCCAATTTCGATTAGTTATGACCTGAGGTCGCTATAACTTTATCATTTCGCGTAACTTGGCTGTTTGGCCAGAGTGACATTTACAGTAGGACGTTTAAGATGCTGAACGCTCCCAGACCCGTCATGATAAGCGTGCTTGCGATCTGAACCGGTTTCAGCGGGACCTTTGAGAGCACCGTCGATCCGAAGTAAATTCCAAGTCCAGTGACCGCCCATAAGCCAAGAAGAGAACCTATACCGACCGAGAGGGGATCCGCCGTCTTGGCAGCAAGATTTGCTGTGGCAATCTGAGTTATGTCCCCGAATTCGGCGATGAAAATGACCCCGAAGGCGACCAAGACCTGAGACCAGAAGTGTTCGTTTGATATCTCCCGGACCAACGCTTCTTCTTTGTCGATTTCACGGGATCTCATGTCCTTGACAATAAGTCCTGCCCCTATGAGAAAGCCGAAGCCAATCCCGAGTTCAAGCGGCTCTCTTGGAATATGCGATACCAGTCCGCCTATGGATACCGCGATGATCACCTGGAAGAGAAATGCCACCGACGCACCAAGGAACACCCTCCATGGTGCCAACTTGGAACCCATGATGATAGATGAGATCATCGTCTTATCCGGAAGTTCCGCCAAGAAGATGATGGCAAATGTAGATGCGATAAGAGCAAGGTGCAAGTTTGTCCCTAAGGTATTTCCCAGCCCTATAGAGCGTACCCCGGAATAAACGCGCATGATCCCGATTATGTCTCCAAGAAAGGCTCGGACCAGGTTGCGCGTTCTAGGCTGAGCCTAGAGCAGGCGCTCAGCCTTTGAACTCTTTGCTCGTCGTTCGTGCGACAATGGAATAGGAATGCCCGTCAGTGCTTTTACAACTCTTGATTTGTGGGGCACGACTGTCTGAAATAGGACAATGTTTGTCAGTAAGCCTGCCCCATGCCAGATTGCTGCGATAACAGTGGGGCCTGCAGCTGGTACTGTTTGCGCAATCACTGTTGCATTTCCCAGCGCGCCATCGAAATTATCATTGAAAAAGTAAATTGCATGCGTTAGTTTCAAATTAATACTTACTTGGTTCGCGGTGCTTTATTGAAGCACAGTTTGGGGGGGGAATGGCTGGAGTACGGGTACTGGTTGGTACGCGCAAAGGGGCTTTCATTCTGAGTTCCGACGAGCGGCGAAAGCAATGGAGCATTGCTGGACCCCACTTTGCGGGCTGGGAAATATACCATATGAAGGGATCTCCCGTAGATCCTGACCGCATTTACGCCTCGCAGTCCAGCCCATGGTTTGGCCAGCACCTGCAGCGGTCGAGTGACGGCGGAATTACCTGGGACCCCGTGGGAAATGAATTCGCCTATGACGGTGCGGCTATGACCCATCAGTGGTATGACGGAACTCCGCGCCCATGGGAGTTCAAGAGAGTGTGGCACCTGGAGCCTTCCGGTTTGGATCCGGATGAAGTTTATGCAGGTGTCGAAGACGCGGCGCTGTTCAAGTCGAAGGACGGCGGCCTGACTTGGAAGGAACTCTCCGGGCTGCGAAATAGCAAAACCGGGTCCTCATGGCAGCCTGGAGCGGGTGGCATGTGCTTGCACACCATTGTTCTCGATCCCAAATCCAACGGGCAGATTTTCGTCGCGATTTCGGCTGCCGGGGTCTTTCGCTCAGATGATGAAGGTGAGACGTGGAAGCCCGCGAACAAGGGCCTGGTGTCAAATTACATACCCGATCCAACAGCGGAAGTTGGACATTGCGTGCACAAGATCGCTATGCACAAGTCGCGTCCCGAGGTCTTGTTCATGCAGAAGCACTGGGACGTGATGAGGAGCGATGACAGCGGGGAGAACTGGCATGAAATCAGCGGAGACTTGCCAACAGATTTCGGTTTTGCCATAGACGTCCACGCCCACGAGCCGGAAACGATATACGTAATTCCCATCAAGAGCGACTCGGAGCATTTCGTCGACGGAAGCCTCAAGGTTTTTCGGAGCAAGACCGGGGGGTTTGAGTGGGAACCGTTGGGCAAGGGATTGCCCCAGTCAAACTGTTATGTAAACGTGCTGCGCGACGCAATGGCAGTGGATTCGCTGGACAGCTGCGGAATATATTTTGGAACTTCTGGGGGTCAAGTTTACGCTTCGAGCGACTCGGGAGACAGTTGGGAAGCCATTGTTCGTGACCTCCCGCCGGTTCTTTCGATAGAGGTGCAGACTCTAAAATGATCCGAGTCAGGCTTCCCGACCACCTTTGCAGTCTCTCTGGCGCAGAACGCGAAGTTGAACTCAGCGTCAACGGAAAACCTACGCAGCAGCTGGTGCTTGATGCGCTGGAATTGCGATTTCCAGCCTTAAAAGGCGCGCTGCGCGATCCTCAGACAACCAGGCGCAGGCCGTTCGTACGGTTCTTTGCCTGCGGAGAGGACCTCTCTCATCAGCCGATGGATCTGCCATTGCCGCTCGCCGTGGCGAATGGGGACGAGCCCTTTCTGGTGATTGCCGCAATTGCTGGCGGTTGATATTTTAACTAGACAGTAAGGTTCCGCCAGGTGCTTCTCAGTTCGGCACAGTCATCTAGAAGGCGACAATTGATCGCTGCCACAGCTCGAAGTCGATAACTATTTATTGCACGGTGGCGGAGCTAATATTTTTGGGGCCTATGGGCCGAGAATCTCGTTAGGGTGGGTATGGGCGAAGGTGCTCGCAGTTTTGTTTTTCACAGTTCAATCTTGCAGCACCTTCGTTCACTGCACGACCGATAAATAGAACAGGCACCCCGCTGAAATCCGATGAGCCGCTTTGCGTGCTCGCAGATCTTGGAAGAGCCGGAAAATGGGAGATGGACTGAGCGGAATCGGAGCGAACCGGTTTCGCAGAAATAACCGCTGTTTGGTGGGCGAGAAGGGAGTTGAACCCTCACATCCTTACGGATACAGGAACCTGAATCCTGCGCGTCTGCCTATTCCGCCACTCGCCCGAAAATACGAGCTCTACGCTCGTTAGCAAAACTACCTTAGCGGATTTGAGATTTACAGTCGCACTTGTTGAGATGATTCGTGTAACGTCGGCTGAAAGCCAGTTGAGGGGGCTGGTACACCTTTGTTGATCTCGAATTAGTAGATTATAAGTATGGGTCTTTCTAGCTTCGAGTCTCGAATCGAGCGTCTAGTAGAGGGCGCGTTTGCACGAACCTCTAAAAGAGGTCTGCAACCTGCGGAATTAGGGCGGCGCCTCATTCGTGAAATCGAAATTGGGCGAAGAGTTGGAGTCAAGGGAGTGGTCGCTCCCAACAACTTCGAGGTCGTATTATCGTCTCGTGATTACGAGGATTTCGAGGGATTTTCCTCGACTATCTGCAGCGAACTAGAGAAACTAGCTGCCGAACACTGCGCTCAGAATCACTACCGTCTTCCCGGACCTGTCAAAGTGACTTTAAAGGAAGAGATGTCGTTCAGACCAAGCACCTTCTCAGTAGAGCCCGAATTCAATGAGGAAGTGAACTATTTGGTTGGCGGTTCTCTGATTCTTCCCAATGGTCAGAAGGTCCCGATAGAGAAACAAGCGCTCAGCATTGGACGCATGCCTGGTTCGACGATAGTTATAGATGATCCCAAAGTATCAAGAAAGCATGCGCAAGTTTTCATTGATCAGGACCAGGTCATTCTGACCGATTTGGGTTCCACCAATGGCACTTACGTGAATGGGGTGCAGGTGGCAAGGACTGAATTGAAAAATCAAGATGAGATTATTATAGGTGCTGCCCATATCGTTTTCGTGGAGAACTAGCATGCCGGTATCGCTGCTGAACCTGTTCAAGTACTTGCTGATCGTATTGGTGTGGCTCTTTTTTCTGCGCGTGCTACGGGCTATCTGGGTTGAATCCAGGCCGGAGCGAAGTCCGATAATGGTTTCAGCGTCAACACCGGCTCCGGCGGCTTCTCAGCCCAAGAGTTCAGAGCGGGCAAGAGCAAAGGTAAAATCCAGCGGATCCGCGCCATTGCTGCGTGTCGCGTCAGGAACCTCGCTGGAATCTGGAGCGGAATTCAATATTGCTGGCGTCATAACCGTTGGCCGAGGGCAGGGTTGTAATATTGCAATCCCTAAAGACACCTTCGCATCCAGCGTGCACGCAAGGGTTTATGAACATTCAAATGGGTACTATGTTGAAGATCTAGACTCTACAAACGGAACTTTCGTCAACGGTAAGAAAATTTCCGGTCCTCAGGTTATTGTGTCAGGAGACCGATTACAGATTGGCCAGACCGTATTTGAGGTTAACGTTTGATTTCACTTTCTTGGGGTGTGGCAAGTGACACTGGTCGCATCAGAAAAAACAACCAAGATTCCTACCTTGCGGATGGGACAGTCTTTGCCGTCGCCGATGGCATGGGCGGCCATGTTGGCGGTGAAGTAGCTTCCAAGCTTGCTATCGATGTTTTCAGGGAAGCGTTTTCCGATTCGCAAAAGTATTCGAACATTGTGGAAGTCGTTCGTCAAGCGAATTCGGCGATTCTTGCAAAGGCGTCAAAAGAGCCCAAGCTGGCTGGGATGGGGACGACCCTGTGCCTGATGTCAGTTGCCGACAATGGCAAAGATAAGCTGGATCTGATAAATGTGGGGGATTCGCGCGGGTACCTCTTCCGGGCCGGCGAGCTATATCAGCTGACTGATGACCACACCCTGGTTTCGGAAATGCTGAAGTCGGGGGACATTTCCAAGGATCAGGCAGGTAG
>DAHVKW010000093.1 GCA_027320695.1 Actinomycetota bacterium | reverse complement strand
GATCTAAGAATTTTTCAAACAGTACGCCAACTACTCACCAAAGAAGATTTGTCCAGATATCAAAAAATTCTGATTATGGGCTGCTAAATGCCACTATACCGCTGGCGGGGGAGGGCTCGAACCTCCAACCTCCTGATCCAAAGTCAGGCGTTCTGCCGGTTGAACTACCCGCCAATCGACAAAAAGATCCTAGACTGGAAAAGCCAAGAATTGCGTCAAATGCAACTCCTTGACTTCTCAACTAACCAATTCCATAGATTATCGCGCCTCCAAAATACCTGATTAGCGAAAAAATCGGCTATTGTTTTGTTCCTTATGGGATCACTTATAAAAAAGCGCCGAAAGCGCATGCGCAAGAAGAAGCACAAGAAGATGTTGAAGGCAACTCGCTGGCAACGGCGCGCTGCGGGTAAGTAAGCTTTGGGGTTCTGAGCAATTCAGATCTCCGAAGCGAATCCCCGTTGACCTCCATAGGCACGCTCAGGAGAACGCTGGAAGCGTCGATGCCTCGATGAAGCGATAGCTCGTCTTATCAATGACTGCGTCAAGATAGCGGAACCCTTCTCCAAGGATTGGTCTGGAATCAAGTTCCAGATTTGCAAATGTTCCCTGAACAAAATAGGTAGAGCCGCTGCCTGCAAGAATTGGCTCTACTCCCGAGACTTTACGAAGCACATCTTTGGAGATAGCCAATCTTGGCTCGCACGCCTGCGCAGCAGAATCAAGGTGATTTGTCGCCTCTTCTAAGTCACCGTCAAGTGCGTCAAATTTCATATACACTTCCCGAGTCGACACTCCAAACGGTGACAGCAGCAATACGAAGCTTTCCGGCCTATGGGGCAACGGCTGCAAAACTTCTCCGACGCCGCGTGCGATTGCCCTTCCGCCTCTAATGCAAAAGGGAACGTCAGCTCCAAGGGACACCGCCCTTTCCATCGATCCCCAGCCCTTGAAATAACGGAGGACAGTAGCAGCGTTCGATGAGCCGCCTCCTAGCCCCGCGCCGGGAGGGATCCGCTTATGTACGCGAACCAACGCCTTGTGGCCAGCTAGGGTTAGCGCCTTCGAAATCAGATTCGACCCGTCTGTTGGAACGTCCTTCAAGCCACCCTCAAGCCTCGCAAGGCTGCCAATCTCATCCACAATCTCGATACCGTCGCCATCGCCCAACTCGATCGTGTCACCAAACGATAGAGCAACCATTTCCGATTCAAGTTCGTGCATGCCGTCAGAACGAACTCCCGTCACCCTAAGATACTTTGTCAGCTTTGCCGGTGAAAACAGAGACTCCAAAGCCTTCAACCCCTCGCCTTGGTTACAACGCCGGCAAGCAGTCTCCAGTCGCTGAGCGCCAGCGTCTCCGGCCTCCTGGACGGATCAATTCCAGCGGATTCAATGTCTCGAACGGACATTACCGACGAAAGGGTGCGCCTAATCATTTGACGCCTGTTTGCGAACGCCAGGCGCGAAAGGGTGAACACGGCATCGTAGGCTTCTAGATCGAGTTCCAGCTCGGATTGTGAACGCCTCCGGATCTGCACCAAGACCGAATCCACATTCGGCTTGGGAATGAAGACTTCCCGCGATACCTCGGACACTACTTTTGCGGTGGCAAAATAACCGAGCTTGAGCGCCACCTGAGAATAGTTGGTACCGGGGGTCGCGCACATGCGCTCTCCCACCTCACGCTGCACCATGACCAGCATCTCGGTAATCATCTGATACTTTTCAAGGATCGTAAGCACTAACTGCGTTGATATGTTATAGGGAAGGTTTGCCACGAGTTTCCAAGATTGGCTGCTTGCCAACAACGTGTGAAAATCCGTCGTCAAAGCGTCGCCGCATATAACCTGAACATTCGAAAGTTTTCTTGCTTCCAGGACTTCAATAAGGACTGCAACAACGTAGCGGTCAAATTCGATTGCAACCAACGAGTGAGCCATGCCCGCTAATACCACGGTTAATGACCCGATTCCAGGCCCTATCTCTACCACGTAGTCGAGATCTGATATCTCAGCCAGTCTCGCGATCTTCGCGGCGACGTTTGGATCGGACAAGAAATTCTGGCCCAGTGCACGGCTTGGCGCTAACTCAAATCTGTCCAGGAGTCTTATGATCTCACTTCGGCCTAAACCCAACTTCAGGCCTTTATGTACTCACGCATAAAAATGAGGTTAGCAATAAAGAGCGAAAAGCTACCACTGCATCTTGATATTTATAACCCCTGATCCTAAGCCGGCTATCGCGGAAAAAGAAGTTTCTGAAAGGTCAAGTATCCTACCGCCAACATATGGACCCCTGTCTTCAACCCGACAAGTCGTCGAGGCTCCGTTGGCAAGGTTCGTCACGCGCACCAGAGTTCCGAAAGGAAGCCATGTGTTTGCGCATGTACCGGGTGTCGTCGAATACCAAGACGCTTGGCCCGTTCGGGAGTTGTTAAAAACGGCAACCGGCGCCACATAACGGACGGTAACGGGTACCGCCTTCGGAGCTGGCGGGGGTACCGGCGGCGGCGGAGGAGGCAGCACCGGATGTGCGGGCGCCACCAAAGTGTTGGGCTTTGAAGTCTGCGCAACGATAATCTGATCCGCCGGGATCACTGAAATAGAGCCGTAGGCCAAGGCGCTGGAAACCGGATATAGTTCAGAAGATAAATTGTCCACTGTTGTGGTCGCGAGAACCGGCTCAGTGGTCATTTGTCCCGAAGCGGCTCCGATTACGAAGCTAGCCGTCGAAGCGCTTATTTCATAAGCCGTCAACGAGTCTTTGCTATTTGTACTTAGTATCTCATTCAAGACATGGCTTGAAGAGGTCTCATTTACAAGGAGAAGCGGTGCTGCTAGTACGGATGCACTCAAACCAAGTGACATCACGAACCTACTCCTCCAGGAGCTCCTTACCCTCAGGATCTTGTCCTTCCACTTGGGGATATTGCCTCTGGATTTTGGATTTCGTGTTTACTGGCTGTTAGTTGCCCTTCACTATGTCAAAACGCTGTGAACAAGCTAGCAAGTTTCATGGCTTTTCCGTTCATTTAAGCGAAAAACACTCATTAGCAGCAGCTTCCGTAGCATAAGAAAACTCACTGGATGACAACTTCTTTAGAGTGGCAATAAACTCCCCGACGAGCCCGACATTTGCCGGTACATTCGTTTTCCCCCTGTGGGGAACTGGAGCCAGATAGGGAGAATCGGTTTCGATCAGGAGACGATCCAGCGGGGTGATTTCCGCAGCTTCGCGGATACTTTCCGCGTTCCTGAAGGTAACCATCCCCGAAAATGACAAGTAAGCCCCAAGATCCAAAGCCCTTGAAGCTAGCTGCTTGTCTCCGGTAAAACAATGAAACACAACCTTGGCTGGAAGTCCGGTCTCATTAAGTATCGAAAAAGTATCTTCCCAAGCATCCCGGGTATGGATAACTAGCGTCAAATCGAGCTCCCTGGCCAACTCGATTTGCTGGCTAAACGCCAATTGTTGGTCATGTTTTGGCGAATTCTCATAAAAGTAATCAAGCCCGCATTCGCCTACAGCGACCAAGCTTCCAGGAGGTACGGCTGAATTCAAGCGTGCAAGACGGGCAATGCCCTCCACCCCGGTCATGCCCGGACTGGAAGCATCGTGCGGATGAAGACCGACGGTTGAGTAGCATCTAGGCAAATCCGTCGCACCCCCGCGGATCGCGCTGTCGATAGTTGACGCAAACCCCATCGCACTCTGTGAACTGGCGACATCTGTGCCGATACAGATCACAACATCGACCCCCGCCTTGAGCGAATCCCTAGCTAGGGCAAGTGGATCATCTTCAGTGTGAATATGACAGTGCGTATCTATCCACATATAGCTTCTTCCTTCGATCTGGTGTCGACGCCTAATTACTTGCGTCTGGGAAACAGAGGTGCGCCCTTTTCGATTATCATGCTCGACTGGTATTGTCCCCACCTAAGGGCAGACATCACATCCACATCTTCGGGCGACCCATCCAATCCGATTCGCCTCCATACCTCAGAGCTGGCGCCAGGCATGACCGGATATAGCCCTATGCAAACCAGGCGCAGGCACTCGAGGGCATCCCCCAGCACGTTCTCAATTTCCGGCCCGGGTGCCAGCTTCCAGGGGGCAACTACCTCAAGTATTGCGTTGGCCTCGTGTATCAGGGACCAGAGTGCCTCGAGGGCATCTTGAGGCGCGAACTGGTTCCAGGAAACCTTCACGCGTTCCATCACCTCTGTCGCGAATGCGGCCAGCGGAGATTCGGCAACAGGTTTTGGCGCCTTGCCCTCAAGCTTGCTTACCACTACGGTACTTACTCGCTGCAAAAGATTGCCGAGGTTATTGGCAAGATCAGAATTGTATCGCGACGTGAGAGCCTCATAGGTGAAGTCACCGTCAGAGCCGAAGTTGGTATCTCTCAGGAGATAGTAGCGCACGGCATCGAGGCCGAAGTCATCGGCAAGCTCGAGCGGATCCACCTTGTTCCCGGCAGATTTCGCCATCTTTTCACCGCCCACCAAAAGCCATCCATGGACAAATATGTTCGCCGGCGGATCAATGCCGGCAGCCATGCACATTGCAGGCCACCAGACACAGTGAAATCGTATGATGTCCTTTCCGATAACGTGATGCACACTTGGCCACCAGCGTTGGAATTTAGCTTGATCTCTGCCGTAATCGATCGCCGTGAGATAGTTGATTAGAGCGTCATACCACACATAGAACACATGTTGACTATCCCATGGCACCGGGACGCCCCAGTTAATCGAAGTCCGCGTTATCGATATGTCCTGAAGACCTTGGCGGATAAATCCAAGAGCCTCGTTTCGCTTCGACGAAGGTCTGACTGCTTCCGGAAGCCGGTCGTACCATTCCAGTAGGCGTTCGGTAAAGGCCGACAGCCTGAAGAAATAGTTTTCTTCCTCCATAAGGGTAACCGGACGATTGTGGATCGGGCAATTACCCTTGTCGAGTTCGGCCTCTTGATAGTAGGCCTCGCAGGACACGCAATAGAGGCCTCTGTAAATATCTTTGTAAATAAATCCGTTGTCGTAGACTGACTTTAGAAACGACTGGACTGTTTCATAGTGCCTAGGTTCCGTGGTCCTGATGAAGTCGTCATAGGAAATGTTGAGCTTCTGCCAGGCGTCTTGAAACCGCGGAGATAGCTGATCGGTCCATTCCTTTGGTGACATGCCATTTTCAGCAGCAGCCTGGGCGATTTTTAGACCGTGTTCATCAGTGCCAGTCAGGAAGAACACGTCGTCTGAGATCAGGCGATGCCAACGGGCGAATGAGTCGGCCGACACCATAGTGTATGCATGCCCGAGATGCGGGACATCGTTCACATAATAAATAGGAGTTGTAATGAAAAACTTCGACACGGCATGCACCTTAGCAAAAAATAAAAGAGTGACGGCAGAACAGTCATCAATGAGAAATCTTCAGCAATCTAAAACAATAATTGACGGACGGACAATAGGTTGCTCCCCTAGCTCCGCCAGCGGGAATCAGAGTCTAACCGAAGTTTCAACTGCCTTACCCTGCGCCTGAATCAGCATGTCGTAGATCCGGTTCTTCCCAACGCCGGTTATCTCCGAAAGTTCCTCCGCCAATGCTCGAGTCCCTGCCCCGGTGCCGCTGAGCGCCTCCATCACAAGCTCCAAAGTCCGCGCACCCAGCGACACCGATTCATCGACCTCGTTCGCCCCCAGCACCATAACGAACTCTCCGCGCTGTGGATCGCCGCCAAAACGTTCGACTGCTCCGGCGACATTGCCAAAGAAGATCTCCTGGTGCATCTTTGTCAGCTCTCTTCCGACAAATACGGGATGATCACCTCCATAGACTTCCGAAACATCGCTCAGCGTCTGCCCCATCCTCTTGGGTGACTCGAAGACTATTACGGCAAAGCCGCTCGATGACAAGTTCTCGAGACTCTTTTTGCGCGGGCCCGGCTTTACCGGGAGAAATCCAACGAATGAAAACCCGTGCTCACAAAGTCCAGACATGGATGCCGCCAGTATCGCTGCAGACGGCCCTGGAACCGCATCGACGGGGAGACCCGCTTTGACAACGGCCTTGATCAACTCGCCTCCAGGATCAGAAATACCCGGCATTCCCGCATCAGTGGTATAGACCACAGTCTTGCCGCTAGAGATGAGATCTAGCACCTTGGAACTCATCTGGACTTCTTTGTTGGAGTCGATTGAAATAATATTCTTGCTTGCGATGCGACAATGGGAAAGTAGGACGCGCAGCCTCCTGGTATCCTCGGCGGCTATCACATCCGCCGATGCGAGCACCTGGATCGCCCGTTCCGACAGATCCGAAAGATTGCCTATCGGAGTCCCTAGGAGAACGAGTTTCCCAACTGCCGGTTCAAAACCGTTTGAAGTGCCCTTGTTACGCTTTGAGTTCAAACTGATCACCTTCGGATATGGTGAATCGACGCAGGATTTCCTCTGGTACCACTATGGTCACCTTGGTCTTTGCCTTCGGGAACGATGCCTTAAGCTTTGAAATCCTGGAAACCTTTATCACCCGCAAAGAACTGTCCAAGTGTATTGCGAGCAGGCGATGTTTCGAGCCGGCACCAAATACTGGCAATTTACCAAAAAGTACGGCTGCGCCCGTCGAAAAATTCTCGATACGCGCCGGGCAGATTCGATGAACCAAAGAATGTGCGTGCACACATGACGCTAACACGCGGCCGTCCCGAACTACCCACAAGACTGAATCCTTGGGAAGCTTGCCGAAATCTCCGTTAGACGTTAAACCTGATCTCCAGAACATCTCCGTCTTTTACTTCGTAGTCTTTTCCCTCTACCCCAAGCTTGCCCTGGCTCTTGGCTGCATTCCAAGATCCAAGCTCTAATAATTCATCCCAATGAATAACCTCAGCTCGAATGAATCCCCTCTGCAGATCTGAGTGGATTGCTCCAGCACACTCAGGAGCTTTGGCGCCCGCCCGAAATGTCCATGCTCTCGATTCTTTGTCTCCAGTGGTAAAGAACGTTCTTCTACCAAGCATATGGTATGCCGCCTGAGCTACTCTCGGAAGTGCTCCCTCGCCTAAACCTAGACCTGCCAAGAGCTCCTCGCGTTCGCTGCCTTCCAGCGCCATCGCCTCTGACTCCAATTGGACGCAGACGCCCAGGATATCGACCGAACCGCTCGCACTTTCACGAACCTGGTTACAAATTTCCGCAGACCTTTCGAGCTGGTCCTCGCCTAAATTCACCACTATCAACGAAGCCTTGTTGGTGAGCAGGAATGAA
>DAHVKW010000092.1 GCA_027320695.1 Actinomycetota bacterium | reverse complement strand
CCTCGACCAATATTGGCGACGCCCCCTGAGCTGCCAGCTTGGTCGAGAGACAGTCTTTGGCCAAACCAAGTTCAAGGACTCTTTTGCCTTTCACCTCACCGATTAGACGGGCTACCTCTTGAGTTAGATAATCGACAGACTCCAACTGACTCCCTCAGCCATTTGCTGCAAAGCTATCCACCATCTCCTGAGCTACCTGATCTCTGTACTGAACCGGCGGAGACTTCATAAAGTAAGCGGACGGACCAAGCAGCGGTCCTCCAAGTCCTTTGTCAAGAGCGATCTTTGCACATCTCAGCGCATCGATAATAACTCCCGCAGAATTCGGTGAGTCCCAAACTTCAAGTTTTAACTCGATATTTAGAGGAACGTCGCCGAAATTGCGGCCCTCAAGGCGTATGTAGGCCCATTTTCGATCCTCGAGCCATGCGACGTGGTCGGATGGTCCGATGTGGACGTTGTTGGATTCGATGCCATTGTCGATTTGGGAGGTGACCGCTTGAGTCTTGGAGATTTTCTTGGACTCCAGCCGTTCCCGTTCCAGCATATTTTTGAAGTCCATGTTTCCACCCACGTTCAACTGGTACGTGCGGTCCAGGGTGAGGCCACGGTCTTCGAAGAGCCGCGTGAGGACGCGGTGCACGATGGTGGCGCCAACCTGGCTCTTGATGTCGTCGCCGATGATTGGAATGCCGGCCTCTGTGAATTTTCTGGCCCATTCCGGATCGGAGGCGATGAATACCGGGATCGCGTTGACAAACGCAACTTTGGCGTCAATTGCAGCTTGCGCGTAAAACTTTTGAGCTAGTTCGGAACCGACAGGAAGGTAACTGACCAGCACATCGATCTTGGCATCTATGAGAGCCTGGGCGACATCAACCGCGCTCTCGGGCGATTCTTCGATGGTTTGGCGATAGTACTTTCCCAATCCGTCCAGAGTTGGTCCTCTAAGAACGGTTACGCCCGCGTGATCGACATTGGCAAATTTGATCGTGTTGTTTTGACCAGAGAAGATCGCCTTGCTCAAGTCGGTGCCGACCTTGGTTGCATCCACGTCGAAGGCCAATGACACCTCGATATCGCGAACGTGATAGTCGCCAAGAACTACGTGCATCAAGCCAGGCACGGATTCGTGCGGGTCGGCATTCTTGTAGTATTCGATTCCTTGTACCAGGGAACTGGCACAGTTGCCGACTCCTGCAATTGCTACTCTTATTCTGCCCACTTGTGGCTCACCTTCCTTAGTGTTAAATGGAGTCCTTGATTTTCTGAGAAACCAAGAGATCTGTACCCGAGTTCTGTATGGAGGATTCCTCTTTTGCAATCAGCTCTTCAATCCATGCAAGATCGGACGAGTTTGTCGATCGGAAGTGCTCGAGAACCAGTTCAACATAGGGTTCTAAAGCAAAGCGCTTCTTCTCAATATTCCTGCGAGATGACTTGACGCGCTCCAAAATCAGGTCGCGCCGCTCGTTCAGCATCTTAAGCCGCATTTTGGAATCCATGTGATTGGCGAAAGCTAACCGAACTGCAAAACCTTTTTCATCAATTTCGCTGTCATTATTGAGCATCTCGGAAAATAGCGCGGAACCAAGATCTGTAATGCCGTATACCTTCTTATTTCTCGACCCCCGCAGCCCATCTGAACTCGAGCGAAATACCGCTCGTTCACCGCCCAGCGAACCCGTCATGGGTACGGATGGCGCTGCCAGTCTTGCTTCTACTGCCTTCACGGCACCCTTGGCCTCTAAGCGGGCCAGCGCCGGATAAAGCGAACCCCAGGAAACATGCATGATAAGTCCCAAGGATTCAGTCATGCGCTTTTTAAGTTCATAGCCGTGCATGTCCTGCTCTTTAAGCAGGCCCAGCACTACAAGTTCAAGTGAATTACTTCCAGCTGCCATGTGACAATCTTCTGAGTTTGATTCCGGCATGAATATTGCCGTCAATTTGACTGATATTCGATTCTATATTGTTTTCTGTTATATCGAGCTGATATATCGGCAAATTATTTTTGCGGTGATCGTCGGGTAGATTTTCAAACAAGGATCATTTAAAGCTGTTACTTGCCGGCGATTTCTTATACCGTGTACCTAGTGAGTGGAGAATTTTCAAGATCAGGCAACACGAGTGAGTTCGCGAGCATTGACTACCTTCTGGCTAAAAAAGCCCTGCTCCGCGAGTTCAAGGCGGGTCAGATCGCCAAGAACGAACTATGCGACGCTCATCCCGAGCTGATTAGGGCTGCTAAATCCATCGGTATGCCGTCCGGGGAATTGTGTGAAGTTTGCGGTTCGGGCGATATCGTTCACGTTTCTTACGCTTTTGGCCCGAAATTGCCATCCCATGGACGCTGTGTTTCAGGTTCCGACGAACTCGCCAGACTTCGCGCGACCGTTTCGCAGTTCACCTGCTACGTTGTCGAGGTTTGTCCTGAGTGTCATTGGAACCATCTGGTTCGCCAGTTCTGATCGGCCAACTTTCTCGCTGCTTTGTACATAGGCTGCCGTGGTAGTTAGACTTGGTAGCGACGCCTGCAGCTACCATGCGCGGGACGTTGAGGAGGCTTAAATGAAGACGAATAAGAAGTCTGTACCTCAGATACGTGCTTACAAAGCTAATGAGATAAATCCACCGATCGCAATGGTCACCGCTTACGATGCGCCAGGAGCACACATGGCGAGCGCTGCCGGCGTGGATATCATTTTGGTCGGCGATTCATTGGCGATGGTGGTCTTGGGGTATGACGACACATTGTCGGTCACCATTCCGGATATGGCCTACCACACTAGGGCGGTGTCGCGGTCAAAGCCCGATTCCCTAATTGTTACGGATATGCCGTGGATGTCATACCACACTGGGGTGCACGACGCCGTAAACAATGCGGCCCAGCTAATCCGTTCTGGAGCTGAAGCGATCAAGCTGGAAGGCGGGGCAAACAGAGTCGATGTGATCAAGGCCCTTGTCGACGCTGAGATTCCCGTAATGGGCCATCTCGGGCTCACTCCTCAATCAGTGCATGCATTTGGCGGATTTTCGGTGCAGGCAAAAACTAGAGAGGCGGCGAAGAAGCTTCTCGATGACGCACTCGCAATTGAAGAGGCTGGCGTTTTCTCAATTGTATTGGAAGCGGTACCGGATGTAGTTGCCGCCAAGGCGACCGAACTTTTGAAAATTCCTACGGTTGGAATAGGTGCAGGGCCGCACTGTGATGGACAGGTTCTCGTTTTTCATGACCTCCTGGGCCTGACATTTGGCCATAAGCCAAAATTTGTCAGACACTATGGCTCTCTTGGCGAACTCGGAATTAAAGGTTTAGAGGGTTATGTTCACGACGTCAAGATGAGGAGTTTTCCTTCGCCAGACGAGGGCTATCAAGTGAGCCAGGGCGAATTTGACGGCTTCACATTTGATCGAAAATAGCCAGGTCAATTCATTTCCCTAACTCCGATTGAAATGATGAAGCCAAGCGTCGGTCGAAGCGACTAACGTATCATCGGATAAATATGTGCGTATTTTTGTTGCATATTAGATAATTAATCCAACCTGCTCTGGAGGTGCCAGAGCCCCGATAAGGGTCCATAGGGAGGAACAGCCGTATGAGACGGCCATATGAAGTCGTTTTGATTATTGATTCTGCGCTCGATGAGGAGACGATCAAATCAACCTTGGACAAGACAACAGATCTTGTCAAAGCTCAGGGGGGGCTTGTAGGCAGAGTCGAAAAATGGGGGCGTAAGCGTTTTGCCTATGAACTCAAGAACAGATTGGAAGGCTACTACGCAATAGTCGAGCTCGATGCTGAGCCTGAAGTAGTCGCTGAACTGGATCGCGTCCTGTCAATCACGGATGAGGTCCTTCGCCATAAGATCATTCGCACACCCGAGCCGTCCAGCAAGCAAAAGGCTGCTGCCAAGTCTGTCTCGGAGTCGGTGGCTTAACGGTCTGAAGCCGCTTTTCCAAGAACTCTAGAGGAGTCAGGAATGTCAAACGGAAATACCATCACAATCGTAGGGAACGTAACCAGAGATCCCGAACTGCGCTTTACTTCGTCAGGACAGGCAACAGCGACGTTTGGAATTGCTGTAAACCGGCGTTGGCAAAATCGCCAGAGCCAGCAATGGGAGGAGGCCACGTCTTTCTTCGACGTGGTTTGTTGGCGAGAGATGGCTGAAAATGCCAGCGAGAGCCTGAGCAAGGGAGCGAGAGTCATAGTCACAGGTCGTCTTGAACAGCGGAACTGGGAGACTCAGGATGGCGAGAAGCGGTCCAAGATAGAAGTAATTGCAGACGAGATCGGCCCATCTCTCAGATGGGCGACAGCTCAAATTGTCCGAAATGAGCGTAAGGGATTTGGCATGGACACCGGCGAGGTTCCAGTCGCAGGATCGACCAGCGTGCCAGCTTCAAGCGCTTACACATACGAAGAGGAACCTTTCTAAACCATGGCAAGAAATAACGATAGAGATCGGGATCGTTCAGGAAGCAAAAAAATAGCCAAGGAGGTGGTGCGCAAAGGCGGGAAGAAGAAAGTTTGCATTTTCTGCGTCAAGCAGATTGACACCATCAGCTACAAGGATGTTGATATTTTGCGTAAGTACATGTCCGACAGAGGCAAAATACGTGCGCGCCGAGTTTCTGGCAACTGTTCACAGCACCAGCGTTCCGTTGCGGTGGCGATCAAGACTGCGAGAGAACTCGCGCTGCTTCCCTATACCCAGCGGACTGTGGCTGAGCGCACTGGTGGCGGGCGCGGTGGTCTTCGAGGCGCGAATCCAACGATGGTGGAGCATGAAGCCATTGCCTCTCCAATCGGGGATTTTGAGAATCTCGGCGTAGCGGATGAGTTTGAACTTGAAGAGGAAGAGGCGGAGGAATCAGAATAATGAAAGTAGTTCTTCGTTCTGACCGGGCAGGCCTCGGAAAATGCGGTGACATCGTTGATGTCGCCGATGGATTTGCCCGCAACTTTTTGCTTCCAAAAGGTCACGCAATCATTGCATCCGATGGAATCGCTCATCAGGCGCAGGCTATGCGCAGCGCCCGCGATGCCCGCGAAGTTCGGCTTCGTGGATCCGCTTCGGAGCAGGCTGCTTCTCTCGAAGCGCTTTCAATCAGGATAGAGGCCCGGGCGCAGGAAGGCCGGCTATTTGGCTCGGTAGCCCAGCATGACGTTATCGAGGCAATAACTGCAGCCGGCGGACCCGCCATTGAGCGTCGTCGTATTGAGATGGACGAGCACATCAAGACCACGGGAACTCACGCCGTCAAAATAAGGCTTCACCCCGAAGTCACGGCGACTGTTCAGGTTGAGGTCGTCGGAGTCGAATAGAGAGAATTGATTGAATTGTGTCAGTTTGATTCGGACTGGCGCAATTAGTTCCAAAGGGGCCGACTATCGAATATGATAGGTCGGCCCCTTTCTATTTGGATTGGCAGATGACGCAGGTACCAGGGAAGTCAACGAGAAAATCTAGAGAAGTCCTCCAGAGGGCGACACCTCATAACCTTGAGGCTGAGGAGTCGCTTCTTGGCGCCATGCTTCTTTCCAAGGATGCCATCGCAGATGCGATTGAGATCTGCCAATCGGCGGACTTCTACAAGCCGTCGCATCAGTACATCTTTGAAGCTTTGACCTCGGCATTTGCAAGAGGTGATCCGGCTGACACCGTGACAATTGCAGAGGAACTCAAACGCAGGAACGTCCTTGAGGATGTCGGCGGAGTTTCCCAGCTCCTAAAGCTCCAGGCCGATACTCCGGCGATCGGAAATGCCTTTAGCTATGCCGAAATTGTCGTGGAATACTCGCTTCTCAGGAGGCTGATCCGGGCATCGAATGAGATTGCCGAGAGGGCGTATCAAGTTCCTGACGATGTGCTGGAAGTAATCGATTGGGCTGAGGCTCAAATATTCGACGTAGCGCAGCGAAGGCAAAGCGAAACAATGGCCCACATCAAAGAGGTGTTGGGGAGTGCGCTCGATGACTTGGAGGCGTTATACGAGCGCTCGGAAGCCGTGACAGGAATTCCCACCGGTTTCACGGATCTGGACAACGTCCTGTCTGGTCTTCACCCCTCGAACCTGGTCATCGTCGGAGCGCGACCAGGAATGGGCAAGACGGCGTTTGGGCTAGGCGTGGCTGCGAGCGTCGCCATGAAGCAAAAAGTTCCCGTCCTTCTGTTTTCCCTGGAAATGAGTCGCAAGGAGCTGGTACAGAGGCTCCTGTCAGCCGAGGCTCAGATCGATTCCACCAGAATGCGAAACGGGAAACTGCTCGAAAAGGATTGGGAAAAGATATCCCATGCCATTGGTCGCCTTGCAGATGCGCCTATTTATATTGATGACAATCCAAATGTCAACGTCATGGATATCAGGGCAAAATCCAGGCGACTCAAGGCCAGGGATGGCCTCGGGATGGTCGTAGTGGACTATCTCCAGCTCATGTCGGGGCGAATAGGCGCTGAGTCCCGACAAGTGGAAGTCTCCGAGATCTCCAGAGGACTCAAGATCCTCGCAAGGGAATTGGACGTTCCGGTCATTGCGCTATCCCAGCTTTCAAGGAATCTCGAAATGAGAGCCGATAAGAGGCCCGCGCTGTCAGATCTTAGGGAATCAGGCTGCCTCAGCTACGATGCGCAGATCTTGATGGCCGATGGACGGTCAAAGGCGATTGGCGATTTGGTCACCGACAACGCTGTGGGTGCGCGGGTTGTAAGCGTCGACGAGAGTGGGGATTTGGTGGAGTCGACGATTTCAAACATTTTCTACTCTGGCATGAAAGAGGTGTTTGTTCTCGATCTCGGTGATCGTCAGATCAAGGCCAGTAGCAACCACAAGTTTCTCACCCTAAAGGGTTGGACTCCCGTAGAAGAATTATTGCCGGAAACGGAGATAGCCATAGCTGGGGAATTTGCTCAATCCGGCGAAGGCGCAATGATGACAAAGACGGCTCTACAAGTGCGCTTGGGATCCAAAGTGGCTTGGTCAAGGCTCCGCTCTATCTTTCCATCCGGAAATGAACCGGTTTATGACATATCAGTAGTCGAGACCCACAATTTCATTGCCAACGGCATCGTCGCGCATAACTCGCTCGAGCAGGATGCCGACGTCGTCTTGTTCATCTACCGAGACGAGATCTATAACTCAGACTCGGCCGATCGCGGAACCGCGGAAATCATAGTTGCAAAGCACCGGATCCTTTCGGAGACGCGAAGTGCGGCGTCGGTATGGACGAGCTCAGGCAGGTCTCGCTTCAGGCAGGCGGGGCAACTTGGTTCGAGCAGTACAAT
>DAHVKW010000091.1 GCA_027320695.1 Actinomycetota bacterium | reverse complement strand
TCTTGCGCACGAGCCTGGGAATATCCACGTAAGAATCGGTAGTAATCTCTCCAGCAACGACGACAAGCCCCGTAGTGAGAAGAGTCTCACAGGCAACCCTTCCTTGGGGATCATCGGTCAGGATTGCATCCAGAATAGCGTCTGAGATTTGGTCCGCCATTTTGTCAGGATGGCCCTCAGTGACAGACTCCGAGGTAAACGAATATCTCAACTAAAGATCCCTTCTATCACGCCTTGGGCTTCAACTACTCCGACCAGACACTTTGTTTGAATGCCCATTCTGCCACGAAACTCAAAATCCTGCTGGCAATATCTCTCTTGTCCGACAAGGCAAGAGAGACCATAGAGTCCCCGTACACCAGCGTAACGCGATTTGTATCCACCGCAAATCCGGCATCAGGCTCAAGAACATTGTTTGCGACAACGAAATCAGCATTCTTGTCTCTCAGCTTACGCCTTGCTTCAGTTTCGGGATCGCCGGTCTCGGCGGCAAAGCCGACAATAACTTGATTCTTTCGCTTCGCGGATCCAAGCCCAGCCAGAATGTCAGGAGTTGGCTCAAGTACTATCTGAGGAGCGCCATTCTTCTTCTTGATCTTGGTTGGGCTGATTAATTTCGACCTAAAATCGGCCACTGCGGCAGCCATAACAACCAGATCGGATTCATCAGCAAGCGCGAATACCGCATCAAACATCTCCTGTGCCGATTCCACTTCAATGACCTTGATTGCGAGCCCTTCGGTAACCGGCACCGTGGAAACCAATGTAACCTCGGCTCCAAAATCGGCCGCAACTTCAGCGAATGCAATGCCCTGTTTGCCGGACGACCTGTTTCCAATGTAGCGGACGGGATCAATCGCTTCCCGAGTTCCGCCTGCAGTGACAAGAACCCTCTTGCCCGATAATAATTCGCGCTTGTCAGCCCTGGAAAATAGGCCTTCCACTGTAGTAACTACCCGCTCAGCGGTAGCAAGCCTTCCGACTCCAATGTCGCCCCCCGCCAATCGGCCGGATTCAGGCTCGATGACAATTACACCGCGCCTTCTCAGCGTGGCAATGTTTTCTACGACGCTCGGATGCTGCCACATTTCGGTGTGCATTGCAGCGACCATCACGACTGGAGCATTCGTTGCGACAAGGGTGGTAGTGAGCAGATCGTCTGCGATTCCGGCCGCGTACTTCGCGATTAGGTCGGCCGTGGCGGGCGATACCACGATAACGTCCGCCCTCTGACCAAGGAGGGTATGAGGAATTGGATCGTCGCCTTCCCATAACGACGTTCGGGCGCGTTCTGAGCCGAGGGCGGAAAAAGTAGTTTCCCCCACAAATCTAAGCGACGACTGGGTGAGCACCGGGGATACAAATGCGCCCCTATCGACCAGCTGGCGAAGCAGCTCCACGGACTTGTAGGCAGCTATTCCACCACCAACTCCAAGAACAATTCTTTTGCCATTCAACGGTGACGAATTAGACATTGGACTAAAGCCTATGCTTATCTTGCCTGCCGAACCGCACAACCGCTACGCAAACTTTGTAGCGAGGCAGACGACTCCCGGCTGCAAAACTACTCTTCGATCTCCGTATCGAGGGACCCCGCACTTATTTCATCTTCATCTAAAGCTTCAATATCTTCAGCCGCCTCCACGATCGCATTGGGATCTGGGCGAGAGTAGGTTATCTTCCCGGCCGCAATCTCCTCGAAAGCGACGGTAAGTGACTTCTTGCTAATCGAATCAACCTGAGGCGGCACAATTGAGCCAATCCCATCGCCGAGTCTGGAAAAATAGGCATTGATCTGACGAGCCCTCCTGGCAGAGATCGTCACCAGAGTGAACTTTGAGTCCACCCTTGCAAGCAGATCTTCGATTGGGGGCCTCATCATAGAAAGGTTTGACTCTTCAGCCACTTATACTCCTGGTTTGGAATTAGCTATCGGTTCAAGCGGACCGCAAGGAACTGATTATAGTTGATATTTCCAAAACTGCTCTGTTCAGGTCATCGTTGACCACCACAAAGTCTGCAAACTCCGACGCTTCGGCGATCTCTTCCTGGCCAATTTCTACCCGCTCATCGATGCTGGTTACGTCGTCACCGCGAAATTCCATTCGATGCCGCAGGTCATCGGAGGAGGGCGCGACAATTAGAATAATCTCCGCCCCCGGATCCCTTTCCCGGACTTGGCGCGCACCCTGTATGTCAATTTCCAGGAGCAGGTCGGTCGCCATTTCTGGGTCCGGCTTTGGAGTGCCGTAGAGATTACCCAAAAATTCAGCCCATTCAAAAAACTGATCCTGGGCAATAGCCTCTTCAAATTCCGCACGAGTCACGAAAACATAAGAGTCGCTCGACTCTCCGCGGCGACGCCGACGAGTAGTCCACGAGCGACTCAATGTCAAATTATTAACCTCACGAACCAACCTGGAAGCTATGGTACCCTTACCAACGCCTCCCGGTCCACACAGAACCACTATCAGGAGCGCGAAGTCTCCTCAATGAGGCGGGCCCTTTGGTTTGCACCGAGGCCCTGCAATCTGCGGGTCTCGCTAATTCCAATCTGATCCATCAACTTCCGAGCTTTCACCTTTCCAATCCCAGGTAGGGACTCAAGGACGGAGACGACTTTCATCTTCCCCACAAGCTCTTCCTTTGATGCTCGGTCAAGAAGCGAAGTCAGGGTAACATTACCCATCTTCAACTTCTCCTTAAGTTCAGCTCTTTGGCGACGGGCTTCAGCTGCTTTCTCAAGCGCTGCCGACCGCTGCTCTGGTGTTAAAGATGGAGGCAAAGGCATGAATTGAAAGTTAGCCGATTTTTACCTCTTGTGCTGCATTTAATTAGAAAAGATAAGATTTTTAGCGCTTTTTTGGCCGCAAATCGCATTACAAACGTCAATTTGAACGATTTTTCACTATCGAAAAGAACTCTTCAGCCGCACGCCGCGGATCTGGAGAGGCAGTTATCGGTCGGCCGATCACCAAAATGTCTGCTCCAGCAGCTAATGCTTCGTCTGGTGAGGAGACCCTGGCCTGATCGCCAAGACTATCTTCCAGACGACGTATCCCTGGAACGACTTTCACAAACCCTGGAACAAGCGAATTAATACGAATTAGGTCGGTGGGTGCACAAACCAGTCCATCAGCTCCAGCCTCGATTAGAATCGAAATCCTTGCAGAGAGATCGGCGCTAGAGGCCATAGGCACGGATGTCAAAATGGTTACCCCAAGCAACTGCGGCGACGAGATATTTGCGCTCGCGGCACCTTCATTGAGACCGCTCGCCGCAGCTTTAACCATGTCCACGCCGCCAGCAGCATGAACCGTCATGTAGGCCACACCCAACTTCGAAATCACCTTCGCGGATTTTTCGACAGTAACCGGAATATCGTGCAGCTTTAGATCGAGGAAGATCTTGAATCCCAAACGCATGAGGGGTTCAAGAGCATCCGGCCCGTATGCGCTGAAAAGCTGCAGTCCCACTTTTGCAATGCCAAACATTCCCTTGACCGCCCGGGCCCATTGCATGGCCTCATCGACATCGTCGGTATCGAGCGCGATGGCCAAACGGGCGCTAGGATCCGATTCAGCCGCCATGGGAAGCTCCGATCAGTTCAGTTAAATTTTCGACCGAATTCTCATCGCACCACTGCCCGATCTCCCCCAGAATCCGGGTCATAGCCCTTGGCTCCACGAAGGTCGCGGTGCCGACCTCAACTGCGCTCGCCCCAGCCAGCATCAGCTCGATCGCTTCGATGCCTGTGCTCACGCCGCCCACCCCGATGATCGCGACGTTGGGAATCGCCTCGTAGATGTCGAAAATTGACCTCACTGCTACTGGATGGATGCTCACTCCCGATAGTCCGCCCCGAGTCGCTCCAAGAACCGGCTTTCTGGTCCGTGTGTCAATCCGCATTCCAAGCAATGTATTTACCAGCGTCAGCCCGGCCGCTCCCGCGTCTAGGGCACTTTGCGCGATCTCCACCAGCTGATGGGTATTGGGAGACAGCTTTGCAAATGCAGGCAGCTTGAATCCTTCGAACTGCTTCAAGACATCATGGGTAGCCTGGGCCGAGTGGGCAAACATGTTCGATCTGTCTTCAAGATTAGGACAGGAAACGTTCACCTCTACAGCCACGACGCAGTCCGGCAAATCCTCCATCGCCGCCCGGGCGAGAGCAAAGTCTTCCACGGTCGTACCCCACACCGAAATCATAACCGTGGCACCCGAGGCTACGAGACCGGGGAGATAATCCCGCTTCCAATTTGCGATCCCGGGTCCCTGAAGTCCGACGGAATTTAGCATCCCCGGGCCGGCACCCACGATTCGAGGCGCGGGATTGCCGTCCCAGCTGAAGTGAGCCAGGGACTTCACCACGATGCAACCCAGGCCGGAAAGGTCCATGTATTCTCGGAGCTCTGCGCCATGTCCAGAGGTTCCCGCCGCGCTCATAACTGGATTTTTGAGCCCTATCGGGCCGACAGTAGTAGATAAATCCACTTTGAACACTATTCCTCCACGATAAAGCTAGTTATATCTAGATTCAAAATCCGGGTCACTGCCGCTATTGTGATAATCCTGAATAGCCATTACGCCAAACTTTTTGCCCGACCACTCCACCATTCCCGAAACTACCGCCCGGGCTGCAGCCATGGTCGTCACGCATGCGACCTGATTTCCCGAAGCCGCAGTCCTAATGTGATGACCATCGGTTCTTGGGCCGGAACCACGAGGAGTGTTCACTACGAGACCAACATCTCCCGAAGAAATTAACTCCACCGCATCGATCTCAAACCGATTTATTCGCTCACCAAGCTTCGCAACAACCCTTGCCACTTCAATTCCGGCCTCGTTTAATGCTCGGGCAGTTCCGGCTGTCGCTGCAAGCTCAAATCCCATGTCGACCAGCTGCCTGGCTAGCTCAACCCCAACATCTTTGTCTCGGTCGGCAAGCGAAAGGAAAACGAGGCCCTTAGATGGCAAACGCGTGCCAGCCGCCAACTGCGATTTAATGAACGCCATTTCAAAACTTGAGTCCACTCCCATCACCTCACCGGTCGATCTCATCTCCGGTCCGAGCAGAATGTCCGAAGAGGGAAAGCGCGAAAATGGCAACACTGCCTCTTTGACGCACGAATAGCCAATGGTATCCGATGGAGCAAAATGGCCGCTATCTTTGAGCTCCTCAAGAGTATTGCCAACCATGACCAGAGCAGCGAGTTTTGCCATTGGAACTCCAGTAGCCTTTGCCACGAACGGTACTGTTCTCGAAGCGCGCGGGTTTGCTTCGATCACAAATACCTGGCCCGACTTTACGGCAAACTGAATATTTATCAAACCCACTACCGAAAGTGCGTCGGCAATTGACCTGGTGTATTCGCGAATGACTTCCTTGGTTTGGTCCGTCAGAGTTGGCGGGGGAATTGCACATGCGGAGTCGCCTGAATGGATGCCGGCCTCCTCTACGTGCTCCATGATCGCACCAATGTAAAGGTCCCCGTCTTTGTCACGGAGAGCATCTACGTCGACTTCAATAGCGTCTTCCAAGAATCGGTCCACAAGCACCGGGCTCTTGGAGGCTTGCCGGCCTTCTGTTTGCAGTTGTGTCAAGCGTGCCATGGCTGCAATCAGCTGCTCGTCGTTGTAAACAATCTCCATAGCCCTTCCACCAAGAACGTACGAGGGTCGCACAAGCACCGGATATCCGATCCTTTGCACTACCTCGAATGCCTGGTCCAAATCCAAAACCGTAGCTCCAGCCGGTTGAGGAATGTCTAGTCTGCTGCAAAGATCAGACCATCTCTGCCGGTCTTCCGCAATATCTATTGCCTCGGGGGAAGTTCCCAGAACCAGGCTGGGATCGATCGAGCTCGCAATTCTAAGAGGTGTCTGACCTCCGAGCGCCACGATCACTCCGACAAATTCACCACCGCTCCGCGCCCTGGCCTGTTCAGCTTCAATGACATTGGCAACGTCTTCCGGGGTCAAAGGCTCGACGTAAAGACGATTCGAAGTGTCGTAATCGGTGGACACAGTCTCTGGATTGCAGTTCACCATTACCGTTTCATAGCCAGCATCCCTGAGGGCAAAACTTGCATGGACGCAGCAATAATCGAACTCAATGCCTTGACCAATTCGGTTCGGCCCCGAGCCAAGTATGACTACGCGCTTGCCATCGGTGGGAACAACATCATCTTCATCCTCGTAAGTCGAATAATGATACGGCGTAAAGGCCTCAAACTCTGCTGAACAGGTGTCTACGGCCTTGAAGGTAGTTCTAACTCCAAGTCCTAAGCGAACCTTTCTGACTTCTGATTCGGTGGCTCCAGTAAGATACGCAATCTGATCGTCCGAAAATCCCATTCTCTTGGCCCTGGTTATGTCCCCCCTGGTGAGTTCCGCCAACCTCTTGTTTTCAAGCGCAAGGCGCAGTGTCGAGATTTGCTTTATCTGCGCCAGAAACCAGGGATCTACCTTGCACGACTTGTAGACCTGTTCGATGGTTGCTCCGCGCCGCAGCGCGGATTCAATTTGAAAGGGACGCGTGGGAGTCGCAATTTTTATCGCTTCCAGCAATTCTTCGACCGATACAGCGTCAATGGCTGCTTCAGCCGGATCTCCGTTCAGCCCGCTTCTCCCGAGCTCGATTGATCGAAACGCTTTCTGAAGCGACTCTGCGAACGTCCTGCCAATCGCCATTGCCTCGCCGACCGACTGCATCCGGGTACCCAGCACGTCCTGCACTCCCGGAAATTTCTCGAAGGCCCATCGCGGAACCTTGGTAACGACGTAATCGATCGTTGGTTCGAATGAAGCCGGAGTGACCTTGGTTATGTCGTTGCGAACTTCGGCCAGGCTGTAGCCAACAGCGAGCTTGGTAGCAATCTTGGCGATCGGAAATCCGGTAGCCTTTGACGCCAAAGCACTCGATCTGGATACCCTTGGGTTCATTTCGATGACAACCATCTCGCCACTGTCCGGATCAACGGCGAATTGGATGTTAGAGCCCCCCGTCTCAACGCCAATCCTTCTAATGACGGCGAATGCGGCATCACGCATTTTCTGATATTCAACATCGGTAAGAGTCTGAGACGGGGCAACCGTGATCGAGTCGCCAGTGTGCACTCCCATTGGGTCAAAATTCTCAATCGAGCATACGATAACCGCATTGTCCAACGAGTCTCTCATTACTTCTAGTTCGAACTCCTTCCATCCGGCGATGGAGCGTTCGATCAGGATTTCCGAAACAGGCGAAGCTGCCAGCCCCTGGGCCGCAATCTGCGCAAACTTCTCGTCGGTTT
>DAHVKW010000090.1 GCA_027320695.1 Actinomycetota bacterium | reverse complement strand
TGCAACTGCCATTGGTATCATTGTCTCGCATGCTATTCCGTATTCGGGGGGCAATTACATGACCGTAAAGAGAAAGCTCTACCTAGCGATTTCTCTGACGGCAATCCTCATCGTGGTTGGCGTTCTCTCGAGCAACTACCTGACATCGAAAACTTCGTCGCATCGTGCAGCTGAATCGGTAGCGAGCGCGATCAAAACCAACGCATCGGCAAATCACCTCGCTGGCACTCAGCTCCAAGAAGCCATCAGCAATTTACGCTCCAAACTGCCAACCGCAAACAGCAATCTCGCAACGATCAACGCAAAAGGGATCGGTGGAAATGTTGCAGGCATCCCAATCTCGACTTTAGGAGTTGCAGAAAGGATGAACAGTTTCGAGACCACTGCCCTGGAGCAAGAAACGTTCAAGGCAGCCAAGGCTGCACCTAAAGGGGAAAACGCTTCATCGATAGCAACCTCCGTGCTCAACTCCTTGGTTGCTAACCAAGACGCCTACTTGAATGAGGCACTGTCTAACACGGTCCTAGACATGATGCTTTTGGCATATGGAAGGGCAACCAATAGTGAAGTTCCCTACGCACAAGCGCAAGCACAAGCCGAGAAGAACTGGGCAAACTATGTGAAATCAGGTTCGCCTCCCTTAAGGCAATTGCATGGAGAAACCCCAAAGGAGCTGTTTGACTCTCCAAATGCCATAAAAGCCCTTCAAGATGTTCTTACCCTTACCAACATGCGGAACAAGATAGGCGGCCCTCCTTACGGGGCCCAGGGGTCGAACAATCAACGACCTGGACTTGTCGCCTGGATGACCGCAAACTTGAATAAGTATCCGATTACAATTCACAACAGCCCGGTCCCGATTTCGGAACTTCCTAAATACCTTCCAGCTACCATGTAGAGTTCTGCGGACGAGGGTGTCCTACTCTACTACATCCTTGACGGATTCGTGTCAGGACATGCTTTACAGTGAAGTCCGGGGCCTCTGCGAAGAGGGAGCTTCTTTATCGATTTGCGAACTCAATTGGCGCATAGGCGAATTCCAAGTTAATCCCAACGGTAGCAACTATGACGCACTGGTTGATGCACTGAGCTCTAGCTTTGCTGTAGGGCTTGGTGCCTGCCTCAGTAGTCACAGTAAAAGGGAATGAACCACGTCCGCTGCTATTGGTTATTCCAAAAGGTTGGGCGGCAAGCTGGCGGCCACAACCGGCACTGTTCGAATCATTTCTGAATCAATACGAGGGTCACTCACTGGTACTTGCGTTCTCTCTCCTGATTCTGAAAGTTCCCTAGCTGGCAAAGAATCAGCACATTGCGCGATTCTACAAAAGAGAGTTCATTTGGCCTGGGTATCCAAAGTGGAAGAAGGGAACGCCGTCGCTGCCAACGACCACAGACCGCATTTTCTTCCGTAACTCTCAATAATCTGTTCTGCCTTGCAATACATGAGAGTATGGTATACCATACTGGTATCCCAACGGAGGACGCTTTATGAACATTCCATCGCAGACGGCAGGTCTTTACGACAACATGCGCTCGGCAATCCTTTCACTGGAGCTGATTCCGGGTGAGCGTCTCACCGAGCGGAGTCTCGAAACCACCTATGGAGCGTCTCGAACCCCGATTCGTGCAGTGTTGATGCGCCTTGAGACAGAAGGGCTCGTCAAGCGTGACGGAAGGGGTTGGATCGTCTCGCCAATCGATCTTTCAGAAATAAGTGCTTTGGCAGAGTTTCGTGAAGCTATAGAGCGAGCAGCAATACGGGGAGTTATCTTACGGGCAAGTGATTCAGATATCGATTCACTCTTTGAACTTCTGGAGTCTTTCCGAGAAGCCGCCAGCGAGGAAGACAGCTTACGTGCTGGGGGAGACTTTCATCTTGAACTCGCCCAGCTGAGTGGGAACAGGTTCTTTGTGGATTCGATTCAAGGCGTGATGACAAGGCTTGCCCGAACCAGGTGGCTCGAGGTTCGAACGCAAGAGGCGCGTGAACAGGCATGGCTCGAACACCATGAGATTCTAGAGAAGATCGGAGAGCGCGACGTAACTGCTGTCGAGCTTGCTTCGACTCACATTAGAGAGACCAATGAGCGACTGCTCGATCATCTGGCCAAAGAGAGGCGCCGGTTCCGGGGCAGTGGGTTATCAATAGTGGATGATTCACAAATCCTTGCGTGATATCTAATTGTCACAAAATGCCATGACAAACGAGTACTGCAAACACTGATGGAGGAGAAATTGAAGAAAAGAAGATTGAACCTTATTGACAAGATCTGGGAATCACATCTGATCGACTCGAATGCGTCAGGGGACCTTTTGTACATCGACATGCAGCTTTTCAACGAAGTGACTTCTCCTCAGGCGTTTGAGAATATCAGAGCGAAGGGACGACAGGTAAGGAGACCGGAGCTCTGCCTCGCCACTGCAGATCATGATGTGCCAACTGGCCCTGGCCATCCTGTTCCTATAGATGACGTCGCTGCCACTCAGATAGCCGTCCAAAAGGAGCAGTGTTCAAGGTTTGGCATCGAATTGCACAGCATGTTCAGCCGGGGAAACGGTATTACCCATGTAATTGGGCCCGAGAAGGGAGTCACGCAGCCCGGCATGACGATCGTTTGCGGCGACAGTCACACTGCAACCCATGGCGCATTTGGGGCCGTAGCTTTCGGGATCGGAACAAGTCAGGTGGAGCACGTCTTGGCCACCCAGACTCTGAGACTCAGTCGTCCCAAAACTATGTCGGTCACTCTCAAAGGGGTTCCTGGCAAAGGTGCTTCTGCAAAAGATCTCGCGCTAGCGATCATAGCTAAGTTGGGCCACGGTGGCGGGACTGGTCATCTCATCGAGTTTCGTGGAGATGCAGTTAGAAACCTCTCGATGGAAGGCCGGATGACTCTCTGCAATATGGCTATCGAAACCGGAGCCCGGTCAGGACTTATAGCTCCAGACGAGACAACCCTGGCTTATCTCAAAGGAAAAGAGTGTGCTCCCAAAGGCGAGCTCTGGGAGTTAGCATCAGCGTTTTGGGGTGATCTTGGCTCAGATGATGGAGTGAACTTCGATAGCGAAGTGGAAATAGATGTCGATGGCATACGTCCAATGGTTACTTGGGGTACCAACCCGTCTCAATCGGTGCCGGTCGGATCCCTGGTTCCGGAACCTTCCAGTTTCTCTTCCGCCAGGGAAAGGGACGCAGCGGTCACAGCTCTGCGCTACATGGGTCTGAGGCCTAGTACGAGAACCTCTGAAATCCCAATCAATGTGGTATTCATCGGATCGTGCACCAACGGCAGACTCGAAGACCTTGCCGCAGCCGCCGAAATCGCAAAAGGCCGAAAGGTGGCCGATGGCGTAAGAGCGCTTGTGGTGCCCGGCTCTCAGGACACAAAGGCTGCTGCCGAAGCGATGGGCCTGGATGAGATCTTCATTCGATCTGGTTTCGAGTGGCGTTCACCAGGTTGTTCGATGTGCGTAGGGATGAACGGAGACGTGGTTCCTGCGGGACAGCACAGTGTCTCGACTTCGAACCGCAATTTTGAAGGACGCCAAGGTGCGGGTTCAAGGACACATTTAGCTTCTCCCGAGACCGCGGCGGCAAGTGCAATCGCGGGAAGAATCTGTTCGGCAGCTGAGTTGTCCGAGATTGAGAAAGGCTAGGTTCGGCAAATGGAAAGAGTTGTAAAGGTACGAGGTCGCATTATCCCGATAAGGCGCTCGAACATAGATACTGACCAGATAATACCGGCGCATTGGATGAAACGAGTTGAGCGGAGCGGCTACCAAGACGGCCTCTTTGAGAATTGGCGAACAGATCCTGAGTTCGTGTTGAACGATGCCAATAGGGCCGGAGCTACCGTGCTGCTAGCAGGAGAGAACTTTGGCTGCGGATCTTCTCGCGAACACGCAGTATGGGCTCTGAGAGACTACCGAATCCAAGCGGTAATAGCTCCCAGCATCGCTGACATTCATAGAGGAAATCTTCCTCAGGAAGGATTAGTCCCCGTGGAGCTTGACAAGAGTTATGTGGACAGGCTTTTCGAAGTTGCAGAGGAAGATCCTGAGGTGGATGTGCAGATTGACATTTTGCATCGAACTCTGACTTGTGCGTCTGCGAATCTGTTTGACAAAGAGTTCCACCTCGACGATGCATCTCACTTCACGCTCGTAAACGGCTTAGATCCAATCGATCAGACTCTTTTACTCAAAAACGAGATCTTGAGCTACGAATCTCATCGCAATCCGTGGCTACCCATGATTGGTTAGAACGTCTGTAAATGGCCTTAGAAATTTCATGGCAGCTCGAGCCAAGTGGGCCCTATGCGGGAGGTGGGGTGAAGATAGTGGAGTAACTGTGCAATGGGAATGAGGGACCGAGGTTCTGTTCCCGTCTAGCCCCGCGGACTCGGGAAAGCTTCGACGTTCCATGAGGCACCAGAGTCATTCGAGAGTGCGATTACCGCTCCATTCAGAGTCCAGGGAACGGCTACGGCTTCCTCGGCGGTTATGTAATCCACGCGTCCCCATCCCTCGATCCCTCCCCCTTTTTGTTCAGAAGTGAACTTTGGTTGGGACCAGTTCTGGCCAGCGTCATGAGTTACCAGCATCCCGCCGCGGGCTTCTCCAAGCACCCAGGTGTTTTCATTGGCTGCTGCCAAATCACCTACATAACCGAGTTTTGAGTGAATCTGTGACGGATTGCTCCAGGTTGAGCCGGAATCGGTTGAGTGGTACGCAAACTTCGATTGCATTCCTGCTCCGGGCGGAGCGCCACAAACAAGCGCCAACCCCGACGATGACCATGCTGACACGGATCCAAAGACTGCTCCCGTCCATGTACATGGGGTTGCGACAGGCTGCCATGGCCCGTCACTAAGTGATCTCCAAAGCACGATTTGCCCGGTATCGAAGTTGGTAGGGCGTGCCAGGATGTAGGCACTTGAACCATGTGTTTCAAGCTCCGAACCAAGGGAGACGTTCGGAACTCCATTAACTCGAGAGAAGGCACTTCCATCGCTGGCAACTTCATATAGAGCCTCGTCTTGACAGCTATTCGGGTTGCCGCAAGTGCTCACCATCGCATACGTAGATCCTTTCGCGGCTTGAATGTCGTATATCACTCCAGGCGACGCCCTTTTCACCCAGGTGGCTCCACCATCGGTGGTCACATAAAAGGAACCTCCGAAGAGGAATCCAACCAAAGGACTAATGAACCTCACTTGGTCTACAGAGCTGGCATAGTTGATTCCTGGCGTAGGTATCGCCGTCCAGGTCTTACCGCCATTAGTGCTGTGAGCCAACACTCCAGGGCCATAGCCTGTCATGGATGCTTTGGCTGCCGGCCCCCATGCCCATCCGACCGATGGCGAAGAAAAGGAGACCGATTGCGGATCAAAGGCTGGCCTTCCTGGAAGAGACTGGATTGCTGTCGTCGATGTAGTAGGCGCAACCGTCGAAGTGGTAGGCGTGATTGTGGTTGAGGTAGGCAGGCTAGTGGAACTAGATGCCGAACCAGTTGTTCCACAAGCACATACCACAAGTCCCGAAATCAAACAAAGGATCGCAGTCTGTCTGTCGGGTGCCAATAAATGCTTCACCCGTCTCATTTTAGCGAAGTTCGAAAAACGATTCTAAACACCCGGAACTGCGGGAATAGAAATTCACCTTAAAGAAGAAGGTAACAGATCAAATATTGTGGTGTCTCAAAATATGACTTTGCGGTAGCTACGGAGACCCTAGTGGGCTCGACCAAGTTTCTGGACGTGGTGATACCCTTAAGGGGTGCTCAACAAAGGAGTCCTGTCGTCTATTCTCGTTTTGGGTTTGAGTGTCGCCAGTTGCGGTGGTTCGAGTGCTGTCGGTCAACCAGCGCCTAACGGACGGTCGGTCACGACAAGCAGCGCTACTAGTCCATCGACAAGCTTAGGGAACGCTAGCAGCGTATCTTCTTCGATGTCCAGCGCCGCCGCCATGACTACCGTGGTGACATATCAACCGTTTGTCGCAAACCAGGTTGACCCGGCGCTGGATGTAACGGGCTCCTACCAGGCGACGAGCTGCTACAGATATGGTGGTGGAGCAGCTGGACGCTACTACTTCCGATGCTTTATAAAGTCGAGGGTCTACGATCCTTGCTTTTCCAATGTGGGAAATGCCTTCGAAGGGGTTGTGGGCCTTTCCTCCGCTCTGGTATGTCCCCGAAATCCGACAGACAACAAAGTCGTGGAACTCCAAATTGCTCACTCAACGAATATCAACACTGATTCCAAGCCTTGGACATCAGCGCGTCCATGGGCATTCCAGCTGTCGAACGGCACGGTGTGTTTATTCGTGAATGCTGCATGGGGTGGTCTAGGTCCATATGACTGCCAAGCTGCAACTCCTACCACAGTGCTAGCAGATTGCCGAGTACCGCAAATGACCAGTCCGCTATGGACGACGACATGCCAAGACAAGAAGAGTTCCGGCAATCCTTTCACTTCTGCGGTTCTCGAGAAGGCCTGGATGTAAGCGATGAGAGGCTGTCGCAAATGGCCGGAGATATGTGGTCAGCTTCAGATGCGGACCTTTGATGATTGTGCTAAATAGGCTTGTATTAATGTGGCCCTACGCGTTTAAGTGGGGATTGCGTGTTCTAATTCGTGGCGGAGATGGATGTTCAGGCCAGTTGACTCCACCGGTATGAAGAAGAACTCTCAACCGATAGTTCTCGAATGATCTGAATCCATGGCCACAACGCTTAACCGTTTTCACACACAGGTTGAGCCCTTCAGTCGGGCCATTGGACGCACCCGTGAGGTGATGGTTGAGTATCTCTGTTCGCCAGCGTTTGAGAGTTCGTCCCAAGGATCTGATCTCGGGCACCTTGTCTTTTAGGCAACCGGTGATCGCCTTATCCAGTAGCAGTTCCGCTTGGCTTGGATCATCCGTCAGGTATATGTCCCGTACCGACTCCTTGGCCAGCCAGGCACCGTGTATCTCGTTGTCTGGATCTCCGATCCTAAGGCCGAGGAGAAGTCTTTCGTTACCACGTTCATCCAACCTTTCTGCTCCAGAAAGCAGGAGTTTTCTGATCCTATAGAGCGGGTCATTCTTTCTTCCCCTGCGTCCCAACGTCTCCCGTTGGACCCTGCGGCGAACCTTGTCCAATGCGCGGTTGGCCACTTGAGTCACATGAAATGGATCTGCCACCCTGATCGCATGATCGAGATGTGGACTAAGCCCGGCACGATATGATTCGGCAAGATCTGTTGCCACTACCGTGATCTCACCGAGCCACCCTGGATCGGCGTTCCTGCACCAGGAGCGCAGGCTAGCAGCGCTGTTTCCCTCTACCATGTCGATAACTATCCGATGATCTAGGTCCACCAGTCCGGTTGCATAAAGTGTCGGATGGGATTTGGTGGCTTTTAGAAACGAAGTCTCGTCGATCCCAAGGGCACCCACTTTACCTACCCTCT
>DAHVKW010000008.1 GCA_027320695.1 Actinomycetota bacterium | reverse complement strand
GAGTGAGAGGGATTGCTCCGCAGTCAATATTCGTGGTAATGCTCCTCATGGCATCAAATGTCAGAAAGATCAAAAGCTATAGAGCTGAACAGTCCTACCGCCAGAAACCAAAGCGTGCTAAACGCAGAAGAACAAGTCTTAGCCAGTTTGCCTGAAAAACCAGGGTTGTAAAAAGTTCCCAACAACAGCCTATTAGGCACCTGAATCATCTCAATTACCGCCAAGCGAAAAGCGAAACTCGCCAAAATCGCTAAGGCCGGACAAGTAGTCACACCCCAGAGTCATAATTGACTAAGGAGCGTGACTTTTGTCGTTACGATAGGGTTAGTTTTGTCGCTAACCCAGCGTGGGCCGGGAGGGATTCGAACCCCCGTAGGCTGAGCCGGCAGATTTACAGTCTGCTTCCTTTGGCCACTCGGACACCGACCCGTAGAAATAGGATAGCCTGTTGATTCATGCCTACCTTCGATGTTGTTTCAGAAGTCAATATGCAAGAAGTAAAAAATGCCTTGGACCAAGCAAATCGTGAGGCAAGTACCCGATTTGACTTCAAGGATACGGATTCGAGCATTGAACTCTCGGGCCAGGAGTTGAACCTGAGTTCATCAAGCCAAGACCGCCTCAAGGCATTGGAACAGGTCCTCGAGGAGAAGTTGGTGAAGCGGGAAGTGTCGCTCAAATGTCTGGATCGCCAGCCTGTTGTCGAAGGCTCGCGCGGATCAGCTCGGCGCGTCATCAAGATCGTCGCTGGAATATCCTCGGACCGGGCCAAGCAAATAAATAAATTTATAAAGGATTCAGGACTAAAAGGGGTCAGCAGTTCAACTCAGGGTGACTCACTACGAGTCTCCGGCAAGAAAAGGGATGACCTTCAACTGGTAATCGCCAAGCTCAAAGAAGAAGACTTCGGGATCCCCTTGCAGTTCAATAACTTTAGGGATTGATCCTGTCGTAATAGCCGGAGTGAATGTAAACGCAAGGGATTCCCTTGGCCTTGAACATTTCTACGTTGCGCTTATCGTCTTCGAATGCCAACACCGGCTCGACCCCATGACGGCGTATTTCATCAACGCTCTCGGACTTGAACTCTGTGGCAGCTGAATAGTCGCCAAAGTCCCGCATTATCAATACGTCCCAGCGAAGCGAGTTGTTTCTCAGCCAAGATACGGTCTGCCGCTTTACCGAGGAGGGCCTTCCGGTGAGCAGAATCACCGCGAGATCTTTGTCGAGCAGTGAAAGCACCGTGGCGACTTCGTCGAGAAACGGATCATCTCCGCAGTTCTGAAAGAAGCTGTCCCAGTCTTTATACTTGCCCTTCTCGATGAAATGCTGCCGCCAGGCGGCGTCTGAAAGCACGCCATCGAGATCACACAAGACGGCAGGACCGGTTAGGCTTGCGAAGTTTTTGGTACTATCTTGTGGAAATATCCAGTGGGCCGGAACCGACTTGCTGACAAACATACTGCAATTCTACCCGCGTTTTGCGGAGCTAAAATTGCTATAGCATTATGCATCTGGCTTATGGTTGCTAAGAATGCAGAGATAAATGAGTGATTTCCCAACAAACCCTGACCATCTTGACAACCATTCGGCCCCGGATTCAAATGCAGTCTCGATCCATTGTCCCGCGATTCGTACGGTCGAGGTCGGCATTGGCGAAAAGGTCCTGATTGCATCGGACTTCTTCATCAAGCCGTCAGTCGAAGGCTCAAGCTCCACCTCTGATCAATATTGCCTTGAACGGTTCATTGCCGCCTTAAACCGCTGGGACGGACCTGGGACAGTTATTATCGCAGGAAATCTCCTTGATTTTCTGACCCATTCGGACGATTCGAGCACAGTTCCCGATTCGCCATTGTTCCAGGCCTTCGAGTCGCTTATCAACCGGGCAAGCGTGCAAATATTCGTTCTTCCGGGCTTCAGAGACTCAAGACTCGCCTACGATACGGCGGCAGCGGCAAATTTACGCCGAATCTTCCCGTTTGAACTAGCGCTGGAAATTGATCTCCAGATAGAAACCATCGGCGGATTCGAAAAAGTCCGGGTAACCGCTGGGAGAGAGTTCGATCCTATAACCAGCGCAAAGGATCCATATTCGCCAGTTGAAACGCCCTGGGCACAACACTTGCTGGCTGATTTCTGGCCAAGGTACCAGTCAAACAAGAAATCTAAATGGCTCCAAGGTGTCGAGCGTCTAAGAGACCCCATCGCGTCGGTGAGATTCGTTATTTCAAGGATTACCTATCAAAAAGCCGTTCGAGTCGCTCCTTGGATCCTGCTGCCGCTGGTGCTCTCATTTCTGGTAAAGATCCCGATTGTGATTTCTCTTCCCGTTATAAACCGGTTGAAATACCATGCAGTAAGCCTTGGTTCGCGATTAGCCTATATCGGCGCGGCAACAATAATTGATTCCGCGGTTCTACTGATCGCCATTCTCATACTGCTTCGCATCTCCTATTCCCGGTTCGTAAGCGAAGAATCTGAAAACATAAAGACTTCCGACATCAACGTAAACGCACGGCTGGGTGCGGCCAAAGCGATTGAAGACGGTTATGCCGGCCTCATAGCGGGTCATTTTCTTACGCCCGAGCTGTCTAGAGTCGGTGATGGCTTTTTCGCCTGTACTGGATCGGTGTCTCGAATCTACGTGGAAGCTCCCGCGGCATTTGGACTTCCGGCAATATTCAGGCCCAGAAATCAGGTCACCTGGATCGAGATCGATGTCGGTGCAGCGCTTCATGCGCGGCTCCTGAGCAGCACCAGTTTTGCCAAAGCGGATTCTCTAGTCGAGCAGCTCCTTATCAGCAAGAGAAAAGACAAGGCATTTCGATCCGGACAGCTTGCCTCATTCCCGGATGGAAGCGACTACCGGGAAGATCAGCTTCCAGTGGTAAAGCAAGTACGTTCCAGAAGGATTGCATCTGCCGCCATTTTCATTGTCGGCGCGCTGGACCTCGCATCGGCGCTGACTCCTCCAATACGATCAAGGCTGCATGTCATTCAGGAGTTTCTTCCCGTAACCATCTCGACGACGGCCAGCGCTTTGGTGGCGATGGCTTCAATAGGCCTTATGTTCCTGGCAGGCGGAGTGCGCAGAGGCCAGAGACAGGCGTGGACCTTTGCGCTGGTGCTGTCCATCGGCGCCGCCAGCTTGAACCTGGTCAAGGGAGGCGACTTTGAAGAGGCCCTCGCCTTGCTAATCCTCACCCTGTACCTCATAAGCAAGAGGAACAGCTTCAAAGCGCCTTCCGACCGCCCCTCGCTGAGGCGGGGCGTTCGGGCTTTAGTCCTGGGGGCGGCCGCAATCATCATCTTTAGCACAAGCATCGTCTTTGGCTACATAACGCTGATAAAACACAACCACGGCTTCTCATACTGGTATACCTTCATCGCAGTTAGCGAAAGAATGGCGGGTTTCTCCTCGCACTTCTTGCCGGGAACTATCGACCAGTTCGCCGCCCCGGCATTGGCACTGAGCGGACTGTGTCTCGTGACAATCGCGCTATTCCTGGCGTTTCGTCCTGTCGTCGACAGATCGGTGGGACTTTCCGTGAGATTTGGCGCCAGGTCTGAGCGCGAAAGGGCCCGAGCCATCGTGGGAAGATATTCGAACGGTACCCTCGATTATTTCGCGCTGAGGGACGACAAACGCTACTTCTTTGCCCATGGCTGCCTCGTGGCATATGCCAACTACGGATCCGTGGCGCTTGTTTCCCCTGATCCCGTAGGACCAGACACCACGAAGGTTCAAGCATGGAAAGAGTTCCTCACCTTCGCCAACGCCAAGGGGTGGATAGTCGGCGTGCTTGGCGCGGATGAGGCCTGGCTCGATAACTACCAAGCCACGGGAATGCATTCTGTCTACGTCGGCGACGAAGCCATTGTCGCTGTAAACGAAACCCAACTGGAAGGCAAAAAGAACAAAGGACTTCGCCAAGCAGTGGGGAGAATCCGAAAATACGGATACACCATCGAGTTCCATGACCCTTCCAGATTAGATCCTCAGCTAAAGGCCGCTCTGATGTCCGTCATGAGCCAGAGCAGAAAAGGAGAGGCGGAAAGGGGCTTCTCGATGACTTTGGGAAGAGTCTTCGACCCATCTGACAAGCATCTGCTACTAACCGTGTGCAAGGATAGCGGCGGAAGCGTCGTAGGTTTCTGCCAATGGGTGCCTGCGCCTGGAATCAACGGCTACTCCCTTGATCTCATGAGGCGGGACCTCGGGGCGCATCCGAACGGGCTTATGGACTTCATGATCGTGTCAACGATCGACCACCTGGCAAGCAATGGCTACGAACACCTAAGTCTCAACTTTGCAACCATGCGCGCCGTTCTCTCTGGAGAGATGGGCTCAGTGACCCAGCGGGTAGAAAAATGGTTTCTCAAGCGCATGGGCGATTCTATGCAAATCGAAAGCCTGTGGCGCTTCAATTCCAAGTTCGATCCCCACTGGCATCCTAGATACGTGATCTACGATAACGCCGAGCACGCCCCGGCCATTCTGCTGGCAATCGCCAGGGCTGAAGCTTTGTGGGAGCTGCCAATAATTGGGCGTTTTCTAAACCCTGCCGATTCTCCGTCGAACCCCTGAAGTCGAGCTAGGGCCTAGAAAAACAGCACTGCCCTATTTGCCAGATCGACAAGCGGACCTGCCCAGATTCCAAGACCTATCGTTACCGCCACAGCAATGCCGATGACCACAGTTACGCTATCGATTTTGGTCTTGACCGCTACGATTACATCCTCTTTGACCAGAACAGCTGAATTTCCAGATTGTTGATTTTCTTCCAAGCCGGCAGCTGCCGGTAGTATGGTCTCAGATTCGCCGCTTGCCGCGCGGAACGGCAAAAGCGCCATTCGCAAGTAGAAAAACACTGCTATGGCGGCCGAAATCATGGCGACAAGCGCAACGGGATAGTGGCGCGCATCCACGGTTGCAAGCACAACGTTGAACTTGGAAAGGAATCCCGTAGTAAATGGCGCGCCCGCCTGGGCAAGAATCAGAGCAACGAATGAAAAGGCCAGGAATGGCGACTTCTTCGAAAGCCCCCGCAGATCTTCAAGCTCCAAGCCCTGCTTCCCCAGCAGCTTCTCCATTGCGCCAACCGTAGCAAATGCGCCCACGATCACCACCGAGTAAGTGATCAGGAAGTACAGAGAAGCGCCAACCCCTCTAGCCGACACGGCGTAAAGCCCAAGCAGAATGAAGCCTGCCTGATTTATGGAGGAATAAGCGAGGGTCCTCTTGATATCTCTTTGAAGAACCGCCAGAACAGCTCCAAGAAGAAGCGTGAGCACGGCGAGCGCACCGACTACAGGCGCCCAGTAGGACTGATAGGTGATGAATCCCGAGTAGAAGACCCGGAGCAAGGCTGCAAATCCAGCAGCTTTGGCTGTTGCGGCCATAAATCCAGTCACTGGGCTGGGAGCACCCTGATAAACGTCTGGCGCCCAGAAATGAAATGGGACGGCCGATATCTTGAACCCAAGCCCAACAAGAATCATCCCAATTCCCGCTAGCAACACGCCGTTTGACTTGAGAAGATTATTAGCCAGGAAAGTCAGAACCTGCCCGAGGTTCGTGGATCCGGTTGCGCCATAGACCAGCGCGACGCCGTAAAGGAATACCGCCGATGAGAACCCGCCAAGCATGAAGTACTTTACTGATGACTCGTGGCCTCTAGAGCTATTCGATTCGATGGCGACCAGCACATATAGCGCGATAGACAAAATCTCGAGCCCCACGAAGAGAACTATCAGATCCAAGGCCGACGCCATGAGCATGGCCCCGGATGTGGAGAGCAATACAAGCGTAACGAAATCCGGAACGCGGCCCCGGTCCAGATTCATCAGCTGCCGTCCGAGCAGCACAGTCAGTAGTGCGACTATGGAGAACAGCGCGTAGAAGAAAACTGCGAATTTGTCCAGCGCAACGGCACCGGAAAGGACCGCCTTGTTAGCCCCGCTGGCACCTGACTGAAAACCCAAATAAATTGAGTCGGCCAGACTGGCGATTGCCACCAGCGCACCAACAGCAATTGAGGTGGCCTTCGACACGTGCTTGGCAACTAGCGAACTGATCAGCATCACAACAATGGCGCCGACGATCATGATCAACTCTGGCGCAATTGCGGAGTATTCGACCGACGGCAACTTGATTGGTGCAGAGGATGCTACTTGAGCAATTAGAAATGACATCGACCTAACCCTTTGACTGTGCGCTGTAGTTGGCAGAAGAAGGATAGCTTGGGGCGTGTGCCACCTGGGTAACGAGAGCATTTACAGTTGGATCCACCCGATCCAACATCGGCTTGGGGTAGACCCCAAGGAAGACTATCAGTGCAATGAGCGGAAGAACCAAAGCTAGTTCGGCCTTCGTTATGTCTTTGAAGCCCTCCTTCGTTATGGCCTCCGACGGCTTGCCATGAAATATCCTCTGATATGCCCACAACATATATATCGCACTCAGCACCACACCGGTGGTTCCGACAACCGCCCACCATCTATGGGAAAGAAATGCGCCAAGAAGAATCAGGAATTCTCCGACAAACCCGCTCAGGCCAGGCAGGCCGACCGTAGCCATGACAATCACCGTTGCGACTCCCGCCATTATCGGCGCCGATTTTTGAATACCGCCTAAGCCATCGAATCCCATTCTCGCGCGCCGCTCATAGATAAATCCAATTACCAGCAGCAGTGCTGCGGTGTAGATACCATGATTGAACATCTGCACAACTGCGCCCGTCAATCCCTGCGGTGTCAGCGCAAAGAGGCCAAGAACGATGAACCCAACGTGGGACAAAGAGGAAAACGCCACGAACCGCCGCATATGGGAGGATGAGGCAGCCACAACAGCGCCATAGATTATGCCGGCAACTCCAAGAGTTAGCAGCAGCGGCGCCAGAATATGTGAGGCGCGTGGAAACAGCTCGAGATCGAAACGAATCATGCCGTAGATTCCAAGCTTTGCCATCACCGAAGCGATAATTACAACCGGACCCAGCGGAGATTCACCGTAGGTATCTGGTGACCAGGTGTGTAACGGGAAGAGCGGCGCCTTTATGGCGAAAGCGACCGTGAAGGCGATTAGCAGCCACTCTTGCGCGGTGTCGGAAAGATGAGTTGAGTGAGCCAAGGTCACTAAATCAAATGTCGTGGTGCCAGTCTGGGCCTGATGAATGAAAACCAAAGCCAGGATGCCGACCAGCAGGAAGGCCGACCCAAAAAATGTATAGACGAAAAACTTGACCGCAGCGAAACCGGATCGGGCATATCCCCACCTTGCGATGAGGAAATATGAAGGAATCAGCGTCAGCTCGAAGAGAAGGAAGAAGCTGAACAGATCCAGAGAAAGGAAGCTGCCGATTAGCGACGCCTCCAACATAAGCATCCATGCCGCGTACGACCCTACCGACTTCGTCTCCTTCGAAGCGTACAAGGCTATTGGAAAGAGCACGGCAGTCAATAACACCAGAAAAAGAGAGATGCCGTCGATACCGAGTTTCCAGGAAATTCCAAAAGCTGGAATCCAAGAAACACTTGACACCCCCTGGAACCCCGTGGAGCTGGTATTGAACTGTACCAGGACGATTGCCGCCAAGACGAAATCTAGTAGCGCCACAACTTTGGCGACAGTCATAGCCGTCTTCTTGGACCCGACGATCGCCGCGATAACCGCACCAGCGAGAGGGACAAATATAAGAAGGTTCAGTAGCGTGCTCAAATCAGTGCCTTCCTCAAAACAAACCCTTTCACGAACCCAGTCTTCATTTACGCACCCGCCCTTGTCACGAAGTACCCAAGGATCAAAAGTACGCCGACGCTGATGTAAAGGGCATAGTTCCGGATATAGCCGCTCTGAACCTTGCGAGCATACTTGCCGACAAACCCAACCAGTCCGGCAATCGACATCGTCGCGCCATCTATAACCTTCACTTCGATGACGTCGGTTACCTCCGCGGATAGCCGTGTCGACGATCTCGCGATAACACGATCGTAAAAACGGTCAATACCCCACCCGTTGGCTAGAAGCGAGGGCTCGATTGCAGGCCGCGACGAGCTCCTTATCCATAGCGAAGTGGCAAGGCCAATACCAACGAGTGCGAATACGCCATCTGCGGCACCGAGCGCCAGCCTCAGGGAACTTGAAAGCGTGGACGGCGCTAGTGCGCCACCGAACACTGGCGTCAGCCAGTTCTCCAGGAATCTGAACTTGTCGCTAATCGGCAGATTAAGGACGCCGCCGAATATCGATAGCACTGCGAGTATCAGCAGTGGTATCGTCATAACTTTTGGCGACTCGTGAACATGGTTCGATTTCTCAAATCGCTGCTTTCCAAAAAACACAAGGTAAACTTCGCGACCCATGTAGTAGGCCGTCAAGATTGCGGTGAGCGCGCCAATCAACCACAGCACCACCGACTTCTGGTACGCTCCAGCCAGAACGTCTCCTTTGGACCAGAATCCTGAAAAAGGCGGAAATCCAGCTATCGACAGCCATGCCACAATAAAGGTAACGGAAGTTATCGGCATCAATTTCCGCAGCGCACCCATCTTCTTGATGTTCTGCTCGTCATGCAATCCGTGGATGACGGAGCCGGCTCCCAGGAAGAGGAGGGCTTTGTAGAATGCGTGGGTGACCATCAAAAAGATGGCAGCCACATACTGCCCGGTACCGATGCCAAGGAACATGTAACCCAGCTGGGAAACCGTCGAATACGCCAATACCTTCTTGATGTCAGTCTGTGACGTGGCGGCCATGGCGGCAACAAATGCTGTGATCACGCCCACAAAGGCAATGAACGTCCCGACTCCGGCGGTCAGATGCAGAATTGGCGAAATTCGAGCCATCAGATAAACGCCTGCGGTAACCATGGTTGCGGCGTGGATTAGAGCGGACACCGGCGTCGGGCCTTCCATGGCATCAACAAGCCAAACAAAAAGTGGAAGCTGAGCCGATTTCCCAACCGCGCCGAGAAAAAATAGCAGTGCGATTGCAGTCAGCGCGCCATGACCAATACTGCCAAGGGAACCGAATACCTTCGCGTAGGACAATGAACCAACGTAGCCAAACAAGAGAAACACGGCAATGAGATAGCCGAAGTCACCCATTCTATTCACTATGAAGGCCTTTTTGCCTGCCGCAGCTGCTGTCGGCCTCTCAAACCAAAAGGCGATCAACCAGTAGGAAGTGGCACCAACTCCCTCCCATCCAAGGAAGGTAAACACGAAGTTGTCAGAAAGCACCAGCACCGACATCGCAAAGACAAATAGGTTGAGGTACACAAAAAACTGACTAAAGCGCTCGTCATGAGCCATATACCCGATGGAATAGATGTGGATCGCCGCAGAGACTCCGGTAACAAAGAGAATCATCGTCACGGATAAAGGATCTATGTAGGCCCCGACATTTAGATGCAGACTGCCGGAGGAGATCCAGTTGAACAGAGTGAAATCGAATACTCGCTGGCTGGCCGGCTTTGATAAAAGTTCCAGCCAGGTAACTATTGCCAACGCAAACGACGCGATGACAAACAAGCTGGCTATGACCCCAGCAAGCGGGCGTTTGAGTCTGTTGCCGAAGACCAAATTTACCAGGAACCCCGCCAAGGGCAACAACATCATCGTGAAAACTACCGTGCTATTCAACCTCAGCCCCTAAATATAGAGAGATCGTCTGCGGTAGCAGAGCTTCTGCGCCTGAATATGGCCACGATGATTCCAAGACCAACAACAACTTCAGCGGCTGCTACTACCAGGACAAAAAAGACCAGCGTTTGCCCCCCGATGTCACCTAGCATTCGAGAGAATGTTACGAAAGTCAAATTGACCGCGTTCAGCATCAGTTCCAGACTCATGAACATGATGAGAATATTTTTACGAGTGAAGAACCCCAAGGCCCCTAGGGAAAACAGCAGCGCCGACAGGACCAAGTACCAGCTTCCAGGTACCGTCATTTAATCCCACTTTCACTATCGAGATCAATTGCCTCTCCTGGGTCCCGGCCCGGCTTCAAATCGGATCGTCTAACAAGGACCACGGCACCAACCACTGCGATGATCAAAAGTACAGAAGTGGCTTCGAACGGGAGCAGATAGGTGGTGAAGATCGACTGAGCCAGCTGCACAATGTTCGAGCCCGGCGAACTTGTCGAAAGCACGGTCGCCTTGGCGCCCGAAGTCCAGTTGCCGTTGGAGAGCGCCAGTATTTCGACAAAAATTACCAAGACTGCCAAAAAGGCAAGAGGCCTCTGACCGCGAAGCTGGTCCTTGGCCAGATTCTCCTGCTTGTCCACTCCGAGGAGCATGATTACGAACAGGAAGAGGACCACGATCGCCCCCGCATAGACGATCACCTGGACGGCCGCAAGAAATTGAGCATCCTGCTCAATGAATAGAACCGCAACGGCAAACAAGGTCATGACCATCGACAAAGCGGAATGCACCGGGTTCTTCATGAGGATGACTCCCAGAGCGCCAAGGATCACCGCGCACCCTGCGATCAGAAATGTGATCAAATCCGGCATGGAGGTCTGCACAGCTAGAAGATCGATCATCTGACCCTTCCTCCATGACGCTTGGAGATACGATCTGATTCCACCTGTCGGATCATGTATCTTGGACTGGCATCTTCATCCTTTAGGCCTGATTGACCGGCCTCCGGCTTGCGGACACCCTGGCCAAGCTCGCCAGACCAATGCACTAAACCCTCATAGTCCTTGGCTCCGCCCGGAGAGGTAGCCCGCATCCACCCGGATGTGAGTTCGTCGTCCCCGACCCTCCAATCCTCCCAAGGAAGCCGTTTCGGCGTCCCATCGTTGTTCACGACGAGCTCCTTTTTGGTATAGATTGCCTCCCGGCGCGAGGTGAACGAGAACTCTAGGATCTTTGACTCTGTGATCGCCTCCGTAGGACAGGCTTCTACGCAAAGGTCGCAGTGTATGCAGCGAAGGAAATTTATCTCATATACGTAGCCATAGCGCTCTCCGGGTGAAACCGGCGCGTCAGGAGGATTGTCCTTGCCTCGCACGTAAATGCAACCAGCAGGACATACGCCTGCGCACAGCTCGCAGCCGATGCACTTTTCGCTACCGTCCTCGTACCTATTGAGCACGTGGCGGCCATGAAAACGACCCGGCTTCTTTCGCTTTTCCTCAGGATATTGCTTGGTGACCCTAGGCTGAACCATTTGGCCAAACGTAACTTTGAAACCTTTTAGGCCATCAAAAACAGCCAACTACTCCACCCCCTTCGTTCCCGCTGAACGACTTCGGCCAAGGCGGAACGGATCGCTAAGATCTCCCACTCCACTAGCCCGCGACAGAAGCCCACCCGAGATCAAAACTAGGATGAAAACTCCAAATCCCAAATAACTGCTGACTTGCATCGCAGCAATGATCAAGAACCACGCCAGCGCTACGGGAATCAATATTTTCCAGCCGAGCGTCATCAGCTGGTCGTATCGCAACCGTGGAAGCGCAGCTCTGACCCAAACGTAGAAGAAGAGAAACGCGCCAGTCTTGATCAAGAACCAAAGAATCGGCCAAATCCAGCTTGGACCGAAAAGAACCGGTCCAGAGGCACCGCCGAAAAACAGCGTGACGATGATTGCGGACATGGTCACGGTATTCATGAATTCCGCCAAATAGAACAAGGCGAACCGCAGGGAGGAATACTCTGTGTGAAATCCACCCACCAATTCCGATTCCGCCTCCGCGAGGTCGAATGGAGGCCGATTCATCTCGGCGGTGATCGCAACAAGGAAGACCAGAAATGGTACGATCCCCAGACGAATAAGGTTCCATTTAGGTATGAATCCCAAAAAAGTACCGACCTGGGAAGTGACAATGTCTCGCGTGGACAACGATCCCGTAATCAGCACCACCGACGCGATGGCTAAACCCATCGCTGCCTCATACGAGATCATCTGTGCCGTGGCGCGCACGCTTCCGAGCAAAGGGTACTTTGAACCCGAACTCCAACCGGCAAGAGTAACTCCATAGACGGAAATCGAGGACATCACCAGCATGAACAGAATTCCCATTGGAGGATCCGCTACCTGCAGCTCGGTGGTATGACCGAAGATATGCACCATGCCACCAATCGGCACGATGCTGAACACGAGAAACGCTGGTACCACGGAAAGAAATGGCGCGAGTTTGAAGACCGTCCTGTCGGCAGAATCCGGTATCAAATCCTCTTTGAAGAAAAGCTTCGTCCCATCCGCCAGTGTCTGAAGTATCCCAAACGGTCCCGCCCTGTTAGGTCCGATTCTGTTCTGCATGTCTGATATGAGCTTGCGCTCAAACCAGATCATCAGTAGCACGCTCACCAAGAGAACCGCAAACGCGACTATCACCTTGACGATGACTATCAGAAAGACGGCGAGTGTAATGCCGTGGGAAAAAAGAGGATCAGATCCCATTATGCACGCTCCACCTTGACGTAGTTAACTGTTTCATCGCTGCGAACCGGAGAAAATCCTGAAATCGAAAACGACCCGCGAACCAGCTCGACAGTATCATTTGGTACGGAATCATCAACTTCCAGCTCAAACTGACCTTCGCCGCCCGCCTTATCAGTAATCAGAACGGAACCACCGGAAGACACGCCAAGCTTCTCCGCAGTCTTGCTCGAGACCTGGCATTTTGCCTCCACCACAAGGTGAACAAGATGCGCGCTGTTCCTGAGATGCTCACCCTGGGAATAAAGCTTGCGCGAGTATGCCAGATTCATGAACCCAAGCGGTTGCACCGGAGCCAACCGCCATATCGGCTCCAAGGGTCCTGCAACAGTTTGACTGGAAGGTTCACCTGCAGGCTTATCGTCCGCGGAAGTGGATCCATTTTCGACGTAGGCCGTCTTGGAGGATGGCAAGCCCTGGTCCCAAACGGAGGCGATGCCCGGAGTCGATATCTCGTCGAGCATCGCTTTGGGCCTGATCGATAAAGAAGTCGCCGAGATCGGAATCATCATGCCTTCAATAGCGGAAGATTTGACCAGGCGGTTCCATGAAAGTCCCCAGTGCAGAGGGGACACTTCAGCTATTTCATCGAGAACCCCGGCAGCGCTGTCAAAGCCAAGATCATCGCCCAACTCAAGGGCAATCTCGCTGGCAATTGCCCAGTCCGGCCGACAGAGCCCTTTCGGTGCGACTTTTTGATTCAGCGTCAAGACTCTTCCCTCAAGATTTGTCGTAGTGCCCGACTTTTCAGCGAAGCTGGAAGCTGGCAATACAAGATCCGCCTTGGCGCTCGACTGGCTGAGGAAAGTATCCACGCTTACAACAAATCCGACCTGGTCCAGAGCAGAGTTCGCAAGCGCAGAATCGACATAATCTTCTCTTGGGTCGGATCCAACCAGAAAGAGAACATCGAGTTCACCCTGGAGGGCTGCCACGAGCATTTCCTTGACCCCTCGACCCGCCCGGTCTGGCAGGCCAGCCCACTTTTGCCGAGTTGCCTGCGACGCACTCCCCAGCGGCAATCGGCCAGGCAACATGTTTGGAACTGCCCCTAGATCTACGCTGCCGGCAAAATTCGCATTGTGAAGAGTAAGCAGGAACTTAGCTCTCGGAAGTGCCCTGGACAGCTCGAGCGCGAAGGCCTCAACTACTGACTGATCCCAAGCTAAATTCTCGCGCCCTAAAAGGACTACAAGGCCTTCGCCGTCGGCTCCCACTCCCTGATTCGTGAAAAGCTTGGTAAGCTCCGGGAACTTCGAGGATTCCTTCATCAATTCTTTAGCCAAAAGCTGTAGTTGGCCTGCAGAAACCGATGCCGTAACTTCGCTCAGCTTGTCCAACGAACTTCCGTGAGTTCCAATTGTGGCTATCTTGGTCCAGCCCGACTTGACTGCCTCCCTCAAGCGCAGGAACAGTACCGGTACCTCTTCTTTGATATCGCCGGTAAATGCAAGGATTGCTTTGGCGGAGACGGCTTCATTAATTGTTGCTCTGCGCAGCGAGGCAATTACCTCGCCCTTAAGGCCGTCACCTAATTGCGAATCCACGGAATCAGTGCCAACAACCCCTTTGGCCAGTTTTACCCAGGCGTAGATATCTTCATTGGTCAGCCTCGATCCAAGGATAAAGCCGATCCGGTTCGGGTCACCAGCCGCCTGTGCGCTTGAAACTTTGGATGAGATTAGCTCAAGTGCGCTGGCCCAGGTAGTTTCGACAAAACTGTCTCCCTTGCGGACCAACGGCGCAGTGATCCTGTCGGAAGAGTTGATTGCCTCATGGCCAAATCTGCCTTTATCGCAGAGCCATCCATGGTTGATCGAGTCAGCGTCCAGCCCAAGGTACCTCGTGAGTTCATTTTGCGATGACTGAACCATGATGCGGCAGCCCATCGAACAGGTGGTACAGCTTGATTCAACCTGCGACAGGTCCCAGGGCCTCGCTTTGAAGCGGTATGGAACCGCAGTCAATGCCCCAACCGGACATATCTGAACAGTGTTGCCCGAGAAGTAGGAGGAGAAAGGCCTGTCCGGGAAAACGTTTATTTCAGTGTGGTCTCCCCTGCCAACGAATTCGATTAACGCGTCACCAGCAACCACATCGGCAAACCGAGTGCACCTGTCGCATTGGATGCAGCGCTCACGATCAAGCAGGACCAGATCTGAGATCGGGATCGGCTTCTCCCAGTGACGCTTCTCTTCGACAAACCGGCTTTCGCCCGGCCCGTAAGCCATGGTCTGATCCTGAAGCGGACATTCACCACCCTTGTCGCAAACCGGACAGTCCAGAGGATGGTTAATGAGCAGGTATTCAAGAACTCCGTCTTGGGCCTTCTTCACCTTTTCCGATTCTGTGACCACTTCCATGCCATCTGATACCGGAAGGTAGCAAGCCGGTTGAAGGCTGAAACCCCTAGGTCCATTTACTTCGACCAGACACATGCGGCACATTCCAACCTGGGGAAGACGGTTGTGATAGCAGAAACGAGGAATAAATACCCCTGCCTTCTCAGCCGCCGCAATTAACAGCTCCCCTTTGCCGGCCTGAATCTCCTTGCCGTCAATAGAGATCGTTACTAAATTCTGAGAAACATCAGTGGACAAAGGGACACCCTTCTTCCTTAATGTGGACCATGAACTCATCCCTGAACATCTTTATTCCGCTGACCACAGATGATGGGATTGAAGGGCCCAGCACACAAATCGTCGTCTGCTGCGGAGGCCAAGTAAGTCCTGGCGCGATATTGTCACACACGTCCAGGAGCAAGTCCAAATCGCTTTCGGTACCGGATCCCAATTCGATCCGATGCATGATCTTTTCAATCCAGCCTGAACCTTCACGACAAGGCGTACACTGGCCGCAGGATTCTCTGGAGAAGAACTTGGTTATACGCCAGACAGCCCTTACCGCACAGGAGTGGTCATCTAGCACAATGATCGACCCGGATCCCAGCATGGAGCCCGCCTGAGCGACCTCATCTTGGCCGAGGGGCAGATCCAAATTATCTGGGCCGATCCACGGGGCTGACACGCCTCCCGGAATGACCGCCTTTACGCTGCGGCCGTCTCTTAGCCCGCCGCCAAGATCGGGGTCGTAGATCAGCTCCCTGAATGTCTTCGACGTCATCTCCAACTCATAATTTCCTGGCTTCACGACATCGCCAGATAGTGCGAAGAGCCGCGTACCAGTGGAGCGGCCCTTGCCGAGCGCCGCAAACGCCTTGCCCCCGTTTGTTATAATCCAGGGAACGTTGGACATCGTTTCTACGTTGTTTACAATCGTCGGTGCTCCATAGAGACCAATAACGGCCGGGAAATAGGGAGGCTTAATCCTTGGAAACCCGCGCTTTCCTTCTAAAGATTCGATCAGCGCCGTCTCTTCACCGCAAATATAAGCTCCCGCGCCAGGTTGAAGAACCAGATCAATAGAAAATCCGGAGCCAAAGATATTCGCGCCTATCGCACCATAGGCATATGCCTCGTTTATCGCGGTCTGGACCCTTTCCAACCCGAGGGCAAACTCACCTCTCAAGTAGATGAATGCTCGGGTAGCTCCGATAGCGTAGGCAGTTATTAACGTTCCTTCAATCAGCTGATGCGGATCATTCTCCACCAGCAGATGATCCTTGAAGGTTGAGGGCTCAGATTCGTCGCCATTTACAACCAGGTACCTGATTGGGTCCTGCTTGAGCATCGACCACTTTCTCCCGGCTTCAAAGCCTGCGCCGCCTCGCCCAAGCATGCCTGAAGCCATAACCTCAGCATGAACATCCTCGGGAGTCATCGAAAGCGCCTTCCTGAGCGCCGAGTACCCGCCATGCCCGAGATAGGTGGAGAGCAGAAACGATTCGGGGACTCCGACTCGCGCCGTCACGATCTTCGTACTCATTGATTGCCCCCCGCATCCTTATTGAGGGCAGCCAGCCTTGCCTTCTTCTCGTCATCCATAGCTCTGCGCTCCCGGTGGATGATTTCCAGCGGAACCATTGCCGGGGCGTCTCTGAACACCTGCGAAAGAACGCCATGTGGTGGCACGGATTCTGACAGCCGGTCATTCCTGAGATCATCAACCAACTGATCAAAGTCTCCGTTGGCCAAAGGACCAAAATAGCGGTAATTCACCTGAGCGCATGGAGCCTTATCGCAGTGGGCTACACACTCCACCTCCTCCAAGGTGAACATTCCATCTTCCGTAGTTCCGCCGATAGGCACACCCAGCACATCGCTTGCGTGTTCCAGCAGCTCGATTCCGCCGCCAAGCATGCAGGCGACATTAGTGCACACGCCAACCAGGTACTTGCCTACTTCCTCGGTATGGAGCATGTCATAAAAGGAGGCTGTGCCCAAAACCTCTGCCGGCTGGATATCCAGCAGTTCAGCAATCTGTTCCATAGCCTCATTGGATAAATGTCCGTGTTGGCCTTGGGCCAGGTGGCAAAGCGGTATGAGCGCTGAGCGTTTTTCCGGATATAAACCGATTAGGACCTGAGCTTTTTCCAAATTCTCTGAGCTAAAAAAAGACATTGTTAGCGATCAACCTCTCCCATAACCGGATCAACTGAGGAAATAGCGGCTATCGCGTCGGCGATGATGCCGCCGCGAAGCATGGCGGGAAGTGTTTGCAAATTGACGAATGACGGCCCACGAATATGCATCCTGTATGGCCGGTTTGAACCGTCGGACACTAGGTAACAGCCCAGCTCACCCCTTGGCGACTCAACGGCGACATAGACCTCGCCCTCAGGAATTTTGAATCCGTGGGTGAAGAGCTTGAAGTGGTGTATCAGTGCCTCCATTGACTCATCGATTCGAATCCGTGGCGGAGGGGTCACCTTCTTGTCCTGAATTCTGTAATCTCCGGAAGGCATCTTCTCGACGACTTGCGCAATGATGCGCAGGGACTCCCTGATCTCGTTCAGCCTCACCGAATACCTGTCGAAACAGTCGCCAACCGAGCCCACGATTACATCAAACTCGACCTGATCGTAGTTGAGATACGGCATGTCTCTTCGAAGGTCCCAGGCAACTCCGGTTGAACGAAGAATCGGCCCCGTGGCGGACAACGCTACTGCCTGCTCGGCAGTGAGTATCCCCACGTTGTCTACTCTCTCCCTGAATATTGGCTGGCCCGTAAGCAGCTCGTCATACTCGTCAAGACGGCCTGGAATAGTCTCGAGAATCGACATCACATCGTCTTCCCACCCATCGGGCAGGTCAGCCGCCACGCCTCCGGGGCGGATATAGTTGTGGTTCATCCGCAGGCCGGTTACCTTCTCGAAGAAGGCCAGGATCATCTCACGTTCTCTGAAACCGTACAGCATCATCGATGTAGACCCGAGATCCATGCCGTTGGTCGCCATCCACATGAGATGTGAAGTGCATCGGTTTAGCTCGGTCATCAGCATGCGAATCCAGGTGGCTCTTTCGGGCAGCTCCAAACCAAGCAGCTTTTCAGTTGCCAGGGAGAAAACCAGCTCGTTGTGTAGCGGCGACAGGTAATCCATCCGAGTCACATTGGTCGGTCCCTGGAGGTACGTGAGGTTTTCGCCCGTCTTTTCCATGCCGGTATGCAGATAACCAACCACTGGCTTGGTCCGAAGTATGACCTCCCCGTCCAGTTCCATCATCAAACGCAAAACCCCATGTGTCGAAGGGTGCTGAGGTCCCATGTTGATGATCATCTTCTCATCGGCAAATTCAATATCGATGTCGGCGGGATTCACGTCAATCCCCTCCGGCAGTCTCAGGGTCGAGCCAAACTCCGTAGAAAGCTCATTCGGGTTAGTCTGGTCCTCCAGCTGCATTTCCTGCAGACCTTCGCTGGTCTCTGGTATCAGACTAAAGCTTCCAGCTTCTTTCCCAGAAAGACCATCAGCCTTCGCTGTGTCGTCCATTTTCTTTCCCATATCTAGCCCGCCCCGTTTACTGACTTGAATTGAACCGGCACAGCACCGACGGAATAGTCTTTCCTGAGCGGATGCCCATCCCAGTCCTGAGGCATCAGTATTCTGGTGAGATCGGGATGGTTAACGAACTTGATTCCGAATAGGTCGTAAACTTCCCTCTCCATGGCCTCGCTCCCAGGGTAGAGAAAAAACAGAGTCTCTATCGTCGGATCATCCTCAGGAACCTGAACCCGGATTCTCATTCTCGATCTCTTAGCAAGAGACAAAAGGACTACGACAACTTCGTAACGCTGAGGAACAACCCCGTCTGGAAGCTGACGGCCCATATTGGTTAGATAATCAACCGCGGTGACATCTGCGCACATCTCAAATCCCTGAGACTTGAGATCTTCAATGGCGGCCAGATAGCCGGCGCGTTCAACGTGCAAGATTTCGGACGTGCTCATACTCCTAAGACCTTCTTTTTCGCGGCTCCGCGAACACGTATCGGGTTGGACCGCTCCACTTCACCAAGCTGTATCTGGGCACCGGCCATAGTTTGGGCGCGCCTCTTGGTTATGTCGCCAGTTCTGATCTTTTCATGCAGAGTTAGGATCGCGTGCAACAGAGTTTCCGGCCCCGGAGGACATCCTGGAGCGTAAACGTCAACAGGAACAATCTGATCTACCCCTTGTACGATGGCGTAGTTGTTGAACATTCCTCCGGTTGAAGCGCAAACTCCCATCGAGATCACCCACTTTGGATCCGGCATTTGGTCATATACCTGCCTAAGTACCGGAGCCATCTTTTGAGATACACGTCCGGCAACAATCATCAGGTCGGATTGCCTCGGAGAGGCCCTGAAGACCTCCATGCCAAAGCGGCTGATATCGAAATCTGCGGCAGCGGTGGCCATCATCTCGATGGCGCAGCAGGCCAAACCAAAAGTCGCGGGCCAAACAGAATTACGTCTGGCCCACTTGACCAAGTTTTCAATATTGCCAGTAAAGAAATTGTGATTTAGATCTTCTAATCCCATTTATTGACACGCCCCAACGTGAGATTTTTGGTTCATGCTGCGGTCTTTTCCTTTGAACTCACCCGCCGAATGGTGGATGCAGTAGTTCGTCCCTCGAACGGACTATCTTCGTCTCTATTTCCCTTGATACGACCCCAGTTAAGCGCTCCGTTGGAAATCAGGTAGAGAAACGCGACAAACATGGTCGCACCAAATACCAACATTTCCACAACTCCAAAGGTCCCAAGAGATCTAGAAATGACTGCATACGGGTAAATGAAAATTATTTCAATATCGAATACCACAAAAATCATTGCCACAAGATAAAAACGAACCGGGAAACGTTCCGGCGGTTCGTGACTTGGAATGATGCCACATTCGTAAGGTGCGCTTTTAGCAGGATTTGGCTTCCGAGGAGCCATAATGACTGAAGCAATTATTGAAAGTCCTGCAAACAGCGTCGCCAATACCATTAAAGCCAAAATTGGCAAATACTGAATCAAAACCTCACATCCTCTCGCGTAGATAATAAACCCGAGACCGTCGCCCCGATCACCTTAGTATGATCCCGCCAAACGCTGGATACGAACCAGATAATTTTCCACTACTTTTCTTAGCATTCAAACACCTGTTGGCGCCAAACGAAAAGGTGATTTCACGGTAATTTCTCCGATAATTTTCTACAACTGGGAAAAACCGCGCAATTAAAACGTTATCAAATAGTCCCCTATCACACAGGTCGTATATGTGACCTTATTATTTGCCGGGATACGGAGAGTCAGTCGGCAACCTCGAAATCCTTGCCGCCGCCTCCGCGGCCGCCTCGACAGTACGGCTGACTTCAATGTCGGTATGGCTCAGCCCAGGGAATATGGCTTCGTATGGGCCAGGTGCCAGAGCAACTCCCAAATCCAGCATTTCCTTGAAAAACTTGGGGTAAAGGCCAAGAGCCACCGATCGCTTGGCATCTGCGTAATTGTCTACGGGATCGGAACCGAAAAATATGCCGACAAGAGTCGACACCCGCGGAACTTGAACCTCGATCCCAGCGGAGGCTATCGCCTCTTTCAGGCCATTTGCTAATCGCTCGGCGGTTTGAGCAAGATCCTGGTATCTTGCATCGTCAAGAAGGCCAAGAACGGTTGCGCCGGCACTAGTCGCCAAGGGATTACCGGACAAGGTGCCAGCTTGATAGACAGGACCAATAGGCGCCAGCAATTCCATGATGTCCCGTCTGCCTCCGAAGGCTCCAATTGGCATGCCGCCGCCAATGACCTTGCCAAAACACCACATGTCAGGGACAACTCCGAAATACCTGGAGGCTCCGCCGGCGCTGAGGCGAAATCCAGTGATTACCTCATCGAAAATCAGCACAACGCCATTTTCACTGCAGAGCTTCCTAAGGCCCTCCAGAAAGCCGGGGGCCGGGGGAACAAGGCCCATATTGGCGGCCACAGGCTCAACGATCACCGCGGCATAGGTATCGTCTATGGGCGGCAACTCGTTATAGGGAGCAACGACCGTGTTAGAGACTGCGCCCTGAGGAATCCCAATTGAATCCGGGATCCCGAGCGAAGCGACACCTGAGCCGCCTCCTACAAGCAAGGCGTCGGAATGCCCATGGTAGCAGCCGTCAAACTTGAGTATCTTTTCCCGTCCAGTGAAAGCCCTAGCCAAACGGACGGCGCTCATTGCCGCCTCGGTTCCTGACGAGGTGAGGCGCACCATGTCGCATCCCTCGGCTCTGCCGACGATCAACTCTGCCAGAGCAACTTCTCCCAAGGTGGGGGCTCCAAAAGTCGAACCTAATCGCGCGGCGTGCTCGATGGCTAAAGTAATCCGCTCATCAGCATGACCAAGGATCACTGCGCCATAAGACTGAATGTAGTCTATGTAGCTTTTGCCCTCCTCGTCGATCAGGTACGCACCCTTCCCCTTGGCGACAAAAAAAGGGGTTCCGCCCACCGATTTGAAGGCCCGCACGGGAGAATTCACGCCACCAGGTATTACTTTGCATGCTCGCTCGAAAAGCTGCTTGTTGGTATAGGACGGTTCTGAATGGGCAGACATGAGTTCTCGGCTCCTTGTTCGTCGGCGAGATAAATGGAGGCTACCTGCAGCCGACAGCTAGCCCAATAGTTCCGATATAAACGGAGCGAAATAAGTCAATATCATCGACGCGCCGGCACGCTTGATGGCTGTCAGCTGTTCAATCGCGACTGCGTCACCGTCTATCGAACCGTTGGCGTCGGCAGCCTTTATCATTGCGTACTCCCCAGACACGTGATATGCGGCTACAGGGACCGTCACGTTTCGGCTTGCCAGCGAGACGATGTCCAAATACGTCATGGCCGGCTTGACCATAACAATGTCAGCGCCTTGGTCCACATCGGCAAGTATTTCCGACAAGGACTCCTTGGAGTTGCGAAAATCCTGCTGGTAAGTGCTCCTGTTGCCGCCGTCGGCAATGGTTACGTCCACGGCATATCTGAACGGGCCATATAAAGCTGAAGCATATTTTGCAGAGTAGGCCATGATTCCCACGTCGGTGTAACCATCGTGATCGAGGGCATTGCGGATCACGCCGACCTGACCATCCATCATCCCCGATGGCCCAACTAGATCCACTCCGGCCTGCGCCTGCGCAATCGCCACTTTTGCATACAGCTCAAGCGTGGCATCGTTGTCAACATCGCTTGGAGACCTGAAAACTCCGCAGTGGCCGCTGGAGGTGTACTCGTCAAGACACAGGTCGGCCATCACAACCAAATCGTCAGCAACCGCCGATTTGATTTCAGAAATGGCGACTTGCGCTATTCCATCCGGATCCCAAGCAGCCGATCCGAGTTCATCCTTGCTCTCAGGTATGCCGAAGATAATCACTCCTGGGATACCGAGATCGATGAGCCGCTTGCAAAACTCAGTGGCCGATTTGACGTCGTGCTGAAACACTCCTGGCAAAGATGGGATCTCGATTGGGGAATCAATTCCCTCACGAACGAAAATTGGGGTGATCAGATCATCGACGCTAAGACTAGTCTCCGACACGAGACGGCGAAGAGCAGGAGTTCTTCTTAGGCGGCGATGACGATGCATTGGAAAAGTCACAATTCCAGATTATTTCATTCCCGACCTCACCCAGCAGGCAACAGCGGGTATTCTCCGGCTCGTCGCCAGGATGCTATTCCCCTTGCAGGCAGCGCCACCCAAATGCGAATCAACCCAAATGCGAATTTGGCCCTATTGATTCAGCGAAGAGACCAGCGTATTTACGAGCCCGCCCATATCGTGGGTAGCAGCCATGACTGAGTTCCTGACCCCGAACTCTTCCAACGTCTTGTTTGTGATCGGACCGATTGAGACCACTAGTGCCGGCAAACATCCGACGCCATACTTTGACAAGAAGTTCGAAGCAGCAGAAGACGACGCGAAGGTTATTGCGTCGCTAGCCACAATCTTCTCTGCAAGTTCGATGTCCATGGGCGGGATTTCGGTTCGGTAGGCCTCGACCACGTCCACCTGCCAACCCGTCCTGCCCAGCTCGACAGGTATCACGTCTCTCGCCACTTCGGCGCGCGGCAGCAAGATGCGTCCGGAGCCGGGAGGGAAGTCCGCGACTAGAGCCTCCGCGACGAAGCGCGGCGGCACCAGGTCCGCGACAATGTTGAACTTGGCAATTTCTCTGGCGGTGCCTTCCCCGATTGCGGCTACTTTGACGCCAGCAAGATCGCGTGAATCGCGTAAAAATTTGAAGAATCTCGGCACGGCATTTGCCGAGGTAAAAATTATCCAGTCGTAGCGCGAGATATTTTCCGCGGCTTCCGCCAAAGCTTGATAATTGTCGACAGGGGGTCCGATTCTGATTGCAGGCACAGAGATAACATGCCCGCCCAGGTCCCTGAGCTTTTGCTCCAGGCCCGCCGACTGTGCCTTGGCCCGGGTAATCACGATCCTCTTGCCGAGCAATGGCCGCTTTCCAAACCAATTCAAATCAAGGCTGGCGACGCCGCCAATCACGATCGTCGACGGCGAAAGTATCTCAGCGCCTCCGAGGTCCTCCAAGGTCGTTCGGATCGTAAGTTGGTCGCCTCTCGTACCCCATCGAATAGCTGCGACTGGCGTCTTGGGCGCCAGACCCCCGCTGATCAGCTTCTCAGCAATCTCAAACCGGTGCGCGACACCCATGAGCACGACGATTGTCCCCCCAAGTTTGGCAAGAGATTCCCAATCGACCTGGTCGGTGGCATTTCCGTGCCGATGTCCGGTGACCACCGTAAACGAAGTCGAAAGCCCGCGATGCGTAACTGGAATACCAGCATAGGCGGGCACGGCAACCGCCGAGGAAACGCCGGGCACGACTTCAAATGAAATCCCAGCATCGATTAGAGCGAGAGCTTCCTCGCCTCCGCGACCGAATACGAACGGGTCGCCGCCCTTCAGCCTGACGATCGTCCGGGAGCTCATTGCGCTGCGGATCAAAACTTCGTTGATTTCGTTTTGGGGCACTGGGCGTCCCGGGCGTTTGCCAACATCTACAAGACGTGCGCCTTCTTTGCAGAATTCGAGCAGAGACTCGTCTGACAGGTGATCAAACACCACTACATCTGCCATTGAGAGCAGCTCTTTCCCACGGATGGTCAGCAGACCGGGATCTCCGGGTCCGGCTCCCACCAGGTAAACCGTTCCAGCAACGATTTCAGTCATGTTTCTCGCCTGCAGCCGTCTGCTCCAACAGCGCGGCGCCACCCTTGGCCAGCAGTTCACGACCAAGCCGGGAACCTAAGGCAATCGGATCGCCACCACTGCCACTGACGCGAATTTCGGTTGTGCTGTCAATCGAGCCTACGAACGCGATCAGATCAATCTGGCTGTCGGACAAACGCGTAACCGCGTATGCGCCAACCGGCAGCGCGCAGCCGCTGCCAAGCTGCCTCAGTAGATTGCGCTCAGATTCGACCGCCAACCTGGTTGGCAAATCGTCAATATCTGCGAGCAAGCCGCGCAGGTCATCAGCGCCCGACCTGCATTCAACGGCCAATGCGCCCTGTCCAACCTGGGGTATTATCTGGGTTGGATCGAAAACCTGCGCGGCCAGATCGATGCGGCCCAACCTTTCCAAGGCCGCGTAGGCGACTGCAACAGCACCGACTCTTTCCGCCATTGCAAAACGAGTCGCCATGTTTCCCCTGAGCGCAGCAAAGTTGAGATCAGGCCTGATAGCTTTAAGCTGCACTTGGCGTCTGATGGAACCTGTGGCAACTAGATCGCCCGGTTTCAGCTGTTCCAATGACTTCCCGATGAGGGCGTCGCGGGGATCCCCTCTTTTAGGATAGGCACCTATAACAAGCCCATCAACCGCTTGAGTCGGAAGATCCTTGGCGGAGTGAACCGCCACGTCGGCACGGCCATCAAGAAGTGCGGCCTGTATCTCTTTAACGAAAACACCCTGGCCGCCAATTTCGCTAAGCGATGAAGCCTGATCTCTATCGCCGCGCGTACTTAGGACTACCAGTTCTGATTCGCGCCCCAGCCTCTCGGCGATGAACTTTGCCTGCCACAGCGCCAGTTCCGAACCTCGCGTGGCAATTCTGATCGGCTTCATAAATCGAACAAGAAGGAGAGATCCTCTACCAGACGCTCCCCCCTCTTGGAACCGGAATGCTCTTTGACCTTGGCAGCGGGCCGGTGAAGAATTTTTCGGACAATTCCATAGGTCAGGGACTCGACAACTTTTCTCTGAGCGTCGGTCAAACCCTCGAGCCGACCGGAAAACCGTGCAAGCTCCAGAAGTCTAACCTCTTCGGCAAATGCATATAGCGAGGCAACAGTAGAGGCGGCGGATCCCGAGTTCTTCAGATCGACGAACTTGCTGGTCTCAGATTCAATGATCTCCTCGACTAGCTCCGCCTCCTGCTGGCGATGCTCGATGGCGCTCCTCACGAATGCGTTGACTCCGTTGAGATCGTACAAGGTTACTCCGCCAAAAGAATCCAGGGCGGGATCCACGTTTCTGGGAACCCCCATGTCGATTATGAATGTCTTGGAATTGCGTGCGGGGTCGAATAGCTCGGCGTCGTCGCCATCCAACAAATGCTTCTTCGAAGAAGTCGCGAGAAAAATACCGTCTAGATCAGGTATGTAGGACTTGAAGTCATGAATGTGGACCGCCTTAGCATTGATGCGGTTGGCAAGACTCTCGGCTTTGGCAAAGGTCCGTGACGTCAAGAACACGTCATAACCTCCCTGTGACAAGGCCTCCGCGAGCTTCGATCCAATCTCACCAACACCAATTACCATCACGGTGCCATTGCCCTCGAGGCCGCAGGCTTCCGAGAAAAGCCCTGCCGCAGCGTGCGCCGAAGAGGTAATTCCTCGGGCAATTCCGGTTTCGCTCCTGGCCCTCTTTCCCACCTCCAGCGCTTTTCGGAACAAACCGTAGAGACCGGGCCCGCAATATCCGGCATCATGGGATCGGAGAAAGGCTCTGCGGACCTGGCCAAGGATTTCTGTTTCACCGATCAGCTCAGACTCCAGGCCGGAGGCGACCCTGAGTAGGTGAGACACGACTCCTCTCTCGTAATACACGGTGGCTGCCGAAGCCAGCTCTTCACGTTCAACCTGCAGCATCCTCGCGAAATTGATCCACATTTCCTCGATCCCGCCATGGAACTTGGTTATCTCAGCAAAAATCTCGGTTCGCGCGCAGGTGCATACCAGTACCGCCTCCTCGACTCCGTCTGCTGAAGAAAATATCTTCAGCCTGTCAAGCATGTCCTCTTCAGAGACGAAATAGCGGCCAAAGTCATCAATTGGTGAGTTAGACCTATCAATTCCAATGGCTACAAGTGGCATTCGGCCAAACTTTCTTCAGCCTGGGGAAAATCACCCATGCGAATATATTCGAAAACTCTGGAATGTAATACTTTTACCCAATCTAAACCGTCTGCGGAATGACCAGAATCTAAAGCCTTTGACCTTACCGCCGCTACTAGGACCAACAACCTATCAAGGTCTTCCGGCAACGTTTCTTCTATAAGTTTACTGACCGCCTTGGAAAATCCGGGAACCTTGGGATTAGAGGATACTCCAATGCAGATTCCCCCTTTATTCACCAGAGCCACGTTGCTAAAGCTGCTTTGTAGGGAATCCGATACATCATTGACAAGGATGCCCCGTTCCCGGGCAAGCATTGCAATTTCGCCGTTTACCCCCGAATCTGACGTAGCTGCAAATACAAGGTCGCACCCTGAGAGATCCGAAGGTTCGAACTCTCGTTGCGCGATGTCGACTTCCCAATTGGCCCGGGCCAGCAGTTCCACGATTTCTTTGCTTATTTCAGGCGCAACAACGGTCACGCCTAGAATTGAAGCAGGCAGTCCTCCGATCTTCCTAGCGGCCACCGTGCCGGCCCCAACTACCAGCACCTTGAGACCCGCTAAATTCAAAGAAACAAGATAATCTCCGCCGTCCATTTCCACCTGTCTGAATTTGAATGTTCATCCCATCCTAATAATCTTACGGCCGTAATATTTAGCATCCAGAACGGCGATAAAGGCGCATTGCGCAGTGTGCAGGTGTCGCAGTGCCCCAAAATTACGCGGCAGCTTTCTCGTAGGTGCGCCACACCGCTAGCCCGACAAAGCAGGAATCTAAAATCACGCTAGACCAGGATGGGAAATCGTTGCACGTAAGGTCAAGTGTCACCCCGTGGATGCGCGTCGGCGCCGAACATCTGACCAACTCACTTTCCGAGGCAGCTTGCCGACGAAGGGCAAAAAGTATCTTGCACTGCCGTCTCAAGCCGGCGGAATCATCTTCTAGTGTTTGAAAAGTTCCGCTGTGATGTCGGCTGAGCGTTCCTTTGCCTCTGCGATCGCGCGTGCAAATGCCGCCCTCAGAGCCGCCTCTTCAAGCGCACCGACTCCTGCGGCAGTAGTGCCGCCGGGAGAGGTGACATTTTGTCGCAATACCGTTGCTGACTGCGAGCCCTCTGCGAGCATTGCTCCCGCGCCGTATATAGTCTGAGTCACCAGCTCCCTGGCAAGATCCCAGCCAAGCCCTTCGCTGACAGCGGACTCTATCATCGCTTCGGCCACCAGAAAGATATACGCCGGCCCGGAACCGGAAACCGCGGTTATAGCGTCAATCTGCGCCTCTTTGACTACGACGACTTTTCCAACGGCCGCCATGAGCGTCTTTGCCCATTGGATATCTTCGGCGCTTACATATCGCCCACTGCACAAGGCTGTCATTCCCAGCCCGAGCATCACGGGAGTGTTCGGCATCGCGCGAATCACGGGCGGTCTTCCGCCGAGCCACACTTCAAGGGCTGCCGTGGACACGCCGACAGCGATTGAGAGGACCCTGCGCTTGTGGTCGCTTTCCATTGAGCCTGCCAATTTTTCAACGCTATCCGGCTTCACTGCGATAATTGTTGACTGTGAAGCTTGCGGCGACGCCAAAATCTGGCTCCCAGTGAAATCCTTTGCAAGTTGTAATCTCAGCGGTTCAAAGACCTCTACTATGCCAAGGGACTCGGGCCTGACCGCGTTCGCCGAAAGAATCCCCCGCGCCAAGGCCTGACCCATTTTTCCGCCGCCAATTATCATGAGTTCGAGCACGTCATAAATAGTACCCTGATATTGTCTCTCGAGCGTCTTTGACTAAATTGGGCCCGGTAATTGGATATTGGCTCTGGCGTTCTAGAATCTTCTGCTTCCCCGACCCGAATGTTCTAGAACATCGCCAGAACCAACACAGCAAAGTTACGCCAGACAAAACCGATGAGTCAAGTGGAAATTTGAGAAATTGAAAATTCTTCCCTTTATTTCTGACATACTGCTCGAGAACGGTCGTCGCCTTCCACCGCTTTGGGGGTAGGAGTTGACATTTGTAGGTCCAACTCGGCCAGTTGACGTGTATCCCGGACACCAACAGCTACGCGGCATTTATTTAACTAGTCGAGCAAACAAGGGGCCGGCGATAGGACTTGAATTTTCTCAACCGCACTCGAGAAGCTCTTTTGCCGTCAGTCCCACGAGAACTTGCTGGAGGCGAAGCGCCGAATCGCGCCAGCGGTAGCTGGTGGACAATGAGCTTGCAGCAACCTGGAGCGGTCTGGCCAGCGATGGATCCTCCAGAACTTTCACGAGGTACCTTGCGAATTCACCCGCAGTACGGTCTGTAACCAAATATCCGCTGGATCCATGCACGACAAGGGTTTTCAATCCCCCTACATTCGAAGCAACTACAGGAACGCCGCACGCTGCCGCCTCTAAGGCCACCAGCCCAAAAGATTCTGTGCGCGATGGGACCAGGCAGACATTGGCAGCCCTGTAAAAACTCGAAAGCACTTCGTGAGGCTGCGGATCAAAAAAATAGACCTTCTTGTTGAGGCGTTCTTTCGCGACAATGCTCTTGATCTTCAGAATCTCATCGTTCCCAAAAGGACCCGACGGTCCTCCGACCATCGCCAGAAAGGCATCCGGAACCCGTGAGGCAATTCTGGCAAACGACCGAACGGCTATATCAGCACCTTTGAGAGGCTGGATCCGACCAACGAAAAGCACCATCTTCCCGCGGGTAGGCAATCCAATTGCCCTCCTGGCCATGTCACGGTTACCGGGGCTGAAAAAGGCGTGGTCAACACCCAGAGGAACAATTGAAATTCTTGATCGATCGAGATCGTAAAGAGTAGATATCTCATCCGCTTCGACCTCGCAAGAGGCTAGCACCTGGTCGGAACAGTAGATGATCCTGGACTCCTCCTCCATTCTGAGGTTCTCCGAAATTTCGTCGTCTGGAACTGCCCTGTCCTTCGCCTTGACCTTTTCAAGTGTATGAAATGTGGTGATAAGAGGAACTTCAAGCGCGTGCTTGAGCGCATGGCCAACAATTCCCGAGAGCCAATAATTGGCGTGAATCGCATCGGGCAACTGTCCGGGGTTCATGCGGATTCTTTCAAGAACGTTTTCTGTGAACTCACTCACGTGTTCTAGGAGATCCGGTTTAGTCAATTCGCTCAGAGGACCCGCAGGTAGGTGATGCAGAACGAAGCCGGGCTCAACTGTTACACAAGCTGGCAAAGTTGGAGAATAGGCCCTCGTGTAGACATCGCAGGAAATACCCAGCCGGGCCAAAGCACTAGCAAGCTGTTTAACATAGACATTCATCCCGCCGCCTTCACCGGTTCCAGGCTGAACCAATGGCGAGGTGTGGTATGAGATAATCGCTAATCGCTGCATCTAGATCGCTTTCATCCGAGAGTCGTTGGCGGAATGGCTTTTTGATCCCGCTCCTATTAACTTCGTACTGTAAGCCCGTATTCCCCGATCTTGCATATCATGCTGACATCGGAGGCGAATCCGATACTTAGACGAAAATCTTCCCCTAGCCAGACGTAATTTTTGAACTAAGTACCTCCACCATGTTAGTCCGGACCGAGTCCCATTAGGAGGCAATCATAACTTCCCACGCAACTGCCAGCCTAAGGATACACCTCGCAAGCTGCTCCGGCACCAGCGACTGGGATGACTCCAATTTCAAAGGCATCGGAGCCTTTGTTGCATTCCCTAGCTGATCGCTGCCGAAAACGAAATATTGATCGGCCTCACAAGCCCATTAGCAACCCAGGAAAACACATCGATATAGCTCGCTATATTGTGCCGCGGTCTGCAGCTGGCTGTGAATCCTTGAGCAGCCAGCTTCATATCTTGGCAACTCAGTTAAAGAACGTGGAACAGGCCAATTTATCTGTGCAGCGCGCGATTCGCGCCGGAGGTGCTATCGAATGCGGCCCGCTGCATTGAGGGGAAAATACCGATATACGACCCTTCCCATAAGTGAATCGCTAGCAAAGCTCCCGAGAAAACGGGAATCAGTTGACGCTTCAGGATTGTCGCCAAGCAGTATAAATGAATCGCCATCCAAACCGGCAAATCGCTTGATCACAAGATTCCCATTCTCGCGGGGATCCCGGGCAACGACAATCCGGCCCATCAATTCGACGCCCGGGTGCTTGATCCGGCGCACCACCAATCGATCGCCTGGGTTCAACGACGGCGACATAGAAACGCCAGTGACAACAGCTAAAAAAAACAAGGGAGTATAATTCCTAATCTGAAAGCACAAAAGGGACGACACGAAAATCCTCTGGATTTTTCTGCATTTCAGACTAATGTCTGTATCTGTTCTCATAAATAGGCAATTGCAAACTATAGGGAAAAAGGAGAGCAACCATGAAGCTACTCGCCAGGGTCATCAAGTCACTAGAAGGAATCGCTACGCCAGTATCAGTTTCTGCCCACTGTGATCTCCCCTGCGGAGTTTACGATCCCGCCCAGGCTCGCATCGAAGCAGACTCAGTCAAGGCTTGCATGGAGAAATTCAATGGATCCGACGACTCGGTTTTCAAGTCACGCGCCGTGACAATCAAAGAACAGCGCGCAGAGCTCGTCAAGCATCATTTATGGGTACTGTGGACCGACTACTTCAAGCCGGAGCACCTTGAAAAGTACCCACAACTCCACACTCTCTTCTGGAAAGCAACCAAGGCTGCTGGCGAGAGCAAGAAAACCAATGACACCGCGGTGGCGCAAGATCTCCTGACCCAAATTGCCGAGATTGACAAGATCTTCTGGGAAACGAAAAAATAGGTTTGTTCTCGCTGAATGCCATAAAGGAGAGGCCCGAAGGCCTCTCCTTTATATTCCTCCGGAAACTGGAGGTAGCACAGCTAGCTCGTCGCTGGATGATACTGCTGCCTCAGGTTCAGCAGGCTCGCCGTTAAGCCATATCTTCGAGATTGCGATCATCCGAGCCAGGTCATCTCCACTAGCCGCGATAGCCGCGTCAAGAGCCGCCTGAACCGAATCCGCCTCAACTTCCATACTCGACGTGCCAGCTGCCTCGCGTGCGCCTGCGAAAAACTTCACGGTCACCATATGATCCTCAGCCTTCTCATCGAATTACAACATTACATTGACCGCCTAATGAAACTGTCCAAAAATCCCATTGTGGTCGATCACTCCCGCGGCCCATTCGGCAGGGGAGAAAGGATAACGCTGACGGCAGAGGCTGGCGGATTCGCCAAAGAAGCTGCCAGCTAACATCGATCATAGGGCCCTTGCGGACTTAAGGAAATACTGACGTTCAAAGGCAGCATAATTAACATGGCCATTAAGGGGCTGCCAACTGTTGCCGAATCCACTACCTATAACGCACAATAATGTACTATACTGACACTATGAACCTTGCTGAGTGGGCCGAATCTCAAGGAATAGCTCGAATCACTGCCTATCGCTGGTTCCGTGATGGGAAGTTGCCCGTTTCCGCTCGCAAGGTAGGGGGACTGATTTTGGTGGATGCTCTCGACGACGTCCGTCAAAAAGGACAGACCGTCGTTTATGCACGAGTCTCCTCGGTGGACCAGAAGTCCGATCTAGATCGACAAGTGGCGCGAGTCACCGAATGGGCAACATCTCAAGAGATAAGCGTTGACCGAGTGGTTAGCGAGGTTGGATCTGCGCTCAATGGTCATCGACGTAAGTTCTTAGCCTTGTTACGCGATCCATCGGTGTCTCGGATCATTGTTGAACACCGAGATCGTTTCGCTCGCTTTGCCGTGGAGTACGTGGAGGCTTCTCTTGCAGCCCAAGGGAGGGAACTGATAGTGATGGACCCGACCGAACTGGACGACGACCTGGTCCAAGACATGACCGAAATCCTGACATCGTTCTGTGCGCGGCTTTATGGCAAGCAAGCGGCGACCAACAGGGCTCGTAGGGTGATCGAGGTTGCTGTTGCACCATTAGGGCAGGATGATACCTGATGTTGGTTG
>DAHVKW010000089.1 GCA_027320695.1 Actinomycetota bacterium | reverse complement strand
ACCGAACTCGCAGCGGCTGCTGACGTTGGACACGTTCGCTTTGGCTGATCTGAAGTCTCGCCACGCTGATCTGCTTAAAATGTTGACAGGTTCATACGGGGTCAAGACGTGACATCTTTTGGTATCATGAAATGCGAAAATAGAGATAATGCATTAGCCAAGATCACCACATCCATGACAAGCCCATGGCTGACCAACTGAATAATGTTCCTGCGTCAGCCACGGCGCCTGGGGAAGGAGAGCAACGGGCGCAGCGCGGCTATTTCCAACAGTACAGTTTGTCTGGTGCCGCTATCTACGATGCCCTTGAACAGGGTGATTTAGAGTGGGTAGGACTTGCCGATCGAACAGCTGGTATCGCAGATGATTTGGTGCTTGGATATCCGGCGAAAGTTGTCGGACACCAGTTCAAGACATCCCAGTTCCCTCGCCCGTTTCACCTGCGGACCTTGCTGATGGGTGCAAATGGTCTGCTACAGCCTTTGGTTGTTTCATGGCAAGTCTTGCGAAGGGTACACCCTGGAAAGATGATCGAGATCCGGTTTGTCACGAACGATTTCCCCTCCACTACCGATAAGCTAATCGAAGGAAACGGGACCCATAGCGCTGCCTTCATTGCCGATTTCGCAGCACATCCAGCGTGCCCAATTGCCGATTTGCGGGCTTCGAGGTGGAAGCCCTTGATCGATGAACTATGTGTTGCCAGTGGGCTTGGCGAACATAACTTCGGTCAGTTCCTGCAATCGCTGAGAATTTTGCACGGCTCGGCCGCGGACTTCGTGCAAGTCCACCACCTCAAAGCTGAAGGCGCTCGGCTCGCGGGTGAGATCGCTAAGATCCTGCCACGCCTCGTTGCCGATAGGCGAAATAAGGACCGATGGACGCGTGCCGAACTGTTGCGCGAGCTTGGTTGGCGCGACAGTGCCGTCACACATCACGTGCACCAGTTCCCAGTAAGGGATTATGTCCAGCGTAACGAGACGACCGAATCTGCGCTTCTCGCAGCAATCCAACGGAACACAAACGGGTACGTAAGCCTAGTTGGCCCCCCCGGCGCCGGCAAGTCTACTTTGTTGCAGACATCGGTGGAGACTGAGGAGAACATGTTCCTGGCACGTTACCTAGCATTTGTGCCGGGTGTTGGGCAGGGAGTTGGTCGAGGAGAAGCAGACGACTTCTTCGACGACATCACGACGCAACTCAAGCGCACGGGCCTACGTGGGTTGCGGTACCGCGACCAGTCGCTCCATGAGCGGCGCAAGCAGTTCAATGTGCTTCTGCAAGAGGCCGGCGAACGGTTCACGAAGGAAGGGATTCGGACGATCATTGTGATCGATGGCTTGGACCACGTGCCGCGAGAGGAGCGTCCGGAGCGTTCGTTCCTCGCTGAATTGCCGCTGCCAGCGTCTGTACCGGATGGCGTGCTGTTCTTGCTCGGAACACAGCGGGTGGATCTTAGCGACATGAAGCCTGCAATTCAAGATCAAGCCGGCGCTCTTGAGCGTAGTATTGTGGTTGCGCCTCTTACGCGCGAGGCTGTCCATCGCATGGCGGACTTGCTGGATCTCGATGCGAGTATCGATCGCGATAGCATCTTTCAGTTGTCTAGAGGACACCCGCTTGTGACCCGTTATCTCATCGAAGCCCTACGTGGGGCCACAGCTGCTGTTCGGGAAGAGTTGCTTGCTGGTACGATGACCTTCGATGGTGACATCGAATCGGTCTACGAATCGTCTTGGCGTGGTATCCACGACGATGAGCAAGCATGCAGCGTGCTTGACTACTTAGCTCGCGCCGAGGGACCGATGCCGCTGGAACTCCTGACTAAGTTCCTTCCAGAGCAGGCCGTCGAGCGCGCGCTGGATGCAAGCAGGCACCTACTTGCGGAAAGCTCGCCTGGCTGGAGCGTGTTCCATAACAGCTTTCGATTGTTCATCATGGGGAAGCCCCGATTGCGACTCGGCAAGCCCGACATGACTAACGGGAGGAGCGTATATCAGAACTTGGCGGCCCTCGCTCGCTCAGCTCCGAGTAACTCTCCCCAGCGCTGGTTAGAACTTCGCTATTTGGCACGAGCTGAAGAGCACGAATCCGTGCTTGCATTGGCTACCCCGGTACGATTTCGTCAGCAGTTGGCAGATCATCGATCTATCGAAGAACTGATTTATGACCTTCGTCTTGCCTTTGCTTCAGCCAAATACATTTACAACCCTCTCAAGGTCTTTCAGTTGCTTCTGATCCAGGATGAGATCGATCGGCGCTGGTGGGCATTCAAGGAATCTTCCTTCTTCGTCAGAGCTTTGCTGGATGTTGGTGATCTTGACGGTGCGGTGGCGTTTGTCGAGCAGGCCCCATCTGAAGGATACGCTGTTGTGGATGCGCTGCTTGATGCTGGCGATTTTCAACGTGCACGAGCACTCTTCGAAAAGCTCGAACCACTAAAACACCTCATGGGTGGAATTTCTTCTGGAAATCCACTGAGGATTTCAGAGCTTCGAGACTGGGTACAACGGGTAATTTACTTTCGCGATGCTGATCAGATTCTTCAGGCGATTCGACGTCTGTCCAATACTGCCAGAATGCAACAAGGTTTGGAAATTAACCAAAAAGACGTTGAAGAACTCGACATTGGCCTTCGCTTGGAGGCCGCATTGGCGGTTATCAGGGCACAAGAAAGTGTCAATATTATCGAGGTAGGAGAACGCTTCGGCATTGATTCTGCTGCATTGGTGGCGTTGACAGTCGAAGCTGGCATTGTTGCAAATGAACGTGGTTCATTCGACTCAGCCATAGCTCAATTCCAGGAATCAGCGAGTCGGGCAAACTTCTCTAGAGTCTCTAACGAAAGGCGGCGGGCTGCAGCATTGATCGCAGCCAGGAATGGCAACCTAGAACTAGCAGGGACTATTTTCGAAGGACTGGCTTCTCCCTCCTTGGCAAAGCTATATGAGGTGTCTTTCGACCCTCCCGACCCAATAATTCGTGCGGTTCTTGAGCATGCGGAACTCGTTACAATTTTAGACCGAACACCGGCAGCCATCCCCCACTTTGAAAGCGAAAATCTGAGACTGCTTCAATCCTATGCCGAAATGATCGGACAATTGCTCGGGAAGGCCCGTCTGGAGCCTTTGCCTAGGTATAGTTATGAAGTTGCAAACGTTGCACGAAGACTATTGAGATTTCTCAGTCAACTTCAACCTCATATCGGGGGTGAGTTCTACGAGGTACGCCGAATTGCATTGGTAACACCAATATTAGGGAAGGCGCTGATCCAGGCAGCCGCAATGTGGGGCGAGCAAGAGTTCAGCGCAACTGTTGCCGAATTCGACCGAGCATTCCCTGATCTCGACAGAATAATTGGCACCCTCACAAATCTGCGTCAGGAGATTGCGGTTGAGATCTACCGATGGACAGGAGATTCCGATGCGGCATCGCGTCGCCTCGTGCCGATGGTCGAGGCTCTGCTGAGGAGCACACCTGCTGAGCAAATCGACGAGTTGGCTAATCTGGCGATCTGCTTTTCTCAAGTCGGGAATGTAACCCAAGCAAAGAAACTGCTCTCGCGGTTGTCAGACGAATCTCTGGGTTATGCTCTCCCCCCCAAAAAAGATCCACAATACGCGACTTGGCGGGATTTACTTCAACACGCGAATGAAACAGATCCGGTAGGACGCCCTAATCGTGTGGCAACGTTGATGCACCAACTTACTGGCATGATGCAGACTGAGGGAAGGGCGGCAGCTTACAGGATTGCCGCACCTTTACTCAAGGAAGCAGCAATGTGCGATGCCCAGACTGGGTGGAGAGTTGGGCAGATGCTCATCGATCAGGGTGTGATTGGTTGGTCGCGGACAGTGGATGGCTTGCTGTTTGGCCTGGTGAAGCGGCGGCCAGATCTTGTAATGGCCGCCACCATCGTTTGGTGTGAATTGTCACTCCCTTATTACGTGGAGCCTCATTATAGCGAAACCAATCTTGGAGCTTTCATCGAGGCAGCGATCGCTGCGGCTTCCCAAGAAGAGTTGGAAATCATTGCAGAACGATTTCTCGTTGCGATTGAGACGGAATCACAGGTGAATGAGAGAGATTCATTACTTGATAGGCTGTACAAATCTTTGACGGCAAGAGGTGTAAGGAGCCACGCCTTGGAAGAAGCCCTGGTTCGCTGGAAAGCTGAGGCGCCCCCACCGAGACACTCATCTTCGCCCAGACGCTATGATGACGTGACTTCTCTACTTGAACTCAAAACAAAGCTCGAACAAGATGAAGTGAACGGGGAACTAAGTTACGAAGCAGCTCAGTCGTTTACCCGTCTCGCTCCCAATTCGGACTTCAACCTCTCCAAGGAGCTCTTTGACAGATGGGACACTATCAAACAGGATTCAGCTGCGCGATTTATTGTCATCAACTTGGCCATTGATTCGGGAAGACATGACGTTGCGTATGCACTCATGGAAGGCTACGAAAGCGAGGGTGATGACCTCCCAAAATGGACGGAGTGGACTGGGGGAAAATCTCTTCGGTATTTCAAGACAAAGCTTCGTCTTGAAGGATCAAAAGTCCACAAAGAGGCATATAACAACTTTGTGGGCGAGCTTGCAAAAGGGCGGGAGTGGATCAATTCTGTGCTGCTTGAGACCGATGAGATCTTTTCAACGATAACCGAAACTCCTGACTGGGTCGGTATGTGGGATGCCTTGGTAGAGCAACTCGCTACCACACGGGAGCATGCATTGGGTTCACCTTTCGATAAGGGCGACTCGGCAAGCCTAAGCGATGAAGACCTGCTTGTTTCTCTGTTTACTTGGGCCATATCACTTCCATTAGACGAACTACGTCGACATTCCTTGAGCGGGGCATTACGGCTTGTGGAAATGGATAATAACAGACCGGTATTTAAACAACTGGTTCGTCGACTGCTTGCGGGAAAAGACGATGACCCCGTTGTGGGGATTCAACTCCTGCTACTCGAAACCAATGATTTGATCAAGCATGATCTCGAACGTGATGTACTTCGATCTATATATCATGCGGACTTCGCAGTTTCTGAGCCAGCGTTCGTATTGGCTCAACGCTGGGGTTTGTCACCATCCCAGGAGGCAAAAGAGCTCCCTTCGTTCTATTTGTTAAGCCTCGATGGTGATGACACATTCAAGCCTCCACAGCTTGTGGACGCTGCCTCAGGAGCTATGGTCGTGGAAGATCCTTTAGGTTGGACATCTGCGTTCGAGAATCAGATCAATTTGCTAACAAATAGTGGGGTTTCTGCTGCTCATATCCGATACCGTTGCAGGATGTTCATTGAGGAGTGGGGTGGGTTGGATACCTTCGGAAAGTACGCCACAAAGCGGCTTGATGAGGAACTTCATCGCCTTAATATGAGGATGACCTTCTATCGGCCACATATTGCTGCCGCAGCCCGTGGGTTGCGTTATGTAGCCGGTGAGTTGCGGAGAGGCGGAGTAATCCCAGAAAGTGCGATACCGGATTTACTCTATATGATGGGGTACTCGGCCCCACAACCACCATTGATCCGACCGGTGTCGCGACCATCTTTCACTCATCGACCCACAATAGATTATGCAAACTGGAGCACTCAGGAAGAGGAGTGGTTGAACGGTGCTGAGGGAGATACTCAACCATTTGAAACGGGGGCCGGCACAGTCATCGCTGAAGTCAGCGAGTTTCATATTCGCAGATCACGCGCCATCTTTCATATGCATCGTGTTCGTGCATCAGGATTGGAACTGGATGAGGATGATCGTAACTTCAATGGTTTTGAGCTTCTCCCCTCTGTCTACTGGCTTGGCCAAGTGTATTCTCCTTCATCCAGGCCCGCACAGACAATAGCATGCAATTTATTGGTCAGTTTAATTCCACAGATACCGCGTAATAGACTCACTATCTGCCCCCATTGGCTGGAAAGACTTTCTTGGCACTCTCATTCTACCAACGATCTTGTCTTTCTGGACAGGGAAAACATCCTCGTTGCTCAAATTGTCTGGTGGCGTGATGGAGGGCCCGTTGACATTGACGATGATTTCATTTGGGGACAAGGTATGTATCTCAGCCTGACGCCAGAAGGGCGGCAACAGCTGGAAATGGTAATAGGCCCGCTTAATGTCAGAGTCCATGTCCGTAGGAGCTACATACCTGGCTCTCGCAATGAATCCGAGAAGTCTCGACTAGCTGAGTCCCGCGATTAACGGCGATGTAAAACTACGCATCGTTCGAGCACCTTGAGATATGGTGTGCCGTTCTGCTTCCTTCGCCTTCAACCTGTGGTGATAATAGGTTTGTAACGGAAAGCCCAGAGCAGACCCGGAATCATTATGGACTATGACAAAGATGGAAGAAGCCTTGTCTTTCTGGAGGTTCTGGACGCTTTCGGGTGAGTTAGCGAAACGCAAAAGATCGAGCTTCAAGCCATGAAATAAGATGGAAATCGACCCTCAGGGGATTAGATTTTCGGGTTTTCTTTCAGTGTCCGTATTGGTGTCCGTTCCAGGTCAAAATTGGTCTCAACCCCTCATTATTAAACGGGGACTAAAAATCTCACCAACCCCTAGTCGGGTAACACTTTGTGACACATCAGCATCAATAATCACAAATCATCAGAATCCCCCTTTTTCTCCTTGCCAAGGCGAGGGTGTAGGTCTTTAATTCAGCATCTTCGCCAGATCTTCCGCCTTCAAGTGAGTATAGCGCCGGAGCATCTGCAAAGTCTTATGCCCAGTGATGGCCGATACCTGCATAGGGTTCAGGCCCATCTCAAAAAATCGGCTGGTGGCTTCATGCCTGAGGTCATGGAATGTGATATCAATGAGGAGTTTGGGATCCGATTTTGCTCGCTCCTCCTTGCAGGTTTTTTCATAAGCTTCCCGACCCCGTTTTAGAATCAGGAGGAAGGCCCGGGTAATGGCATCCTGAGTCATTCCCCAGACATTCCCGTCGAGCCGGCGGGGAAGGACGGAAAGGATCCTGACTGCTTCTCGGGACAGAGGGACAATCCTTTTTTCTCCGTTCTTCGTCTCGAGAAGAGTGATTGTTCTCTGCTTTGTGTTTACCATCTCCCAGGTTATTGACGCAATTTCTCCCCGGCGCATACCGGTCTCGAGAGCCAACCGGACAATGTGGGGCATGTCTCCTCCGTAGGTATCGCAGGCCTCTAGGAGAATTTTTTCTTCTCCTGGAAGAAGACGACGGTCTCTTCCCTTGGGAGGAGGGGGAACGCGGATCGACTTGACCGGATTGGCGAGCCCTTCCATGCCCCATTCTTTTCGGGCGATCTCGAAGAGATGGGAGATGATGGCGAGATTCAGGCGGACGGTGTTGGCCGCATACCCTTCGGCAATTTTCTCATCCCGGTACTGGGCAAGATCGGCACCCCGGATCGAGGCAAGAAACCGGATGGCCAGAGGATGCCGTTTCCATTGGCTGATTCGTTTCCGTTCCTGGTTGTAGCCTTTTT
>DAHVKW010000088.1 GCA_027320695.1 Actinomycetota bacterium | reverse complement strand
CAACCCGCTGACGGAGACACAGGGCAAAGGCTGACCGGCGGCCACCTGCGGCAGGTTCAGGGCAAGACCACGGACACGGCTGTTTTCAAGATTGAGCAGGGTTGCGTCGGTCAGGCGACCCGCTTCCCGGGCGCTGAACACGGCTTTGCGGTGTTCCTGGCCATCCGGCCAATTCAGATCCCACCAGGAGCGCTTGCGACTGGCCACACCGCCATGAGAGTTGAGGTAACCGACCGTCATCCGTTCCACCCAGTGGGGCAACGGATGCGAGCGCAGACGTTCAGCGGTTTGCACATCCGGCTCTTCGGAGATGCCGTAGATAGCCGAAGACTCGCGCACTTGCTGAATTTCGTCCCGAATCCTGGCCACCGTGTGATCGACGGAGGTCTCGATACCGTCAGGATTAAGGATGGCCGAGGCGAACACATCCTCGAACAACTCACCGGCTTGGGCGGAATCGAGCACGTCACCGGTCTTGTCGATGCCGAACTCTTCGAAGATCACCGAGAGCTTCTGCTCCAGCACTTCGCGGACGCGGAACTCGACCGAATTTTCAAAAACGAAATTGATCGCCTGTACGGTTTTTGGCTGACCAATGCGGTCCACACGACCGATACGCTGCTCCAGCCGCATGGGGTTCCAGGGGATGTCGTAGTTGATGATGACGTGGGCGAACTGCAGGTTCAAACCTTCGCCGCCCGCATCGGTGGAGACCAGCACGCGATGTGATTTGCGGAAGGCATCCTGTGCCTGCTTGCGTTCCTCCATGTCCATGGAACCGTTCAGGGTGACCACCGAGATGCCACGAGCCTCCAGAAATTCCTTCAACATTTCCTGGGTGGGAACGAACTCCGTGAAAATCAGCACCTTCAGATCCGGTTCGTTTTCCTCGGCCTGCAGCTTGTAGACCCACTCGATCAGCGCCTCAGCTTTGGCATCCGGACTCGCCTGTTCACAACGGACCGCCGCATCGAGCAGGGTCTCTACATGGCTGCCTTCGCTCTGCAGAGCCGACACGTGGGATTTCAGCAGCTCATCGAGCAGCTCCTGGCCGTCCATGTCATACAGCTCGGCTATTTCATCGTCAGGGCTTTCCGATCCCTCCGCGCCATTTTCAAGTTCCGCCAGGCGCAAGCTGGCTTGCTGTTCGCCGTCCTTGAGCGCGGCGAGTCGCCGTTCCAGCGTGGTGCGGATCGCCCGGGTGCTGGAGACCACCAGGCGCTGCATCAGGATCATCAAAAAGCCAATGTGGCGCTTCTTCTCGCGCAGGGCCTGGTTGTAGCCCTCGCACACGTAGTCGGTCACCGCCTCGTAGAGAAGTTGCTGCAAGTGGTGACGGCTCTCCCAGGCCACCGGGGCCATCTGCGTGCGCCGGGGTTTGAAAAGCGGTTTACCGTCGGCATCAATGGCCTTGCGCTTCTCGGTGCGGATAACATACGGAGCCACCCGGTCGCGGGAGACGCTGTCCATATCCGGAAAGGCGTTGTCATCCAGCAGGTTCATCAGGCGATGAAATGCATCCGTCTTCCCCTGGTGGGGCGTAGCCGAAAGGAGCAGCACATAGGGAGCGGCCTCCGCCAGTCCTTTGCCGAGTTTGTAGCGGGCGACCTGATCGGTGCTGCCACCCAAACGGTGCGCTTCGTCCACCACCACCAGGTCCCAACCGGCGTTAATCAGATCCTCGAACCGACTGCGGTTGTATTCAGCGACGCGCTCGGCGGTCCAGCCGCGCCGCTTGTCCATGGGTTTGACCGAGTCCAGAGAAACGATGACCTGATCGAACATCGACCAGGCTGAACTCCGCTGGCCTGCGCTCTTGTCTAAATTGGGAGCCAGGCGTTGCAAGGTGCCGATGTCGTCGCCCAGCACGAGCTGGAACGGTTCATTGAAATGGGTCTGCATTTCCGCCACCCACTGAGTAGCGATTCCCTTCGGCGAGACGACCAATGTCCGACGCACCAGTCCGCGCAGCTTGAGCTCGCGCATGACCAGCCCGGCCTCGATGGTCTTGCCGAGACCCACCTCGTCGGCCAGCAGGTAGCGCACGCGGTCGCCGGAGATAGCCCGGGACAAGGCGTGGATCTGGTGCGGCAACGGAATGACGTTGGACTCCATGGGGGCCAGCAATACATGGCCGTCAGTGGCGCTGGTGGAGCCTTCGAGCACCTCGGCCACCTTGGCTGCAGCGGCTACATAGGCAATGCGCCCGGCCTCGATCTCCGGCTGCAGGTCGGCACTCAGCGGCCGCAAAGCGGAGCGGGGCACGAGCACCACCGCGTCCTGGTTCGGCAACCAGACACGGCAAACCGTCTGCCCCCACAAGGTCTGTTCTTCGATGACCTTGCAGGCGCTGTTATGAACGGTGCTGTATTGCCATGATGATATTTCCACAATGAATGCTCACGGACATGCTTTCAGCAAATTCGGATTAGTGGTAAGTACTTCAATACCTCCGTGCTGAAAATCAGCATCGTTGGTCATGAGCTTCAAATTTCGTTTTTTGCAAATGTCGATAAGGAGGGCATCGTTGAAATCCGTCTGACCCGAGGCAAAATCAGCCAACGCAAGATTAAGGTCTAGCTCATCTGCAGGAATCGAATGAATTTGGCAAAAACTAAGAATTTTCGCCGCAAAACTCTGAGCAGAAGACGTGATCGCCGGAAAATCTCTCGATTGTCTGAATTGCTTAAACTTTTGATACTGGGTTTTAAAATGGCCTTCCCACTCTATTCGGCAATATCGATTAAGATATTCGCTCAGCACCATAGGATCAAGAACAGGCTCTGCCTGTGCTTTCACGAGCCGTGAAAACGCGGACGAATATTGGTGGACAAAACGCTGTTGTGGGTTCCTCGGGGCAGGAAACAGATAAAGCCAGATATTAGTATCAATCAAAATCTGTTCGCCATGTAAAAAGGAATAAGATGCAAGGTCATAAGCCTTATTGTTCATCTTCATCCCCCTCGTCCTGCCAAGCAGCATCATACTGCTGGGGATTTGCATAATACCTTTTGGCATTATCAACCACCCGCTTCAAGAGCTCCATGTCATCCCCTGAAAGCCCTTCGACTCGGAGTTTTGTCCGGATTTCTTCCTCGCTGAAAGAACCATACAGCTGGCCGATTGCAACATTGAGAAAGAGGGAAATCAGCATAGTAACTCGATCGAAGGAAATGATTACATTTCTGCCGTCTTTTAAAAATCCCTCAACCTTATCGAATACCTTCTGGCCATCTTCTGCTGATATACAGAGAGGGCTCCCTATCAAATCAGCAACCTTGATTGTTATTGACTTATCCATGGCAAACCTCTTCTCCTTAAAAAATATCATCACTGCTCAATTCGGACTTCAGACAGTAACTGCTCGCATCCTGCGTGTTTATTTCAATATTGACGCATGTTCCCGGAAAATCATGGTCCATTCTGTTAAACGAGTCGCCCTTGGAAGAGAATTCGTAGTACCCAAATCTAGACACAATTTGAAGCTTTCCTTCATTCTTTCGAATAAATTCTTTGATCAGTTTAAGCCCAAGCCCTCCGGGCTGGTTGCCTGTTTTCGTGGTATTCCCTTCGGTCAATGCCCACTCAATAGCGGCACAGGAACTCATTCTTTTCTGTCCGGTATACCTTCGGACATTTTCCCGAAACCCCACTCCTGCATCGGCAATTGTGAAGTCCAACCGGTGCAATTGAGGGAAAAACTGACCACACACGAAAATTCCCAATTCTGAGTCTGAATGAATGGCCGCATTAAGAAAAATTTCAAAGAGGCTTTGGCGAAAACGCTTGGTTAATGCATCGGACATCGAAGGGATTCCTCTCCCTCGCATGTAAGTGTCAAGGTAATCATTGAACTGCCCCCCTGCTTGGCGCTTAAAGATTTTAAATGGCAGCGTTGTTTGATTGGTATCAGTCAATACCCCCATGTTAAAGACCGTTAGAAACTGATTTTTTTTTAGAATATTCTCAGTTGCTGGCCGCAGATTATGAATTATCACATCGTTCAGATCATCGCGAAGTCTGGCAATCACAACATACAAGGGGGCGGCCATGTTCGCTTCGAAGAAACGGCAACTACTGAAATCCAACTCCGCATTATCCAAGAACAGAGCTCTGGCGTCTTGTGCTAGTTCGGCAATGCTACTGAACCCATTGCAAGTGCTTCGAATGGTACCTACATTCAACTTCATAATCGGTGCCCCTCGTGATCCCCCATCCGTGTTACTGCCTGATCGAACCACATAAGCAGCTTGGGATCTTCTTCCAGGACGTTGTTGGGGATCTTGTCGGCCACGGCGACGATGGCAGCGTAGTCGCGCTCCTGCCAGGCTTTCTTGAATCCGGCGCGGACAGCTTCCAGGCGGAAGACCTTGAGCTTCTTCTTGACCTCTTTGTACTCCTCGAACTCCTTGAGCAGCGCCTTCTCGCGCAGTTTCTCCAGGTCGCCCGCCTTGTTGGGATCGGGCACGTACCAGCGGTCGCGTGCCTTGGCGACCAGGGTCGGATCATCCTTGGGCAGGTTGCGCAGCTCTTTCCAGTTGGTGGACAGGTAGGCGTGGATCTGCTCGGGCACTGGACCTTTGCCGTCATAGCAGAGGAAGTTCTGGTGCAGTAGTTCGCGTAGGTCGAGTTGGGCCTCGTTCTTACTCCAGCCACCGAGCTGCTGCATGAACTGCGGATTGATGTCGGAGAAGGTTTGCGGTTTTTCTCTTATGAGCTGGCGCAGCCATTGGATTGCGGTCGCCTCGTCGGAGACAAACATGGACATCTGCGTCAAACCACCCGATGTAATCTTCTTGCGGTCGTATTCGGCCACCTGATCCGGCAGGAAATACATGCCATCACGCTCGCTGAATCGTTGCGATAGCCCGAGCTGGAACTCCTGACTGGAGATGGGAACCGGATAGCCCTTGCGGACGTAATAGGCCACCATCTGGTCGAACAGGATTCGCGGGTCACGCTCTGGTATCCCTTGCGGCTTGAATGGATTCAGATACTTCAAATGCGTGCGCACAAAATCCCACACGCCTTCTTCGGTTTGCGCTTCCTTTTGGAATCGTGCTTCAAAACCGCCGTTGGGTTTGTAAGCAGAGATAACAAGATCCTGTTTCACCGCTGTCGGAGTCGTTACAGCCTTGAAGCTCCCCTGTTGTTTATCGAGGGCGGACACATTGGCCACTATGAAACCGGCTTCTGTAAGAGCGACCTGAATGCTGTTCCAAACGGAGGCTTTTGTATTGGAAAACTCAACCGTCATCCACCGGCCAGGCTTAAGGATTCTGTAGACCTCCTGAAAACAGGCTGTCATAAGTTGGCGATATTCGCTCAGACCTTTTTGCGACTCACGATTCTTCTTTGACCGGTCAACAATAGCCTCCGGTTTCATATCAGTCAGTACGCCGAGCCAGGACTCAACCAAAAAGTTCAATTCTGCGTAAGCAAAGTTGTCGCCAAAAGGTGGGTCGATAAAAACATAATCAATGGAGGCAGGCTCGATGTTGAGATGTGTGCTTGAACCTGTGCCAATGTTGCAGTCCCCCGGCAATGATGAGGAATTGTTAAATGCCTTGATTAGGCGAGAAAGCTTTCCAGCAAGGTTGTACCATGGGCTACACTCGGAAATCTGCGAGGGCACATAGTAAACACCAGACATTTGTCTATTAACTTGTGAAAAGTGTGTTGGACCGAAACGGTTTAGTAAAGAGAGACCAGCGATGGATTGATCAAGCCAGAAATAGAGCATTGATCTTGTCCGAAAATCCGACACTTTACTGACTTTCCCCCACAGTACCGATACTGCCTGTAATTGTCTTGGCAAAAACAAGTGATGCACATGGGTAATGCCACGGGAAAGCATGCGAGGTGCTTCCCACATATCATCATACGGATAACTGATTGTAGGAATAGGCTCTGGCAGGCCTAATTCGGAGACTCTTGTTAGTATCTCGTTATCGTTCGAGTCTGGCGTCTTGCTGTGCTTGTATTTGCCAATACGGTAAACGATTTGTATCGGTTTGCGTTTAGGCCTCTCCTTCGTCTCATTCAAAAGCGAATCATAATAGGATTCAAAGGTGCGGCTCATCTTTTGTTTCGTAATGACCGCGTTACAGTGTGGACATGGATACTCCTTCATTACCTTTTTTGTTTCCATGTCCATGGCTTCCTCGAGAAAAACTACCTCTCCAGCGCATTCCGGGCAGGAAAAAATTTCGCTCCACACGACATAGTCAACACGCCCTTTCGTCTTCCCATCCGTATGGAGCGTCTCATACATCCACCCGCATTCCTTCTCGACCTCCTTGAGAATGCGCTTGGCCTCTTTTTCAAACGCCGCCACGTCTACCGGCATGTTGTAGTTGTAGGTAATAAATGTGGCCGCTGGCGAAAGATCGTTCAGTACAGCCCTACGAGAACCAAGTGTTGAAAAAGGCCGCCAGACTTTCTTGCCATTCTCATCTACTTCTTCCTGCAAAATGGTGCCGTCCGGCTTCACCTGATAGCCGAGAGACATGACCACTTCGCGGTCGCCACACATCTGCGCGGCCACACCCGTCATCCCTGTTCCACAGAAGCCGTCAAAAACGATATCTCCCGGCTGCGTGTAGTGGAGGATGTAGCGCATAATGGCCTTGTGCGGCACCTTGGTATGGTAGGAGTGCGCATTGTAGATCGGGTCATTCTTGCCCTCGCTCACATCGGCCGCAAAAGGCTCACGGTGGTAGTGATAGCCCTCGGGCTGCTCGGGCTTCTGCGCCTCCCACTCGGCGATGAAGTCGGCAATCCACGGGTTCGGGCAGGCGGTGTAGTATGGCGGATCGCTCAGGTTCAGGATGTCCTCGTCGCTGCCGATGGGAAAACCTTCGATCTTGCGAAACTCCGGGTCCTGCAGCTTTTTGCGCAGCTCCTCGGTAAAGTAGGCGCGGCGGGCCTCGTCGTTCTCGAACGTCAAGCCGAGACAAGTCACCGGGCCGGAGGACTTCTGCGGCTCTTCAAACAACGCGTCGAGCAAACTGCTTTCTTTCATCTCCAACATCCTTTTGAACCACGAATGGACAGCCATCTGCGCGAATCATCGTTAAACAGTGAGCGGAGGCTTGCTATACACGCTTTTATGCGCGAGCGCATATATTCACGCGGCACGCGTATTTTTCGCGCGGTATTCACGCGGCGCGCGTATATCGCGCGAGTCGATCGGCTGAAATCAGCTAGAAAGTACATATTTTCCTCCTTTCCCTTTGCCCTCAAAGCGAATGGAGCCAGTGTTGGCCAGTTTCTTGAGAAGACGATAGGCTTGATCTTTGTTCAATCGGCAAAGTGTCATGGCTTCTTCTCGTTTGATGCCACCATGGGTAGCGATATATTTGAGTACCATCTGCTCCTGCTGAATCGAATCGAAACCGGCTTGGCGGATGTATTCAGACTTCTTTCCGGCCTTTTGATACAAGCGGGCGCTGAGGGTGTATGTCCGGCCGCGGCCAATCCCATGAGGTTCCAGAAACCCGGTTTCGACCAGTTTTTCGAGCGTTGCCCGAACGGTGGC
>DAHVKW010000087.1 GCA_027320695.1 Actinomycetota bacterium | reverse complement strand
TATCTCACGGGCGCCTGAGAACCTTTATAGATGCGCTCAACCAACTTCCCAGCGCGCAAACTCAAGACGCGGTTGCAGAGGGTTAGGACAGAGACCCGTACAACCTTCTGAAAAAAATGGAAACTGGAGTTCGCGCCTGGGGGAGAACCACCTCTGGCAATACTACGTCTTTGGAGCTGACTGGTACTGGGGCGGAAGAAAACGGTATCCGGCTCCTCTTATTGTCTGCAACAGCTCAGTCTTGTGCGAAAAATTGATTTTCTTCCTGAGATATCCGACATACACGTCAACTATGTTGCTGCCGGGGTCGAATGAGTAGTCCCAAACATGATTCAGTATCTGCATCCTTGACAGGATCTGATTTGGATTGCGCATAAACAACTCAAGCAGCGCCCACTCCTTCGGTGCAAGGTCAATTCGTACTTCGTCCCGCCAGGCCACCTTGGTTACAAGATCCAGATTCAAATCCAAGACCTGCAGCAACTTTGCAGAGCTTTGATCTGCCGCTCGTAGGGCAGCCCGAATACGAGCCAATAATTCTGAGAACGAAAACGGCTTCGTCACATAGTCGTTGGCGCCGGCATCCAGTCCCTCAATCTTGTCCGAGGTGTCGTCGCGCGCGGTGAGGATGATAACGGGACAAGTGAACTTTTTAGCTCTCCAGGAAGTAAGTACCGCTTTCCCGTCTTTGCCTGGCAGAGAAAGGTCCAGTAGCACAAGATCAACATCGCTTCCCATTGCCGGTACAGAGACTAAAGCTTCATCGCCATCGGAAATAGTCACCGTGGCGTACCCCTCGGCTTTGAGGCCCTTGGACAAAAAACTGGCAATTTTTACGTCGTCCTCAACAATCACGATATTCAACCCGCCACCATCCTAGGTCTAGCGCACGATACAAGAAATTGGAAATCTCATAGCAAATGTACTCCCACTCCCGAGCACTGACTCCACTTTCACCGCTCCGCCGTGTGCCTTGGAAATCGCTTCGACCAGAGCAAGGCCCAATCCGGCTCCCCGCTGGTCTCTGCTCGCGCCTCGCTCGAAGCGTTCGAATATTGTCTGCAGATGCTGCTGATCAATACCCGAGCCCGTGTCGGTCACGTATATATCCAGGTAACCATTCAACTCAGCCGCGGATAGCGAAATGAGATCACCTTCTTCAGTGGCCTTCTCAGCGTTATCGAGAAGATTCAGCAGCGCACCTCTGACCTTTGGCGCATCGATCCGAATCTTGAGATCCGGAACGTCTCCGAGGTGCCAGTCCCGTCGCCCCAATGTCAGGGCGCTCGTAAACACCTCAGCTATAAAGTTTCGCAGATCTACGACGACCTCATTCAGTGAATCAGGTTCGCTCATCCGCTCAAGCAGGAGCAAGCCTTCGATCATCGTCTTCATGTAGTCCGTCTCAGATATCACCAATGTAATGACCTCGTCCAGCTCCTCTTTATCCAAGGCCTTTTTGCGACTAATCAGCTCCAGATTTCCTCTAATCACGGTCAGGGGTGTTTTCAACTGGTGGGACACGTCAGCTAAAAGCCGCCGTTGAGAATCCATGATCTGGCTGATTCTGGAGATCATCTCGTCAAACGCCATTGCCAAGCGGCCGACCTCATCGGACTCGCCAACAACATCTATGCGCTTGTCAAGATTGCCTCGGGATATCTCGACTGCCGTTTCGGTCACCCTTCCAACGATTTGCATGACGCGACGGAGAAGAAAGTAGCCTGCCCCGACAGACAAGACCAGGGCTACTAAAGCCTCCAGGCCTGCGAGCTCCATAACCTGAGATTCCCGCTTCTGAAGATCCAACAGGCTTGTCACTCCAACAAGAGAACCAACAGTCTTGCCGCCAACATTGATTGGCGAGCCCATCACCAGGTACGGCACAGATTTGAGACTGCTGGTGACGAATGTCGTTGATTTAGGTGGGTTTGTTAGATATTGGCTTACCGGCTTCAGGCCAATCACCTGAGCAGAATTTGATGAACCCAGAACGCTCTGACCAAATATATTGATGAAAACGATGTGCTCGTTAGCGGCAACGTGAGATGCGAGATATGAGCGGGCAAACGCAAAGAGATTCTCGTTTGCAGGTCGAAGATTTGCTGCGCCGGCAAACTCGGGCACCTCACTCCCGAGATCAGAGATGATAACTTTCTTTGCGTGTGATTCATAGGTCCTTGTCACCTGGAAAAGAACCAGTCCCAAGGCCGCGGCGGAAATGACAGCGTATATTGCAAGCAGGCGCGTCACCGTGGAAAATGTGCGCTTTTGAATCCACCTGGATTTAGACGAAGCGCTTCTCAAAGCTGCAGTCCCCATCTATTTGACCCCGACAAATAGTTCAACTCCGGACTCCGATTCTTATCAGCTATTCATCACGTCCAGTTCAACGACTCAATTGTCGCCACCGGCTGAACTCTCTCCATCGCTTCTGGCAATGGTAGTTGATGTTACAGTCGTTGATGCACCGGAAATCTGTCCTGTTGTGGAGGTCGGCTGCGTGATCTTAGTCTGACAACTGCTGCAGCGGTCACCTCCGTCCGAAGTGCCCGAAGGCAGGCTGGGGCTGCTTTCATTTTCCGAAGCCGGGGCAACCGAAGTTGGAGTTGTCGCAGGCACTGGCAGGGAATTACCCTCGGCCTTGGTATTGTCAGTCGCGTCAAGTTCGGTAAGCCGGCTCGTATCCTGCGAGTAATTTATGACGCGAGAAGAAGACGAAACTTCAATAAGTTTGTTGCCCCTCAGAATGAACGCTCCGCCGCCAGTATTCGGGCTCGAGCCCAGGTTTTGCGGGGCAGCCAATGGGGTAGGCAGGATTAACACACTCTGCACCATCGATGATACCTGCGTACCAGAAGATACGTTCGAGCTTTGAACTGCGACATAGACGCTAAAGGCAGCCATGACCCCGGCAACCAGCCACACGTACCCATGCCGCAAAAATGATGTGTGAAGCATGCAAAGTCCCTGCTAATCCGACAGTTATATTCTCTATGACCCGTGCATAGCATTGAGTTAGGCAAAAATGAGATTTTTCTCATTTGGCTTCATCGGCAGCTCCGTCAATCAGGCAGGCTCGGATACTTTAACCAGCATCTTCCCTAAATTAACTCCCTCGAGGAGTTCGAGAAATGCTTTTGGGGCCTGAGCCAGACCATTACGTACAGTTTCGTCATAAACCAATTTGCCATGCTTCAGCCATCCGATTGCTTCAGACAGGAAAGACTCTCGCATATCGCCGTGGTCCGATACGATAAATCCGCGCAGTGTCAGCCGGCGCGATACAACCAATGAAATGTTGGAAGGTCCCGGAGGAGGTGTGCTGAGGTTGTACTGGGAAATCGCTCCACACATCACGATACGGCCGAAATTAGCCATGTTGGAAATCGAATCACGGAGATGATCCCCGCCGACATTGTCGAAATACAAGTCCAGACCGTTTGGAGCGAATTCCCGCAGAGCTTCCGATACTGTCCGCTCCTTATAGTTGAAGGCAAAATCGAGACCTTTAGCAAGCAGTGAGTTCACCTTCTCGGGCGATCCTGCCGAACCAATTACAGTTGCCCCGGAAATTTTCGCAATCTGTCCCGCCACGGATCCAACTGCTCCGGCAGCTGCCGAGACAAATACCGTATCGGAGGGCTTGAGCTCGCCGATACGGCGCAAACCCACGAATGCGGTGATACCCGGCATCCCTAATACACCCAGATATGCAGAGAGGGGGGCTTTATCTGAATCAACCTTGGCTAACTTAGCTGCACGAATGTTGTCAAACTCTCGCCATTTGAATTCTCCCGTAACAAAATCACCTTCGCTCAACGAGGGATCCCGGGATGAGACCACTTGGCCAATACCGCCGCTGCTTATTGGCTGATCAAGTTCAAACGGAGCTATATAAGATTTGCCAGCGCCCATTCTTCCGCGAAGATAAGGATCGACTGAAAGCCAAATTGTTCTCACGAGGACCTCGCCTTCCCTGGTGTTATCGAGTTCAAAGTCGCGCATGGCGAAGTCGGTTTCCGCGGGCCATCCAACAGGTCTGCTGAATAGGACAATCTCCGGGGTCTTCATTTAAAGCCCTTTCTTGGCGCAGTTATGTCGGTCGTTGAGTGAAGTCGCCATGAGGTAACTGGCCAAACTCCTCGAAGATTGAGACCAATGACAGCAAACTTCGGGCAATAGTGGTTGACTTGGCTACATCATGCGGGGTGAAGTCTTCGTTAACGCCGGTAAGAACGAGACCAAAATGAACTCCCAACACCTTTGCAAACTTGCCATCGGTAGTCAGACGGTCGCCGACCATTACATCGTCCCCAGACAAGTAAGGCTTTATTAGCGAAACAATCGCAGGATTTGGCTTGCCGGCAACGATCGGCTCAGTACCTGACGCGTTGGCAACTGCGGCTGCCAGACATCCAGTACCGGGCAACAATCCATCCGGATTGGGATAAGTTGGATCGGTGTTGGTGGCAATGTAGCGAGCACCATTCCTGATCGCCCTCATCGCAACGGTAATCTTTTCGAAAGTGATTCCGGGATCCCAACCAAGCACTACGGCGTCAACCAAACTAGGGTCATCTACAAGTTCGATCCCCCGCTGTTGAACTGCTTCTCTTAGCCCGTTTCCCCCTCCAATGAGAAAAACTTTGGCCGTTGTCTCAAGCATCGACGCGGCAGCCATTCCCGAGGTAAAGATTTGCTTTTCGTCGGCAACGATTCTGAACGAACGCATCTTCTCGACATATTCGCTAGGAGTCAGCAAGGAGTTGTTCGTCACAAAGTAGACGCTTTGACCTAAAGCCTGTAATCGCGAAATCGCCTCAGAAGACCCCTCCACTTCTTGATTTCCTCGCCAAACTACGCCGTCTAAATCCAAAATCCAATTCAAAGCGTCTCCACTACCTATTTCGATCAGCTACGTGCTAACTTCTGATTCATAAATTCAACTTTAGGTGGAAGCAAAGATCCTTGCACAGATTCAGACCGCTAGCTTCATACCGTTACAATACCGCTCTCGTCAGTACAGACAAGCTGGTGTCACCCCCCGCCACGCCTCGCCGCGCCGATCTCCTCAAGGATAAAGCGCCAGGCTACTACGTATACCAGATGACATTTGAAGATCTTACCGGAAATATACGACAGGTTGAAGGCATATTCGGTATCCTCGAACTCAGTCTAGTTGAGTTCAAGGAATGTACTTTGGATCTTGAAGCCAAGACTCCCTACATCCGCGACCACATTCTTATTCATGAACAGACGATTCCGGCGGGTACTGAAGTCACGTCAGATGATGTTAGCCCTTTAGTGGGACGACCAGGAACCGGTCCGGTATGGGGAATATCGCTACAGAACAAGCTAAAGGTTCCATTAATTCAAAAAGGTCCAATGCTCGCCGCTGCCACAGATTCGTCGGGAGTGGTGCATGAAGTATGGCATATCGTTGAGAGCTCACTACTGCAGCAAATCTCGGTCTCCGTTGAAACCTCTCAGCTCATAATCGCCGACGGACATCATCGTATCGCCCGAGCAATGAAAAAACTGTCTGTATCACAACAGCAAATCAAGGTCAGGCTGCTGTCTTTCATAACCGATATTGCGGAGCTCCAGGCCGAAATCCGACCGATACACAGGTGTTTCAAGACCAGGCTGGGCCGAGACGAGGTGCTGAATCGACTGAACCAGCACTTCGAAGTAAAGCCTTACACCGGTACCACAATGATGCGCTACCAGGATCTTGACTCACTATTAGTACTGCTAGACGATTTCGCTTTGAGTGTAAAACCTTTGGCGGCAAATGGGCTCAAAGATGATGCATTCCTATCGCAGTCCATTGCCATGCTTCTAGAGGCCAGATCCACCCAGTACTTGACCGATATCGGCAAGCTGAGGGGAAAAGTTATTTCAGACCCAACAAAGGTAGGGCTTATTAATCGCCCGGCAAATATCGATCAAATTCGCGAGGCTGCAATGAACCACAAACCCTTGCCGCCTAAATCAACTATGTTCTACCCTAAACCTTTGCCTGGTCTAATTCTTGGTGACCAACTGGAATTTTAGCCTTCGTCCTCGGCTCAAGCCGAAAAGAGGAGCTGAATCTAAGCAATCGTTATAGTCGAGTCCAGATAAACATCTTGTATAGCCTGGATTAGAGCCACGCCCTCCGAACGAGGGCGCTGGAACGCCTTGCGACCCACAATAAGGCCCTGCCCGCCAGCCCGTTTGTTGATAACAGCCGTACGAACTACCTCAGCGAGATCTGATGCGCCCTTTGACTCGCCACCGGAGTTTATTAGGCCAATCCGCCCGGCGTAGCAATTGACTACCTGCCATCTAGTGAGGTCTATAGGGTTGTCGCTGGTTAGCCGTTCGTAGACGAGCTTGTCGGTCCTGCCAAATTTTAGAGCATTGTAACCGCCGTTATTCTCCGGCAACTTTTGCTTTATGATATCGGCTTCGATTGTCACTCCCAAGTGATTCGCTTGCCCAGTCAGGTCAGCAGCGAGATGAAAATCCGCCTCATCTGTCTTGAAGGCTGAGTTTCTCAGGTAGCACCATAGCACAGTAAACATTCCGAGACGATGGGCCTCAGCGAATGCGGCCGAAACTTCCTGAATTTGTCGGGTAGCTTCGCTCGACCCAAAGTAAATTGTGGCGCCAACTCCGGAAGCACCGAGATCGGCCGCCTGTCTCACCGAGGCAAACATGACCTGATCGGCTCTCGCTGGGTATGTCAGTAATTCATTGTGATTAATCTTTACGATGAATGGAATCTTGTGGGCATAACGCCTCGCAACGATCCCGAGCCCGCCGAGAGTTGTCGCGATCGCCGAACACTGCGCCTCTAACGCAAGCTCCAGGAGATTTCTAGGATCGAAATACTCCGGACTCTTTGCAAACGATGCAGCTGCCGAGTGTTCTATGCCCTGGTCAACTGGTAAAATTGACAAATAACCTGTGCCGGCGAGCCTGCCGGTATTGTAAAGCTGCGCCAATGATTTCACGGCAGGAATTGGCCGGTCTGTGTCAAGAAAAACGCGATCTATAAAATCTGGACCGGGTAAAGTTAGATCGCTCGACTTGACTCCATCGCAATTGTGCGACAAAAGGACCTTCAACTCATCACCAAGAAGTTGTTCTAGATCTATACCCACTGCCATCTCCTTATCGAATAACCTACAGTATTCGCAGGCTGCTCAAAAGCATAAGCATAGAGGACGAGAGCAAGACACAATCAGCCGAGATCAGACAATCTTTCTGCCACATTGAAAAACTTGGCGTCATGCTTAATTATTCGGGAAAATAGTAATCGTGCATGGTCTAGCTCGCCGGCGCGTTCATATAGATCAGCAAGTACATACCATTGGCGCAAATCTACGAAAGTAGGTTTCCTCTTGATAGTCAACGAACGTTCCAAGATGGAAATAGCCTTTGACAATTGACCCTGGTCGGCCGCGGCACCCGCGACTACGATGCGTCCTTCTCCCACGATCTCGGCCGAAGGAGAAGCGGCGGCCAAATCTGTCCAAATCCGCTCAACATCCTGATATCTTTTTTGGGCCCGATAGCAATCGGCCAGCACCGGAT
>DAHVKW010000086.1 GCA_027320695.1 Actinomycetota bacterium | reverse complement strand
GAAAAGGTGGCGGTCAGGTGAGCGGAGCTCGGGAAACGATAATAGACGCGCTTTGTGGTGCCGCGGACTATCTCGATCTAAAGGTCGAGTCCACCGAATTCGTCGTTGAAAGGCCGGCCCGCTTGGAGCACGGCGAATACTCGACGAACATCGCAATGGTTTCTGCGAAATTACTGGGTGAGAAGCCCAGGTCGGTGGCGGAGAAAATATGCGCCTATCTGGCCGAGAATCCAATCAAGTATCAGCAGCGGGTGGAAATAGCTGGTCCGGGTTTTATCAATTTATTTCTGGATTATGGCTATTTGCACGATGAGCTGGCTCAGACGGCCAGGCTGGGCGAAGAGTCATTCGCTCTCTCGAAGGTTGGCGCCGGCGAAAAAGTCATGCTGGAGTTCTGCTCTGCTAATCCAACCGGACCTTTGCACGTAGGAAACGGCTGGTGGGCTTCGTACGGAGACGCGTTGGCCCGGCTTCTCAGACGCTGCGGCTATCAGGTTTCGACAGAGTACTACGTCAATGACACTGGAGGCCAGATTCGTCGCCTTGGCGAATCGCTTTTGGCGCGCCGAGCGGGACGCGAAGTGGAAGAAGAGGGTTACCAGGGCGACTATGTGACAGAAATGGCTGCTCACTACTCAGGCCCTGAAGACATAGTTGCCGCAGGCACATGGGCGGCTGAAAAGAATCTTGCCACTATCAGGAATTCGCTGGACAAGCTCGGAATCCACTTTGACGTGTGGTTTTCACAGGCTTCGATCGAGGAGTCCGGGGCGGTCCAAGAAATATTGGACATGCTTGATGTGCAGGGGCTGATTGCAGAAGAAGGCAACAAGAGGATATTGCTGTCAACAAGATTTGGCGATAGCAGAGATCGTTACTTAGTTAAAGAAGAGGGAGATTTCACATATCTGGCCGGTGACATCGCCTATCACTACAACAAGTTCGTTGTCAGAGGATTTCAGAGGGTAATCGACATCTTCGGCGCCGACCATCACGGTCAGGTGGCGTCCCTAAAAGCCGCAATGGATGCGATCGGGATCGGTTCCGAACACCTGGAGATACTTTTGGGGCAAATGGTGTCGTTGCTATCTGGAAGCGACCGTCTCAAGTTTTCCAAGCGCAAAGGGAATCTTATTCCATTGGAGGATCTCGTAGATGAGTTGGGTCCGTCGGCAACCAGGCTTCTGTCTTTGTCGACGTCAATTGACAGAGCGACTTCAGTCGATGTAGAAAAAGTCAAGGCCCAGTCGATGGACAACCCCGTTTATTACATCCAATACGCCCATGCCCGCATGGCCTCCATAGAGCGGGTAAGGGATCAGCGGGGAATAGTAATGCCTGATTTGGCCGACGTAGATCTCTCGCTTCTGGTTCATCCGCGGGAGCTGGCGCTTTTGAGGCAGATCACTGAATTGCCGGAAGTTGTGGAAGAGGCCGGGCTCGAACGCGCTCCTTACAAGATTGTCAACTGGCTGAAGGAGTTTTCTGGTCTATTCCACAGCTTTTATCATGACTGCTATGTCATTTCAGATGCAGTGGAGCTGGAACTCACCTATGCAAGGCTGTATCTTGTGGCAGGGTGCAAGATTGCGATACGCGTTGCCCTTTCCCTGCTTGGCGTTGAGGCTTTGGAGCAAATGTGATGGGTGAGACTAACGGGCCGTTCGGTTTTCCAACGGAAGCGATAGATCCAAACAGTCCGATTCCCATGTACCTTTTGCCTCAGGGTTGCGGCGTCGGCCGGGACGGTGGTTTATGGATGCGCGGCCAATTGGTGTCAGACCTGGTCAAGGAGTTCGGCTCGCCTTTATTCATCTACGACGAGGAGCAGATCAGATCGCGTGCCAGGGAGCTAAAAACGCACTTCGGAAGCGACGTGGCTTACGCTTCGAAGGCATTTTTATGCAAGGCGATGGCCAGGCTGGTATCCGAGGAAGGTCTGCACCTTGATGTGGCTTCCGGCGGAGAGCTGGCCGTAGCGCTAAGTTCTGGCTTTCCGCCGGAGCGGATCGTCATGCACGGCAATAACAAGTCCATCGCAGAGCTCGAAGCGGCAATCTCTGCTGGCGTGGGCCGCATCGTCATTGATTCGTTCAACGAGATCGACCGTTTGGAGAGGCTTGTTTCAAAGGACGACCCAGTCAAGGTTTGGATCAGGGTGACTCCGGGGGTCGAGGCGCACACCCACGAGTTCGTCATGACTGGTCAGGACGACTCGAAGTTTGGTTTTGGCCTAGTTTCGGGCGATGCAAAATTGGCCCTCGAGAGGCTTCGGGTCTCCGAGAAACTGAAGCTGGTAGGGATACACGCCCATATAGGAAGCCAAATATTCGCGTTGGAATCCTTCATGAAAGAGGTGGAGATGCTCGCCCCCTTCTTTGCGTCCGCGGAGGTCGAAGAGCTTAACCTTGGCGGAGGCTTGGGAGTTCCTTACGTTGCGGGCGAGCCAATCATCGAGTTTGGAGATTGGGCCGCTTCGTTGAAAGAGAGCGCCAGACTGGCAGGCATACCTTCTACGGCCAGAATCATTGTTGAGCCCGGGCGTTCGTTGGTTGGGCCGGCTGCAATCACGGTGTACGAAGTTGGAACCATCAAAGAGATTCCAGGAATACGTACTTATGTGAGTGTTGACGGTGGTATGAGCGATAATCCAAGACCGGTACTTTATGACAGCGGCTACGAGATCTTTGCGGTCGAGAACGTGCTGGCACGCCGCGACAGGCCCGTGACGATCGTGGGCAAGCACTGCGAATCGGGAGACGTTCTGGTCAGAGATGGTCAATTACCGTCATCAACAAAGGTGGGTGATTTGATTGCCACCCCGGTCACTGGAGCTTATGGCTACTCAATGGCCTCAAACTACAATAAGGTTGGCCGTCCGGCGGTTGTGTTTGTGAACAATCAGGGATACCGGCTAGTGCTGCGCAGGGAGACCGTAAGTGACATGCTTGCGCTGGATATTGATTGAGTATTGCCGAACACCTTTGCACGATTAATACGGCTGCTGTCAGATAGGCGCAATTGCCTGATAGCAATGAGCGTGCCGCATGGAGGCGCTAAGTTGGAGGGGTGAGTTCTATGCCGGTTCGTTTGGGAATACTGGGTTGTGGCAACGTAGGTGCCTCTCTTGTCAAGATCATCCTCGAGGGCCAGAGTTTGATTGAGTCGCAAACTGGCGAGGTTCTGGAAATTGCGGCGATAGCGGTCCGCGATCTTTCGGCAGATCGCCCAGTCTGGGTTCCGCGAGATTTGTTGACTGACGATCCTTTCGCTGTCGTCACCGATCCCACTGTAGACATAATCGTCGAGGTCATGGGAGGCTATGACCCGGCTAAGCCTTTGATTGAAGAGGCCCTGCGATCAAAGAAATCTGTGGTAACGGCTAACAAGAGCCTGCTGTCGGATTACGGTGAGGAGATTTCTCAGCTGGCCCGGAGCCAAGGTCGTGACGTCTTTTTCGAAGCAGCGGTCGCGGGTGGAATTCCCCTTATCAGGTCATTGAAGGTGTCCTTGGCAGCCGAGCGGGTACGCCGCGTGACCGGGATAGTCAACGGAACCACCAACTACATACTTACCCGGATGTCGGAGGACGGCGTATCTTATTCCGACGCGCTCAGCAGCGCGCAAGAGCTTGGCTACGCGGAGGCAGACCCGGTTGCTGATGTCGAGGGATTCGACGCCAGCGCAAAAGCGGCGATTCTTGCTTCGATTGCGTTCGGGCGCAATGTCATGCTCCAAGATGTGTCAAGGGAAGGGATAACTGGCATAACTCTCGATGACTTTGCTTTTGCGAAGAGGCACGGCTACACGCTCAAGCTGTTGGCAATTTGCGAGTGGATTGAATCGGAGGGCGATTCCGAAGGGAAGATATCCGTAAGGGTCCATCCTGCGATGGTTTCGCTGACCCACCCGCTGGCCTCGGTGCGAGACGCATTTAATGCAGTGTTTGTTGAAGGTGACGCGGTCGGCGAATTAATGTTCTACGGCAGAGGCGCCGGCGGACTGCCAACCGCCTCAGCGGTTTTGGGTGACGTCATCGACGCGGCTCACAATCTCCGATTTGGTTCTACCGAGCGCCACATGGCGCGGCCTTAAGCGCAGATTCTGGCTATCGACGAGCTCCAGTACCAGTTCTATATCGCCATCGACGTAAGCGACCGCCCGGGAGTGCTCGCCCAAGTCGCCACCGTATTTGGAGAGAACGGTGTCTCGATAATGTCGATGGAGCAAGTTGGCCTCGGCCAGGAGGCCAGGCTAATATTTATTACCCACCTGGCTAAAGAATATGCGGTACAGAAAACCTTGAGTGAAGTAGGCAAACTTGCAGCCGCGAAAAGACTCGTCGGATTCATACGGGTGCTGGGAAAAATTGACAACTGAGCTCAAATGACTTGGGCGAATTAAGATGAGGTCCTAAATAAATGTCACGAGATGCCAGAAGGCCAGACGGCGAGCGCATGGTTTGGCGCGGTGTTGTGGAGGAGTACCGCAGTTTCATGCCCGTTAGTGACGCGACGCCAGTAGTCACGCTTGGCGAGGGCAGGACTCCACTTATCTATGCCCCGGAGCTTTCGCGCCTAAAGTCCGCCGAAGTGTATCTCAAATACGAAGGCGGAAATCCAACCGGGTCGTTCAAGGACCGGGGGATGACACTGGCGATATCAAAGGCCGCGGAAGCGGGGAGCCAGACAGTGGTCTGCGCCTCGACGGGCAATACCTCGGCCTCTGCGGCTGCGTACGCTGCGAAAGCTGGAATGACTTGCGCAGTGCTCATTCCCGAGGGCTATATCGCCCTTGGCAAGCTGGCTCAGGCTCTGATATACGGAGCAAAAGTTATGCAGATAAAGGGGAATTTTGATCAGGCGCTCGATATCGTTCGCGAACTGGGTGAGAGATCCGGTAAAGTGACCGTCGTCAACTCAATTAACCCGTATCGCATCGAGGGCCAAAAGACAGGGGCATTTGAGATCATCGATACTCTGGGTGTGGTACCCGATTATCATTTCATCCCGGTTGGCAATGCCGGCAACATTACCGCGTACTGGAAGGGTTACAACGAGTACTTCAAGGCCGGGATCTCTTCGTCATTGCCTAAAATGATGGGTTTCCAAGCCGCTGGAGCAGCTCCTATAGTGCTTGGCCACGTGGTCGATCACCCAGACACGATCGCAACGGCGATTCGAATCGGCAATCCGGCTTCATGGGACAATGCGGTCAAAGCTAGGGATGAATCCGGGGGAATAATTTCTTCCGTCCAGGACGGCGAGATCTTGGAAGCTTACCGGTTTCTGGCCACGATGGAATCTGTTTTCTGCGAGCCGGCGTCAGCGGCTTCAGTCGCAGGGTTGTTGAAAACGGAAGTGAAGTCCGGCTCCGTCGTGGTGTGCGTGCTGACGGGCCACGGCCTCAAGGATCCAGATGTAGCCATTTCACAGATCTCGGTTCCCGAAGCGGTCGAGGCCACCTACGACGCGATCTCCGAGGAACTGGGAGTATAGATTTCTGAAGCGTTTTACAGACAAGTTGCTAGGCTGATTTACAAGGCACCTGTGCTATATTGGATTGGTCGATGATTGGATCTATCCAATTGGCAGTCACTCGTATGGAATCTCGGGCTATTTTCAACACAATCTGGTTCAGCGTGGGTCCGATTCATTGACTGGATTTGAGTAGGGATCCTAGTTGTGGTAGAAACTAGGTAACGTACGAGCGGAGAAGTTGCTCGCGGTCTAAGTCAATCGTTCCCATCCGGGAAATGGCTCATAAAGGCATAATTACCTGACAATAACCACGTAATCCAGTGAATTTCTGAAGTGATTCAGCTGTGGCGGGCAAAAAAGGGGCCGTGTAAAAATTTTTACCGACATATTTAGTAGAAGAGGTGTAAATGAGTACTGAGTCTCAACTAGAGCGCTCGGTTCTTGAGAAAAAAGATCGCACCGAGCTTGCCCAAATCGCTGGAGCGATGGAGATCAAGACTACGTCTAGGACCAAGAAATCAGATTTGGTGAATTTGATTTTGACGGCCACCGGAGTGATCGGCTCGAATGTGGAGCCGTCACTACCTGCTAGCAGCGCAAAAGCACGGGGTTCTCGAATCGCAAAGAGTGTATCGACGGAGAGTGCCAGCGAAGGCGGCGACAATGGAGTGCCTTTCGCGGCTGGTGCTGACACTCAGAAAGAGGCGGGAACCACGTTAGCTGCTGAAGCTCTAGTGCCGCCACCGATTGTCGTAACGAATTCGACCATGCCTAGGCGGCGAGCCCTAAGTTCGTCTGCGCGAAACGGTTCAAACGGGCAAAGCGCTGTGGCGTCGACCGATGAGCTGATTGATCAGGAGTTTGCGGTCAAGACCGCAGACGGGCTTGACAAGGTCGCGCCGGATGAAGCCGGCGAGGCTCGTCATGTGGCAGAGTTTACCGAGGGCACTTCAAGAAGGAACCGCAGGCGCAGAGGGCGGGACCGAGGCGGTGACAGAGATCGCGAGGCGGCGTCAGAGCCGGCAGTTCCTGTCGAGCTTACCGATGTCGACGGAATACTGGATCTGAGAGAAGAAGGTTTCGGTTTCCTCAGATCTGGGAGCTACCTGCCCAGTCCCAAGGATGTATATGTCGCAATTTCAGTAGTTCGAAAATTCGGATTGCGCAAGGGCGACCATGTTATCGGAGGGGCGAGAGCGGCAAATGCCAATGAAAAATATCCAGCAATGGTGCGCGTGGATCAGATAAATGGAAGTGATCCTGAACTCGCCAAGGTACGCCCGAAGTTCGAAGAACTGACTCCTTTGTTTCCGGATATAAAGCTTGTGTTGGAGACTCCAAAAGATCCGGCGAATGTCACTGCGCGAATCGTGGATTTGGTTTCCCCAATTGGCAAGGGCCAGCGAGGGCTGATTGTTTCTCCTCCCAAGGCAGGCAAGACCACGATCATGAAGCACATAGCCCACTGCATCGAGGCGAACAATCCCGACGTATTCCTGATGGTGCTCCTAGTTGACGAGCGACCTGAAGAAGTGACTGACATGCGGCGTTCTGTCAAGGGCGAAGTTGTTGCCTCCACTTTTGATCGCCCGGCTGAAGAGCATACGGCGGTTTCAGAGCTCGCCTTGGAGCGCGCGAAGCGTTTGGTGGAGCTAGGCAAGGATGTCGTAATAATTCTTGACGGTATCACCCGGCTTGCCCGCGCGTACAACCTGGCTCAGCCGGCTTCAGGACGTATCATGTCAGGCGGTGTTGATTCTGGGGCTCTTTACCCGCCCAAAAAGTTCTTTGGCGCAGCGAGAAATGTCGAGGAAGGCGGATCTCTAACAATACTGGCCACTGCCTTGGTCGAGACTGGTTCCCGAATGGATGAAGTCATTTTCGAGGAGTTCAAGGGAACCGGCAATATGGAACTCCGGCTCGATCGAAGACTCGCGGAACGCAGGCTGTATCCGGCGATTGACGTCAACTCTTCGTCTACCAGGCATGAAGAGCTTCTTTTCGACAAGGATCAGCTTGCGCTGGTCTGGAAGCTGAGAAGAGTTCTCAATGCCCTGAGCAATGATGGAAATTCCGCGCCCAGCTTAGAGCTTCTGATAGACAAGGTTCGGTCGACGAAGTCAAATGCGGAATTTCTGCTGGAGATCGCCAAGTCCCAGGTCCCAAATAATTACTAGGTTTTGTAAGCCGCGTATCAACTCGATTTAATTCGT
>DAHVKW010000085.1 GCA_027320695.1 Actinomycetota bacterium | reverse complement strand
CACGGGAAATAGCTCGCTGCCGTCAGCCAGGTGCTTTCCAAACACCGGGGTTGTGTCGCCCCAAAGATGCAAGGCCGCTCTCAGATTCGTCTCCAGCAGATCTCGCTTCTCCTCCACAACAAAGATCTGGTCGACATCGCGGGCAAAATCACGAGCTAATTCCTTGTCGAACGGATAAGGCATACCATAGACGAGAACGGTAATTCCCAGCCGCTCGAGCGCATTGCCCTCCAAACCAAGGCTGCGCATTGCCGCTCTCAAATCGCCGAAACTCTTTCCGGTCGTTACGATCCCGATCCTTGCTTGAGCCTTGGCGCCGATTCGGTAATTGAGCCCGTTTGCCCGGGCATACCTGAGTGCCGCGGGGTGCCGGCCTGTATGCAGCTCGCGCTCCTGCTCTATCGTGGTTCCGGGAAAGAATTTGAAGTTTGGCCGGTAGGAGTAGGAATCACCATGTTCCGCCGCAGACTGGCTCCTGCCCGCATCCACGTCGAATGTCGAACCAGAATCGCAAAGAGCCGTTGGCAGCTTCAGCGCGACCCAGCACCTGCTGGCACGAGAAAGCCCTATTGCTTGCAGTCCCAGGGTATAAATCTCCTCCACGGCAGCTGGGGCGACAATCGGCATTGCGGCCGCGATGAATGCCTGGTCTTGCTGAAAAGGCATAGTTGAGCTGGATGCTTCATGATCCTCGCCGGACAGGATCACCACGGCTCCATTACTGCTAGTTCCAGCAAAGTTGCCGTGCTTGAGCGCGTCACCGCTTCTGTCCGCCCCAGGGCCCTTTCCGTACCACAGTCCAACCACGCCATCGAATCTCTCGTGAGGAAAGTCGTCCAGCATCTGGGTACCCATCAGCGCGGTGGCCGCACGCTCCTCGCTCGACGCAGGGAAGTGGACGATTCCGTACTGGTCCAAAATTGACGACGCGCGTTCAAGTTGAAGATCGTAACCTGCTAGCGGAGAGCCAGGATAGCCGGTTATGAACACACCCGTCTTCAGGCCTTGAGCGCGATCCCTGCGTACCTGCTCTAATGGCAATCGTACCAATGCCGTGATACCGCTGAAGTAGAAGGTTCCCTCTTGCGCGACAAGCCGCTCGTCAAGGTCAATCCTGCCGATGCCGCTTTCGCTCCCGTCGTGCTCACTTTTTGGCATGCGATGCTCCCTCAGCCACGAACCTTACACCGCATCCGCCCAAACGGCCCCGAGAGCGTACTGAACTGAAATGTTCATAGGTGAAAACGTTCATTAGGACTTCAACTCTCGCGGAAGTGCCCTGGCATCAAACCCACACGGCTCCACAATCTTCCGCGCAATGGACAATATCTGCTGATTTGATCAGCATATCGAATCTCCTCGTACCTATCAGCCAAACAGTTAGATTTTCACTCTGTTGGAAACTCCATCAGTGGTGGGATCTGCTCCAATGGTCCGAGTGCTCTAGCGCTAGTAAACACATATCAGTCGATTCTTGTAAGCGAAATCACACGCATGCTTGGCATCCGTTATCCACAATCGACCGCCACCTAATTATTTCTGCGCTCCTCACGGATTCGTCGACCAGGGTGACGTAGCGCAAGGATATCGACGCCGAATTATTGAGCATCACCAGCGTAAGTTCCCTTTGGGCAAGACAATCCCCGCAAGAATTCGCACCAGCGACGACCCGGCATCCAAAAGGCCTTTCATCTCATTTGGATTCCACTCCAAACGATACCCATACCGATCCAAAGAGCTACAAAAGTCCGAAATCAGCGACGCTCCGGTAGATCTTCGCAAATCGGCTCAAGGCGTCATCGACTTTCAAACCCTTTGTAAACCTTGGCCCTTTGTCAGAGCGTTTTCCGATTAATCAGTCCCTACTCCGGAATTGGCCTCGCCAATAGAAGCTCGATCACTTCTTCTATAAATCGAGCACTGAGCTCCATCAACTGTACCCCGGTCAAAGACTCCACTGGATGAGGAACAGCGACGTATCGGTAACCGGGAGCTCCCTGAAATTGTGCCATGGCCTCGGCGGCTCCTCGAAAAGCATCCGTGCCTACAACTGCCGTTGGAACTCCAGCTCTTTCCAAAATTATGCCGTCAGCCAAACTGGCTGCGCTGCATGACCCTCAGTCGCCCACACCGGCTATAACGACGTCGCACGCCTCGCGTATACGCAGCACTAAAGCCTCATCAACTGAGTCGCCGAATACCGGTTTCACAAAGGTAGTGACTTGGCTTAGACCAACTCGATCGGCAAGCCGATATCCGAAAGCCTCCAAAAGCTCAGCCGCATTTGGTTTTCCGTTATCAAGCAAACCGAGCCGCACTCCCGATAACGATGCCGGACGCACAGCCAACTCAAAACCTTCGCGCTTCTTGGCGTTTTCCGTCGGTTGCGCAACTTCGGAAATGCTGTCTTCGATTCTCATGTCGGCATCCTTTCGCATCCATTGATTCTCTAATTAATCCGCTCCAAGCTCCTGAACTCGATATCGTTCTTCAAATAACGCTCCTCATTCACCTGGCCTGAGCCTTCAGATTAATCGCAGCGGGCAGTGAAATCCAACTGACGAAGCTGCAACCGACCCGCGCGTACCACTTTGAAAATACGAGTCCAAACATCCCTTCCCTGGTCACAGGCATCTGGGCCAGATATGCTCAGTTCCGAAATAGTCAATCACGCTTCTTCTCCAATTGACCCTATGCTAGGATTCTCGCCAAGGCTTCATCATTAGTCGAAGACAATGCACAAAGGAGGCTCGAATGGCCGAGTCGCCCACAAATATTTTCAAGACAGCGCGCGACCTGCTCTTCACCCATGCCACCGACTACGGCAAAGCCAAAAAGGCATTCGCCTGGCCTCAATTCCGAGAATTCAATTGGGCTCTCGATTGGTTCGACGTAATCGCCGAGAACAACGACAAGCCTGGCCTATGGATCGTCGAGGAGGACGGCAGCGAAAAATCACGAAGCTTCGCTGAACTTTCTTCGCGCTCAAATCAGGTCGCCAACTGGCTGCGAGGACATGACATGAAGCGAGGCGATCGTGTTTTAGTCATGCTAGGCAACCAGCTAGAACTTTGGGAGACGTTGCTTGCTATCATGAAACTGGGTGCGATCATGATTCCTGCCAGCACGCTCCTTCAGACTGAGGACCTGCTTGACCGTATCGAAAGGGGCCAGGTCCGCCACGTAATCGCCCGCGGGGAAGACACCCAGAAATTCAACGGAGTCCCGGGCAATTTCACACGAATCGCAGTCGGTCCCGCCATTGGAGAGTGGCTCGATTACGTTGGGGCCGAAGGGGCCGCAACCAACTTCGTGCCGGATGGAATTACCAAGCCATCCGATGCGCTGATGCTCTACTTCACCTCCGGCACGACCGGCAAACCAAAGCTTGTCGAGCATACCCACGTTTCTTACCCTGTAGGCCATCTATCGACCATGTACTGGATTGGGCTGCGTCCCGGCGATATCCACTGCAACATCTCCTCGCCAGGCTGGGCAAAACATGCTTGGAGCAGTGTCTTCGCGCCATGGAACGCCCAAGCTACGATCCTTGTTTACAATTATGAACGTTTTTCAGCGCCATCGCTTCTTGACGTGCTGGTACGAACTAAAGTCACCACCTTCTGCGCTCCGCCCACGGTGTGGCGGATGCTCATCCAAGAAAACCTGGCGACTTGGAAAGTGAATCTCCGAGAAGCCGTCTCAGCCGGTGAGCCACTCAATCCGGAGGTGATCGATCAGGTCCAGAAAAGCTGGAAGCTCACTGTTCGCGACGGTTATGGCCAAACTGAAACGACAGCCCAGATTGGAAACACGCCCGGACAACCCTTAAAACCCGGGTCAATGGGCCGTCCGCTGCCAGGTTACGAGGTAGAACTGCTCGATCCCGTGAGTGGCGAAACTTCGCTCGAAGGAGAGATCTGTCTTCATCTCGACGAACGGCCGCTTGGCTTGATGACTGGTTATCGTGACAATGCTAAGGGCGAGTCGGGAGCTGCGTCGTCTGGCTATTACCACACAGGTGATGTGGCCTTACGGGACTCCGATGATTATCTCACTTATATCGGGCGGGCCGATGACGTGTTCAAGGCTTCAGACTACAGAATCTCGCCTTTCGAACTGGAGAGCGTGCTTATCGAACATCCCGCAGTGGCCGAGGCTGCTGTTGTACCGAGTCCGGATCCCGTGCGCGGAGCGGTCCCGAAGGCCTATATAGGCTTGGCAGTTGGCCAAACAGCGGATCAGGAAGCAGCTTTTTCAATTCTCCAATACGCCCGCACCCATCTTGCGCCGTTCAAACGGATTCGCAGAATCGAATTTGCTGAGTTGCCAAAGACAATCTCCGGAAAGATCAGGCGAGTTGATCTGCGGGCCCAGGAGAACGAGCGCCACCTGGGATCATCACTATCCCAAGAACGAGGCCCCAATGAGTATTGGGAAGAGGATTTCCCTGATCTCAAAGCCTGACTAGCCAAAGGTCCCTAACAGGCATAGGCGCGACCCTGGAGACGGGAGTTTCATTGGAGAACAGACAGGCGGGAGATGCCCTCGGAAATACGTGATGAGGATGACCATCCGGAGCCTGGAAAGTTGATTCAGGATGCCCTGTCACTCCTCGATTCAGTCATCATGGGAGTCGCTGGAGTTGCCCCCGCCTTTACAATCGCTGCCTCCACGGCTGCCCTGACTGCGACGGTGGGTCTCGGTGGACCAGCCTCACTTTTGTACTGCGGCTTCGCAATGTTTGGAATCGTGTGGGCCTTTCATTATCTCGGAACACGGGAAGCAAGTGCGGGGGCGGCCTACACTTGGGTCGGCAACTTGCTCCACCCGGTCCTTGGCTATCTTGCTGGCTGGTCTTTGATCGTTTCGGCGCTGATTTTCATGGTCGCTGGAACACTGCCTGCAGGCTCGCTTGCGGTCGGGCTCTTTTCTACCGCCCTTGCCAACAACGTCCTAGTGGTTGGTACTGTAGGCGTAACTGTGTTTATCCTGGTCATCATTGCTGTTGGTATAGGCGTGAAGATTGCAGCGAGGCTTCAGGTCCTGCTGTCCACCATTGAGCTGGCCGTGCTTTTTCTATTTGCGCTCCTCATGCTCCTCCATGGCACCCGCGTTCACAGCTTCAATTGGACTTGGCTGAGTCCAAGCATATTTCACGGTTTCTCAGGCTTCTTTGGCGGTGCGCTCATTGCGGCGTTCTATTACTGGGGATGGGATGTGACCGCCAATCTCGCCGAGGAGACCGCGCGGCCTCGGCGCAACCCGGGACTCGGGGCTCTACTTGGGGTGGCAATCGTTTTCTGCCTTTTTGAGGTTTTCACGATCGGAAGCAACCTATTGCTTACCTCGCAGGAGATCAAAGCCAACGCCAGCGATATCCTCGGAATCCTCGGGCAAATTGTATGGCCGGGGCTTGGCGGCAAAACGATTGTCGTGGCGGTCGTACTCTCAACGGTTGCGACGCTTGAGACAACCATAGTTCAAGTCACACGAACTCTATATGTGATGGGCCGCGACGGAACAGTGCCCAAACTATTGGGTCGAGTCCATCCTCGGTCGAAGACACCCATGCTTGCAACAGTGGTTGCCGGAATGATTCCCGTTCTTCTGCTATTTGGCGCGCTATTCATCGGGTCGGTGGAATCGATTCTCCAAGATGCAATCAACGCAGTCGGCCTCCAGATTGCCGTGTATTACTCCCTAGCAGGCTTTACTGTCGTTTTTGCCTATCGTCGGTCATTGCTAAGGTCCTTTCGCCTTTTCATTTTTGCTGGACTTTGGCCCCTGCTTGGGGCGGTGTTCATGGTAACCATGTTTTTTGTTACCATTCCTCACCTCAACGCTGCAACTCAGATTGTGGGCATCGGAACTCTTGCCATTGGCATCATACCTGCAACGTTCTCCCGAAATCGGATGCGAACCGGACTGGCTTACCGACTCCTCCAGCCTGAAGTAGAAGAAGCGCCGGAATAATGCGTACCGATGACGAAACCACGGGTCCCAATAGAGTGCTTGATGATCTTGCCATTGCGGCATGCCTTGTCAAGAGACGCACCTCGATACGGCCTTGCCAAGCTAAACAGCGCAGCTGACCGGCATCTTCTTTTCTTTCAGGTTCCCCGCGCCGACCGACCCTGAGACCGTAGCATCGCAAGCTGTACATATCGGGCAATATCGCTTGGTGAAACTATCCCTACCAGATTGCCTGTGTCATCGACAACTAGGGCCCTTCCGTCGAGCGAAGCCTCCATCCTCTGGAGCAACTCAGGAATCGGCTCACCAGGGGACCCTATTGGAACATCGGCAAGCGGACATGCGATGTCATGCAACTGGGTGGTAGGTCTCAGATCGCCGGAAAGATGACGGATCCTATTCGTGGTTACGAGACCATCCAGGCGCCCGTCCGGCGCGACCAACGGGTAGGAATTGAACCGGAAATGTTGAAGCTGGCTGTCGAGCAGATCGGCTACCGTCGCGGTCGAATCAAACGTGGCCGGATTTGGGGTCATGATGTCTCGAACGTGCACGCCTGCCAACGAAGACCGCATTACTGCCGAATTTTGCTCCGAGTGCGCCGCGGACAAAAGAAACCAGCCTAGGAATACCAGCCATAGCCCGGCAAAAGCACCTCCGAAGAACTCCAGTATCCCCATCGCCACGAGAATGTAGCCGAGCACTTGACCGGCGCGTGCCGCCGTCGTGGCAGCGCGAAGGCGATCGCCGTTACGATGCCACAGGTAGGCGCGAAGCACCCTGCCACCGTCCAGTGGCGCTCCCGGCAGCATGTTGAATCCTGCGAGCATAACGTTCATCCACGCCAGCCAACCCAATGCGGACGCCATAGTGCTCCCGATCCCAAGAGCCAAAAGAAGAAGTCGCATTACACCGAATATGACCGCGAATGCAAAGCTTGTTAAAGGCCCAGCTACAGCTATCCGGAAATCAGCTCCGGAAGTCAAGGCTTCGCTTTCGAGCTCGGACACTCCGCCAAACAGCCAAAGGGTGATCCGCCGAACTCCAATGCCATTTCGCTTGGCGACTACGGAGTGCGATGCCTCATGAGCGAGCAGTGACACAAAAAACAATATGGTAGCGAATACTCCGACTGTCCAATAGACGTTGGCACTGGATTGGGAGTTGTAACTTGGTAATACCAGCTCGGCTAATTCCCAGACAATTAATGCAAAGATTGCCAAGACGCTCCAGTTGACGCCAACTGGGATGCCGGAGATCTTGCCGAGCCGAATGTTTTGATCCATTCCCACTCCACTTCCACTGCATAAATCTCACAGTCGAGCCTACGCAGGGTGGCGGGCAAGCACCCCTATTGGAGTGACGCAGCGCTCGATACGAGGTGCTAGAGCCATCATGGCATCGATGCCGGCCGATCCAGTTGCCACGCAACCATTTTGCCTTCCACTAGGAAGCCTAGCACCGCCATCCGTTTTCGAACCATCGACCAGAACATGGTTAGCCAAGACGCGCTTTCACAGCTCGCAGACCACCCTGACGGCCTAGCGGGATTTGGAACGCGCAACTGCCTCGGCTGGAGCCAAGCGACCGCAGACCACTCCAGCCACTACAGGATGCTGAAGTACTCAATTTGAGTATTCGCCGTCGTGGCTATTTAAACCGGCCCTGCGAAACGTCGCCATCCAAAAGGTTCCCGCAAATGTGCTCGGTCAGGAACTAGAAGACCAATGACTTTATGGTGACTGGAATTGCCAAAGACGGCTGCAATGGCCGGCC
>DAHVKW010000084.1 GCA_027320695.1 Actinomycetota bacterium | reverse complement strand
CGGTCTTCCGGTTGTTGCCAGAACCTTCAGCCTGGTTGACGAGCAGATAACCGTTGAGAGGTATGTCGAGGAAGGCCAGGCGGTTAAAAAGGGAGACATCATCGCAGAAGTCTCAGGCGACTTGGGCAAGATAATGGGCGGTGAAAGGGTGGCGCTAAACCTACTTCAGCGGCTTTCGGGGATTTCCACTAGGACCATGGCATTTGTAGCGGAGACGAAGGGATTTAAGGCAAAAATTCTTGATACGCGCAAAACCACCCCAGGTCTGAGATTTCTCGAAAAATACGCAGTTACAGTTGGTGGTGGCCAGAACCATCGTTTCGGCTTGTTCGATGGGATTCTCATCAAGGATAACCACATCAAGGCTGCCGGAGGAATAACCAAGGCTCTGGAACTTCTAAATAGGTCGGCACCCCACTTCTTGGCCGTAGAAGTTGAGGTTGAGACCTTGGACGAGTTGCGAGAAGCTTTGCATTTTGGGGTTCCGGCAATTCTGCTAGACAATATGTCAACTGAAATGATGGCTGAAGCCGTGAAGATCACAAACGGTCGGGCCAAGCTTGAGGCGAGCGGAAACATGACTGTCGAGAGGGTCAGGGAAGTTGCCGTAACCGGCGTTGACTATATCTCGGCTGGATCCTTAACTCACTCTGTGAAGTCCCTCGACATCTCGCTCAAGGTCTCTTGAGCTTTAGAAAATCGGCTCATGATGGAGCTGGACCTTAGTTCGACTGGTCGGCCTGGCTCAATTTCGCCTTTCGATTCGCACTCAACAGGCATTAGTAGATCGGCGTTTTCACATGCCGCCAGCAAGCTTTTCTGGACTCGCTTGGGTGGCAATTAAACGCGGGCGCATCCCATCCTGAGCGAGATCATTAATCAGGATGGCTCTTCATTGGCATCGTCGGAAAGGATTTGGTTGATCTCGAGCTCAGCATAACTAATTCTGGATCTGCAAAAATCTATTAATTCTTTGGCTCTGCCGACCTCTTTGGCCAATTGATCTATGTCTTGTTCAGTTGAGAGCCGCTCAACGAGTTCACGCAGCTCGTTGAGCGCGTCGACATATCCAAGTTCATTGCCGGCAGATTCAAGCACCAGCACCACTCCGTTCAGTATCCTCATTAGTTGATTTCGTCTCATTCACGGTAGCGATAAAACTACCATGGCCGACAATACCTTTTATTTTCTGGCCCACGTTGATTTTCTCGATAGTTCTGATCAACCTGCCTGACTCATTTGCGAGGAGCGAGAATCCCCTCTTTGACATTTCCTCCGGATCACTCGCCCGGGCGGAGCTTTCGAGGAGATCCAGGACATGCGCTTGACTGCGCAATACTGACAGCGCCCGAGCTTTCGGCAGCTCTGCCAAAATATTTAGGTGTCTTTCCTGGTCCATGACTTGATAATGGGCCGCGGCAGACAAAAGGCGTTGCCTATTAGAGATCTCTGACTTCGCGCTTGTCGTAGATAATTGGACGCTGGATTTTATGCGTTCAACGTATTGACTCAGCCTCACATTGTGGCCGTGAATGAGTTCTATGGGTTTGCGTACCGCTTGGTGGGATATTTCTGATATTTGAAGCCGGGCTGTTTCCACCTTGGAGCGTCCTAGGTTGTACGCTCTTTGATTCAGCTGATCGATCTGAACTAGGAAGTCCTGAATTCGGGCGACGACAGCCCGGGCCACGCTTTGCGGTACGTCGAGGTATTTGTTGGCCACCTCTTCTACCAGCGTGGTATCAGTCGAGTGGCCGATCCCGACCCAAACAGGTATCGAGCTGGCAGCCACCGCCGTGACGACTTCTTCTGTGTCGAATACTGAGAGGTCAGACATTGATCCGCCGCCCCGGACTAGGCAGATAAGGTCCAAGTCCGAATTTTGAAGTTTTTGGATAGACCGAGATATTTGCGGCGGCGCCGCGTCTCCGGCGGTTGAAGCCGGCCGGTAGGTAACCTTGAAGGCGAACCCGCTTCTTTTGAGTTCTCCCAGGAAGTCACTTTCGGCCGCGCTTCCTGAGGCGGTAACGAGCCCGACCTTTAATGGAACTACAGGCACTTCGAGGCGGCGGTTGTGATCCCATATGCCAAGCTGTCGGAGTTTCGCTCGGATCTTCTCTTTTTCCTGCAGGTTTGCAATCTGGGAAAGCCCGAGGTCAATATCTTCTATTTGAAATGAAAGTCTTCCTCCTTTGGGCCAAAAATTAGGTTTTACCCGCACTACCAGGCTAAGCCCATTCTTGATATTGCCAAGTGACGATGACTGGATTTGGTGCACCAAATAAGAAGCTCGGGTCTTCCAAATGACACAGCTAACCGTCGCAACAGGAGCCGTTGAGCCTAGGTCGCCGAATTCTTGCAGGTCAAGATAGTGATGTCCCGATGTATGAGGTGAATACGACGCTACAACACCTTTGACCCAAAGTCCTTCTGTGCCGAAACTCAGGTTGAGGGCAGCCTTTACGAACTCGCCTAACTCCGACACCGACAGAATCGTGTTCTCAGAGAATTCTGGAAACAATGCAGCACCTAACTCTTTGAATCCGCACCATTATCTTGAAGTAGATGCTAACCACCAATTAGTTCAGTAATTGCGTTTTTGTAATTTGCCGGCGATGCTTGCAAATTGTCTCGTCCATTCGGACGCGATGCCTGCAAGAATCGGCGAACCTCATTCGCCGGCAAATTGCCTTTCCCGCGATCACCGAATCACGAACAACCAGTGCTATGTCAGGTAAGCGGCTTAGCCTCGTGGTCGGACGGCGTCTCTTCGGTGCCTTTGTACCATTTGCGCCAAACCGCTCTGTGAACGGGGACAACTCGGGGAATATCTCTAAGGCCCGGTATAAACGGAATTGCCAAAAGCAGGACGGTTGCGACTCCGGTCAAGTAAACCGCTATGAGGTCAATGTTCGCCGAATTGTCTAGTCCCGGTACTTGGTACCAGAGCGTGTAAAGCCACAACCATGGCTGGCCAGGAAAGTTCCCAGTCTCATTCATGACGCCCCATTGGGATCCAGTGAGATGCTGTGCCTTGGCCAGGGACGCGAAGTAGTGTCCGTCCTCTAGGAACAGGAGCGGTTTGGTGAAATCGGTTCCATAAAAAGGCTGTTGGGCCAGAAGATCAGCATCCAATGCACCGGTTCGGGCCAGCGAGAACTCTGCTGAAATTAATTCTGGGACCGGTCCGTCTTCCGCAGCCGGCACCATGGGCTCTCCGGCGATGAACTTCACTTTGTCGACTGCTTTTAGATAGGCTTTGTCCCATGCTTGCTGAGTTTTTTTCGAGGAGTGTTGATAGGTTCCTAAAGCAAATGCCAGCGAGGCATTAGTCGCCGCCAACTTTGAAAGAGGCGAAAGTACAAAGGCGTCCGCTGTATCGATTGGCTGATGAACGCCCACTATCGTCTGTGGGGAAAACAGGAGGCTCTGGACATTTCCCGACTGGTCGTTGTATGGAGGGCCGTACTGGGCGGTCTCGCTAGTTCCGGCGAGTTCGGATGCCGCAGTAGCCATGAAATTGGCGGGAGCTACCTGCGCCCATGTGGTTATAGTGGCAGGCGGCTCGTTTGGCGACGATAGAACTCCTGCTAGAACAACAACGAGTATTACAACTATCAACGCGGCGAGTGAAGCCTCTTTGACGATGTCGTATCGCCGCGTCGGGCCGGTCCAGTTTCCGCCGTCGGATCGGGCTTGCTCCTTTCGAGCGGCCCTTCCGCGAGTACGCTTCTGAGGAAGCGGGTGCACCACTCCACGTACTCTCACCATTAGAACATGAAGGCCCACCAGTAAAACCAGAACAACGGGCAACAGGACGACATGCCACAGGAGCATCTGGCCAAAATTCATTAGGTTGAAGAAAGCCCCAAGGCCCGTGGCGTTCAGCGCATCCTTGCCGTTGGTTGAAATCCACTGCGAATCGAAGTTCTGCTGAGATAGGTAACCAGTGAAGCATTCAACGATTGACGCGCCAAATGCGATTACTCCTGTGACCCAAGTTAGAGCGCGTCGGCCTCGCCACGCCGCCATCCAAAATTTTCCCCATAGGTGGATCACGATGAACGCCATAAATAGCTCAACGCTCCACAGGTGCGTGCTGTTGAAGAAATGACCGACTGAGTTTGTGTGCCACCAGTCGGTTCCGCCTATTGCGATCAGGAAGCCGGAAACTATTGCTACGCCTAGGGCCGCGAGACTGGCTACGCCAAAGATGTAGATCCACGAAGCCACATATGCCGGTTGCCGATCGGGAAGGAGTTTATTGGGAGGAAGGAGCTTGAGCCCTTTGCGGCGGATTGCCGCCGTCCACATTCCTTTAGATTCGCTGTCGGTCTCAGTTGGTGTTTGCGAGGCAGGCGCTGTTGCCGGCCTGGCATCCCCGCTGTATCTAAGGGTATGTTTCGAGCCCGGGAAAGGAAGATATAGGGCAATGACAAATACGACGATCATCAGGGCAATCATCAAAATATTGGCAAGTGAGATGGTAAAGATCGACCAATTTACATAGTGGCCCGGTCCATTAAGGTTTATCGCCCCGATCAGCAGCGCGAAGTAACTCATCAGTGCTTCCTTTCGTTTGGGTTATCTCAGGCCTCGTTGATTCGCGGCCCGCCACCATAAGCAGAGTCCCAGCTAGCCAAACCAATACTGCAGATCATTCCAGATTCTATCTCCCTATAAGGGCCTGGAAAGTTTGTTTACAATATTTGCCTGTGCACAAAGAGCTAGGAGTGAACTGTGAACCGCCGCAGCCTTGGATTGCTGTGGGATTTTGTCCACTCGACGCAAGGGGAAGCGGGCAAATCGTTGGTTCTACCCGGTGTGCTGCTCGACAGGAATAGGGCTTGCATTTGCTCGGGATTATCCAAGGCGGCGGCATTTCTTTGAATTAATTGGCTCCAAGAGTAGTCTTGCGCATCACTTAGACGCGAAATGCTGGCAAAGTCCGCCGCGGTGCTTGGGCCATGAATTGAGAGGCTGAATTACGTCAGGCATCGGTGTTCAAGTCGCTAAATATTACGTGGGCTGAATGTTTGGCAATGGCGGGACGTATTTGGGAATGGAGACTAGCAAGAGCAGAGCAAAGGTGCCGGTTGATTATCAGTTCGTGTCTTTTCGCTTGTTGTGGTAGAAGTCGCGACGCGAGCGCCCAAAGTTGCAGGTCGGTGCAGACAGCTAGTTACCAAGTGGGCCATTGGGGCGGCAGCGTGCCCGTTGGTTGATTTTGCAGCACGCCTTGCGGCGCGTCCAGTGACCTGAGAAGCTGGGAGAAGTTGTATCCATACATAGTCGAATTGGAACCCCCAAATTGACCAGCGTGCCTAGCCATGGTTTCGCCGGATTCATTTGGATCTGCCCAACCAGTTTCTATGCCATCGAAACCTTCGTACACCGTGCCAATTATCGTGGACGAGGTGACGGTCTGACCTACTTGAACCAGAGGTTTGATGTCTTCGGCAGCATAGACCGCAAGCCCAGCTGCCGGTCCTTGCGTGAGCCGGTATGTTATGTAAGTGCCTCCAGGCCACCCTCCGTTGTAGGTGCTAAGTACTACGCCATTCCCGATGGCGTAGATCGGCCCATAACCGCGATAGTCAACCCCTTGGTCGATTCTCTCCCGCGCCAATGAACGGATAGCGCGCAAGGGATTAGCATAAACGCCTGAATCGGCCGGTGGAGAAGACGGGTTCAACGGGTCGTTGGCAGTTATAGAGCCAGATCCCGATCCTGAACTTTGCCCCTGAGCCGCCTGTTCCTCCGCTACCAGCTTGGCGAGGCCGGAGTCTATCGAACTGAGCTGCGACTTCTCCTGTCCTATGGCCGTTAGAGCCGCGTTCTTGGCCGCCGTCATCTTCGTAAGAGCATCAATTGATTGTTTCTGCAGCTGTTTCAGGGAGTTCTGCTGAAGTTGCAGGCTTTGCAGCGCAGCTTGATGAGAGGCGACCAGGTCGGCCTGCGAACTGGTCGTTGTGTTGAGAAATTCTTCGCGAACGCTTGCTTGTGTGGGGTTTTCATTCAGGAGCAGATAGAGATCCGTCAGGCTTTCGTCATTCATGTAGCTGCTGATCGCTGTGACTGTTAGCAAAGATTTAAGAGATGCAATCTGGCCTTGAGTTTGCAAAATCTGGGCTTGAGTAGTTTTGATGTCCTGGTCCACCTTTGACAACTTAGCTTGAGCGTTGTCGTAGTTTTCCAGCGATCTTGCAGCTTGAGCCCCGAGAGAATTCAGTTGTGCTGCCGCAGCTGCAGCCTGTTGTTCCGCGCTGGAAATAGACTGACTATTCGCAAATGCGGGGCTTGGAAAGAGCTGGGCAAATCCAACAGCACCAACCATGATCGCCGCCGTCAGGGGCCTCATTGTGACCATAGCTTTACGCACGAGGTGTTTTGTTGAGATCATCCAGAGCGCTTTCATGGTGCTGCTAATTGAGATTTAAAACTGCAATTTAGACACTCTATATTAAAGTTCCTCGGATCTGTCTAAAAACAGGGTGGATACTGCCTAGCCATGCGTTGCGGCAATCTAGAGGTATGAACTAGATGCAGGAGATGGCAAGCCATCTAGGAGGGGAGCGAATCGAGCAAACTGGTACTCCCATCTGGCCTAGGTTCGATAGGCTGTCGCCCAAGTCTTGCCGGCGGAAGATGTCAGAGATACGTTTAGTTGGTCCGGAATTTCGCTAGATCTTCGCCAACCGTCACCTTGCCCCCAAATGAAGTCTTCACGTCGTTGATGAGATCCTCGGGAGTTCCGTCCATGAGCATGTGGCACAAGCGCCGCTGTGCCGTCGGTGCCTGCGGCAGGCGTAGGGTCTCACCGACAATGCCCCAGGTAGTTCCGGCGTGAAAGTCGCCCCACACCGACGCCTCGTCTTGAAAGAACAGAATCGCACCAGTTCTGCGGCTTGTTCGCGCATTGACGCGAACTCTTGGGTCTTCCATGCCTCGATGGCTGTAAGGTTGGCCTGATAAGCCCGGCATATCGGGCGTTGTGGAAAGAGCCCCAATCTATGCAGCATCCTTCCCACAACACAGACGATCATTAGAACACCAATCTTACGCTCTAAGAGCTCTGCAAACATCTCGCGAGTCCAAATCGCAAAGGCGAAGCCGAGCTGGCGGGGATCACGGCCAATGATGAGTTTCGCCAATTTCTTTCTTTGCCTTTTGTCTATCTTTTGGTGGGCGTCCACCGCGCAGCTTGGTTTCGAGTTCGCCAAGGCCGCCTTGTGAGTACTTCTGAACCCAGCCCAAGACCGTAGAACGTCAAAAGCCAAGTGCAGCCGTAATATCTCCTACCCTGGCTCCTCTTTCGGTTGTCGGCTAAATTCCATGGCGTCTTACCCTGATCTGCTGGTCAGCTTTCAGCTTATTTGCCCGCTTACCATTGACGCAAATACTCCGTAATCACCAGAATGTCCCGGAACTTAGGCTCGGTGTCGTAACTTTCGGACAGGACGCGGATTGACAGTGGCAGACGTAGGCCAGTAGGGGATCGGCGAGCAGCACAAGTCGGCGCTTGTTCACTCGCTCGTCATACTGTCGAGCAGCTCCCGGACGGCATCGGCGTTCTTGTAGACCATGGGACGAGAATTCAGATGGCCTTCACTCCCTTGCGGACGAAGCGGTTCATCTTCCGCCAGGCGTTGAAGCATGCCACTTGGATTGCTTAGTGGCACTGGGCGGCGCGACCTGGTATAATCGGGCTATGCTTGGCACCGTGCACGACGCTCACGATCTGGCCCGACGGGTAC
>DAHVKW010000083.1 GCA_027320695.1 Actinomycetota bacterium | reverse complement strand
CTTTTCCGAAGATATGTGATGTTTCAATCGCCGGATTTGCATTTCAAAGAAGAAAGTCGATACTCCTTTTAATTACCGTGGAGACCACACCAAACCGTGAGGATCTGCGCAAGCTTCGGGAGTTTCTCAGAGAACTGGCCAACACGCCGCGCTACGAAAATTTCGACCACGTACTCTTTGGCCCCTGAACGGTCGATCAGGTTTACTCAAAACTGTTTTGCCGTGACATCCTTCAGTCCGATGAAGGGCTAATTTTGTGAATCCCTGTGCCCGTCTCAATTTAATTGTCGATGCAATTTGGTATTTTGGAAACGGCGGGCTCGTAAATTCGCGTTTCAGGTGTCGAATATCCAACCTCGTGAATATAGATAGTCCGATCAAGTGTTGCGTGGTTGTAAACCGGCCGATAGGGGGGAATATGGAAGGGGAGTCAGCACTTCAGCTGAGGGAGCCAGCTAGCGTAAGGCCAAGTTGGTTCATAGGATCGGCAATAGTGATTGCAGTTGCCCTTGCTGGTATTGCCTTGGCAAAGTGGTGGCCGTACTCGCACAAGTTGGCGGATCTTCTCACGTCGCGAACGTGGTCGGGGGGGTCAATATTCAACGTGGCGGGACCTGCAGGTGCAGATCCATCGATCCACGGTGCTCTCCAATTCACTGTTGCTTATATCAAGTCGATTTGGTTGGCTCTTATTGTGGGACTCGCAATAGCGTCTGCTGTTGAGGCTTTTCTTCCAAAGAGGTGGCTTTTGGGTTTGATGGGGCGGAAGGCTGGTTTTGGCAGTTCTGTTGTTGGCGGTCTCTTGGCTGTACCTTGCATGATGTGCACATGTTGCGGTGCGCCAATTGTTGCGACGCTGAAAAGGGAGGGGGTGCCCGTTTCTGGATCCCTTGCTTTTTGGGTAGGAAATCCTACACTGAATCCCGCTGTAGTGGCATTTCTAATCTTGGTAGCTCCGTGGCAATGGGTACTAACAAGGATAGTTGTTGGAGTTCTTCTTGTTTTCGGTGTGACCGCAATAGTGGCGCACTCGACAAGAACAGACTCAGCATCGGAGAGCCTGAGTCTGCCCAGTGGATTTTCCGGTGATGATTTCAGCTTGGGAGAGGCACCTCGTCGGTTTGCCCGTGCCCTGGTCCGCATGTGTCTTACGCTGCTACCTGAGTATCTTGTAGTCGTCGTATTATTGGGCCTTTTTAGAGGCTGGCTCTTTCCGTTTGGTTCTGCAACAGATCACTGGGGGATTTGGGCTGTGTTGCTCGCAGTTGCTGTGGGAACCATGATGGTTATACCCACGGCAGGGGAGATTCCAATCCTGCTTGGGCTTTCTTCAATTGGAGCAGGCCCGGCAGTCATAGGTGCTTTGCTGATCACGCTTCCAGCAATCAGCCTTCCGTCAATGGCCATGGTCAGCAGATCTATATCCGTGAAGGTCACCGCTTTGATGGCTGCCGGGGTTGCAGCGGCTGGACTGGTATCTGGTGCTTTCATGTGGCTTCTATCCCACTGAGTTTGGGCTGACATGTTCCATATTCAGCACTTCGGCCTAATCGTCGAGGGGCCGGGCTACTGGAGTCAAGGAGGAGCGACCTGCTCTCAATTTCGGATACGCTCGATGCTGAACGATGTCAGAGCGATACGAAGTCGGGCTGGCGCTCCAGATGAACTTTCCCACAGATCTGTCGCTTATGACGGTGTCATAGTGGCAATCGCCCCGAAAAGACGCTTGGACTACAAAGATCTGACGGTTACTGCCGCAAGAACTGCACAGGTCGTCAACGCTCCTCGAAAAATAGGCCAAAACGCTCTTAAAAACTAGGCCACCCTCCAAGTGTGTGTCAACTGCGGTCGTCTGGATGGCAAGGGTTGGTCAGTCTGCTGTCAGCGAAAACATGAAGCTCATCCAAGCGTTCCGAAACGGTAATCTCACCTGTTTCGCAACAGGTCTCACGGTTTCCCACCTGGCCCGTTCGAACTGGCGAGAAGCTGAAACTGGACTTAGTTCCAGTTACGGAATGCATTGAGACTTGCGCCGTCATTTCGGAAAATGAGGGGAGCGTGATACTTGTCCGCTCGCCCCACTACCGCAATGGGAATTGCTGGTAGTTAGAGGCATCATCTGTGTCTTTCGAGCGCCCAAAGATCTCACCCAAAGCACTTGAGTGGGGCAAGCTGGTTAACTCTCGGTTGACTCTCGACTCTAGGTTGAGCCACTGAATTCCAAAAAAATAGACTCTTGCCGGGGCTATTCGATGATTCGTGGACTTTCCTCTTGGGAGAAAGAGGTGCCGCAAAATGGACAGTTCAATTTGTATTCCTTATGCCTCAGGTCTTCCCAGTGACAGTGGAACTTGCCTTTGCATTTCGGGCAAACCGCATCAAACAGTCTCACCATCTCGATCACCCTCTCGCTAATTTCTCAAGCTCTTCTTGGTTTACAAGGTTTTCCAGCTTCACCCTTTCAAGCGCTTCATCTGGCACCCGCACCCGTTCGGCAAAGGGTCGTCCCAAGGGCTTGGTGGCATCGATGATCATCTTGTCTGTCATCACGTCGTCTGTCTGGGAAGGATCCAAGGTGTTGCCCTTGACGTTCTTGATTATGTCGACATCTTGAGAAGCCTGGACTCTGGTAGCCATTGCCCAGAGAACCTCTTGTTCATTGAAGGGGTTGATGTCCTCGTCTACCACTACGACATGTTTGATGAAATCACATTCGCCCAGAGCTATCATCGCTGCCTGCTTGCTTTCGCCGTTTACCTTTTTGGCAATTGAGATGTAGCAGTTGAATCTTCCAGCTCCGGAGTCGGGCATGTGCAGGCCCCGTATGGTAGGAACAACTCCTTTGATCCTGTTGAAGATGGTTCCCTCTTTTGGAATTGCACCCAGAGTCCAGTTATCCTTATGACCGACGAAGATATCCTGGTATACGGCATCTTTTCTATAGCTGATCGCCTTCACCTCTATCACCCAGCGGACGCGCTGTGGACCAAACGTGCCGGGGAACTCCCCGAAGGGACCTTCCACTTCTCTCACATTGGGAAGGACCTCGCCCTCGATGATGATCTCGGCGTCGGCTGGAATCATGAAGTCAGAGCCCCACGTCTGAGACGGCGTGATTCTCAGCGGCTCATTCATGATCGCCCCCGTGAGTTCGTAATCATCGACTCCGAATGGGGATACGTTCAAGGCGCCTAGATAGAAGGCAGGGTGGTGGCTCACAACTATTGCCACCGGCGTTGGCTTTCCAGCCTCTTCATTCTTGCGCACGATCTGCCAGTTGTGTCGAGGCGACATGTGGAAGCCTAGCTTCCTGGGTTCTTTGTACATAGTTCGCAGAAAGGCGATGTTGTAGGCACCGCTATCGGGATCTTTCATGACCGGAGTCATGTCCACATAAGGTCCGCCATCCATGTAGTGGTGTTTGACTATCGGGAACTCACTAAGGTCGGCCTCGTTGCCAACTTTGACGACGTCACAGACTGGTGCTTCTGATCGATCTATCACTACGGGGTTGAGCCGTCCTGCTTCGCGCTTTGCATATTCGATTCCTAGTTGAAGACCGCTCTGGTCGGGCTCCAGTCCAAGTGCCATGGCGCAACGCTCGCGGGAAGCATAGATATTGGTTGCAAGAGGAAAGCGCGAGAGTTCGCCTTTGAGATTGAGACAGTTCGAGAAATAGGCCATGGGGTACTTGCCTTGTTTCTCCAGATGGGTCAGTACCGTGGTGACGTCAAATGAAGCAGGATTGACCACGCCGTCGACGTGCAAGATCTCCGATGGATGCTTGCTTTCCAAAAAATTCAGATAGTCCCTAAACCCCAGAGCCATGTCCCACCCTCTTTCTGAGCTCAAAACAGATGTAGAGCGCTCTCATTTCCCCAATACATGTCCATCAGCTAATCTATCCCCAGTTGTCAGCTATTTTTCGGTTCCACTGATCAAGTCAGAACTACTACTTCCCCACAGCAGTATCTTGCCCAGACAACCAGGACTTCAAACATGGTGACATAGCCTGAGTCACTTGTCTAAATGAGCTCTGTTGGAGACACCAGGCGATGGTGATGAGCTTCACACCTGGGCACTTTTTAGCGCACTTGTGAATTTGGTTCGATTCTCGAGACGGCGCTATCATCTAAGCAACATTCAAGAGCGGGGAAGAACAGCAAGACATTTTTCATGTCTTGGCGCAATCCACTATTATTGCGTTTTACTCTCAGTAGCGCCAATTGATGCCGTGTAACGCTGTAAAGGTAGTTCACGGCGGCATATGCAACGACACCGTTACATGATTTTTCGTGTTTACGTTTTCGCATCAATACATGCAAAGGTGGGGGGAAATGACTTTTTTGAGAAAGATGCCTTTTGCTGTGACGGCAGGCCTTTCTGTCTTGGCGATGCTGGCTTCTGCCTGCGGTAGCTCCAGCAGTTCTTCTTCTGCGACAACAACGCAAGCTGCAAATACGTCTGGTACGAAGGCAAGCACTACAACGGCTGCCTCAGCAAATCCGGTCTCACTTGCAAAGACGGAGATCGCAAAATATATGGGGGAGCCAAACTTCACGGCTCCAGGGCCACCAGTTGATGCGGCCAAGCTGAAGGGAAAGAGCGTCATGATTGTCGAGCATGACACCGTCTCCGATGCATTGGTTGAGATAGCAAAAGGAATACAGGCAGCTGGTCAGGCCGTCGGAGTCAACGTCGAGACTTATAACGGCCAAGCCACTGTAAGCACGATTGAACAGGGAATACAGCAAGGCATAAACCAGAAAGTCGGGGCTATCATCCTAGATGGGGTAGCTACTTCGCTGGTTCCTTCTTCGGTCAAGGCTGCAGATGCCGCAAATATTCCTGTTATCGGAGTGCTGACTGGTCAACCGGATTCGAGCGTTGCCGGTCAAGGCTTTGGTCAGGGAATGTATGGAGGTTCGGCGCCCTCATTCGTTGAAGCAGGACGTTTGATGGCAGACACGGCGATTGTAAATTCCGACGGCGGGCCGATCAATGCTGCAATAATCACGTTTGACAACCCGATGGGACCTTCTATCGCCAAGGGCATCCAATCTGTATTTAGCAGCTGTTCAAACTGCAAGATACTAACTACCCAGGATATCGAGCCTCAAAACTGGCCAACCAAGACGGCTGGAGCAGTCTCTTCCCTGATCCTCGCGAATCCATCTTTGAACTACATTTTCCCAGTGGCAGATACTATCGGAATCTTCGCTTCAGCTGGCGTGAGTCAGGCTGGAGCAAGCGGCAAGGTCTTTGTTGTCTCTTCCGATGGCTCAAGTTCTGGGACCTTGGGACTGGTGCAGAAGGGTCCAGTCTTCTCTGCCGATCCAGGATTTTCTGCACCTTGGCTTGGTTGGGAGGCTATGGACCAAGCACTGCGCGCGATGAGTGGCATGAAGCCCGGCAACCCTGAAGTACCAATCAGGTACTTGGACAAGTCAAATCTAACGGGCGTGAGCCTTACTGATCTCACGAATGTATTTGGCAACCCTTACGTCGCTGGATACAAGAAACTGTGGGGCCTTGGATAATAGCTGCGGTTTTTGATTGAAGGGCAGCAGCTAGTCGCTTTCACTCAGGAAGGAGGCAGGAAGTGAAAAGCTTAGGTGATTGGCTGGCCAAGGTCGAGGATCTGGGAGAGCTGGCGAGAATTGAGGCTGAGGTTGACCCGAACCTCGAGATGTCTACCATCACGTATCTTTCCGGAAAGCAGGTTGGCGGCCCAACCTTGCTTTTCGAGAACATCCAAGGACGTGCCGGGTTTCGGGTGCTGTTCAACCCCTTCGGTTCAAGTTATCGCAGATTGGCTCTAACAGTTCGCGAAGACCCTGGAACCGGGCCAATTGATCTTGCACGAACCCTAGCGCACAAGATGAGAGCTAGAACTCAGCCCGTAGAAGTCGACCCAAGCATTGCTCCGGTGAACCAGAACATTGAAATGGGCGACGATGTCGACGTCACTAAATTTGGCGCGCCGGTGATGTGGCCCAGAGACGGAGGTGCTTACATCGGAACAGCCGATGTGGTTCTCACGATGGATCCCAATTCAAAGAGGATCAACCTTGGCACGTACAGACAGATGATAGAAGGACCGAACCAGGTTGGCTTCTATGCGTCTCCCGGCAAAGACGCATTGCTTGATCGAGAGCTCTGGTGGAGCCAAGGAAAGCCCGCTCCCGTTGCAGCCGTGTATGGATGTGACCCACTGCTTTACCTGACAGCGGCCACCACATTTCCAAAGGACGTGTCCGAATATGAATTCGCGGGTGGAATCGCTGGAGAGCCGATAGAAGTCTTCACCAGCGAGATCACCGGCCTGAAACTTCCAGCCAATGCTGAAATCATCATCGAGGGGTTCTCCTATCCTGATCGAACTGCGCAAGAAGGTCCTTTTGGAGAGTTTCAGGGCTACTACGGTCGTCCTGGAGGACCGACTCCATTTATCGAAGTCACCGCGATACGTTATCGGAACAATCCGATCCTGATGTCGGCCCTAATGGCAGATTGGCCATCGAATGAAGCTGGTGCAATGTGGGGACTTGCAAAGTCCGCCAAAGTATGGAGCGACCTCGAGTCAATGGGAGTGCCAGGGATCAGAGGAGTCTGGTCTCCTCCGGAAGCTGCCGGATGGGGCTGGACCGTCGTGTCGATAGAGCAGAAATATGCCGGACATGCCGCTCAAGTGGGCGCACTTGCAGCGCAATGCATGGGAGGAGCATACTTCACCAAATACATTGTTGTGGTGGATGAGGATGTCGATCCTACAAGTCTCGCTGAAGTCGTTTGGGCCATGGCCACTAGATCTAGGCCAAAAGATTCGATAGACATCCTGCGTGAAACTTGGAGCACTTATCTAGACCCGAGCCAGAATCCTCCTGAAAACAGGCCTTGGGGATCAAAGTGCATCATCAATGCATGCAAAGAGTTCAAGTACATCAAGGACTTTGCAAGACGCACGCGTCTCGATAGAAGCGTGTATGAGAAAGTGGCTGCTAGATGGCAAGAACTTGGGCTAAGAAGTGAGGCTCCGACAGTCAACCTGTTCGAAGACGAAGGATTTGTGAGGTAGTCCCCCAGCATGACATGAAGATGAAAGCCAGGAAGAGATCGACATTGGGGAAGCGACCAAATCGAAGGCAACCGTGCCGTCTTTGGGAGCCTCCCATGGGTTCATCGTGCGGATAAAGACGCTCGCGCAGTGTGAGGATATGGGGAAGTCCTATTTAGCTCGACTAGACAGGTGAACTGGGAATCGTTGAGTGATTCACACGCCTTGTTTGAATTTGGCGTCCTAGCCAGATGGTTTGGTTGTTCAGGTCAGTAAAATCGGACTTGTCGTGTCCGAAATCAAGACTCGGTCACATCACGTGCCAATTGCTAGCCAATACTTGTTTGGGCGAATGCAAGAATATACAACAGCGTTCATTAGACGCCAGCCCCCCATCAGACGAATGGGCTTGTGTTTGGGTCCAACTGGTTGAACAGCTCAGATGAGATGAGATATCGGGTGACTTCGATGATGACGGCCAGGCCAATGATTCCCGCTCATGTCTTCTGGTGTGAAAAAGGAACATAAATTGTCATTTATGATGCTGGACGTAGGATATATTTTGTTTACGACTCGCGGATTCTGAATGCATTCTTGGTTCTTCTTAGTGTTGAGTAGTTGTGGGGACTCATTGTAAGGGGAACTGAGAGAGAACATGGGCGAGGGTTTTGTGGGCGCAATTACAAAGAGGGGGAGGAAAGGCTACTCGCACGACCTGAACTTGATGCTTCTGACACCAGAGTACGGACCACGTGTTGTGTTAGGAGCGCTTCTG
>DAHVKW010000082.1 GCA_027320695.1 Actinomycetota bacterium | reverse complement strand
CTGATTTTACGGCTGCTGTCAGCAAGGATTCACCTGCTTCCGCATTTCCGCAAAAAGGTCGTCGATGCGCCGTTCGGGCTTGTACAACCGTATTGGGTAGATGATCTGTCCTTCTCGATTAGCAATCACATACACCTCGCACACTCAAATGAAGAGGTGGATCTCGCGCAGGTTCTTGACCTTGGGAGCACGGTTCTCCCTAAGCGGTTCGAAAGATCGAGACCGCTTTGGGATTTATTCATTGTTCCAAGAGTGCAGGGGAATCGCTTTGCGATAATCGCCGTAATGCACCATTCGATGACCGACGGAATAAGTGGAATGGAAGCCCTGGCATCGCTGTTCGACCTTAGCCAAGAGTTTGATCTGCAGGTTCTGCCAAAGCCACATAATCCCCAGGAGCCACCTTCGCAAATTGAAGTCGCAGCCAAGACTTTGTTTGATCTTACTGAACATGCGCTGACAGCACTTGCCGGTGGGTTATCGGTCGCTAAAGGCTTGCCAGATATCGTATCAGGGGTGCTGAAAGGGGACTATTCGAGCCGGGCGGCGGACATGGTGGTAGTGCCCAAACGGACCGGCACCTCGGGAGCTACCTCGACGAGACGAAGGGTTGTTGCAAGCGGGATAGACCTGAAATCACTCTCGATAATCGCGGCAAGGCACAGCGTAAAGGTGAATGACGTGCTTGTAGCCGTTTGTCATGCCGCGTTGGTTGCCTATCTAAAGGAACAGGATTTCGAAGTCCCTGAAAGTCTCGTCGCGATGGTTCCGGTGTCAATCCACAATCAAGCTGGAGCTAAAGAATCGAAGAACAAAGTTTCAGCCATGTTTTTAAGGATTCCTACCGCATTTCGCGGGGCAGAGGATCTTCTGGTTTCAGTGCATGGAATCACTGACAACGCCAAGACCGCTCATTCCGAAATCGGATCGTTCTTCTTCTACGATGCAGCAGAAGTAATTCCTCCATTTCTCCTTCAGACAGTCTTTAGGATTGCGGCCGATACAGAACTTTTCGACCTGGTCCCGCCTATGTTCAACTATGTAGTATCCAATGTCCCCGGACCGGATGTTGACTTGTTTCTTGCGGGATGCCGTCTCGAAAATGTTATTCCGATGGCTCCGGTTGCAGACGGCTCCGGGATCACGTTCGCATTTGTCTCGTACCGCAAAACAGTCAATCTGGGTCTGGTGTTGGATCCGAAGCTATACCCCGACGGGGAGCGCATTTTAAGAGAGTTTGATCGGATTTTGGCGGAGCTTTTGGAGTTGGGCGAGTAGGTTGCTCCGTGAGGGTGTATTCTCGATGTTGTTGTTTGCGGTAGCCTTTGACGCTAGGTTGCCAACCTAGCGCTAAACTAACAGCTCTTAGTGCGGACGTGGCTCAGTTGGTAGAGCATCACCTTGCCAAGGTGAGGGTCGCGGGTTCGAATCCCGTCGTCCGCTCCAATTTTTTAACAGCTCATTGGATTCTGGCGGGCATTCCAGCGTGACAGATCGATATCGACAGCCGCCGTTCGGCATGCCGGCATACGGCGGCAGCCAATTTGCTAGCGACGTCCGGGTTTTAGATATGCAGAGGGTCCGAGACCGCCAATATGATTCAAGATTTGGGATTGTGAGCGAACGGAGCTTGCCGTCGGTTTTGAGAACGAGTGTCACGAATCTTTATGGGTGGTAGACCTTGCGGCCATCGCACACAATGCCGCGAACGTTGCGCCGACGATTCCGTGGTTTCTTGCCTGAAATATGAATAATAGCTGAGTAGTTTAGCTGGCAGAAACTACCAGGTTGATTTGAGGGGAGTTAGTGTGGAAGTTGTAGTCAATGTGCAGCGAGGCGAAATTGAACTGGGGCCCTCGTTGCACCCAATCGGTCGGATAGGAAGTTAAATTTCAATGGGGACTTCTTCCCTGGCTATATCAACTGATGGTCTAACAAAGCGATTCGGCGAACGTGTCGCTGTGAACTCAGTAGATCTAAAGGTCCGTACCGGAACCGCCTTTGGACTTCTGGGTCCAAACGGCGCCGGAAAGACTACTCTCATTCGCATGCTGGTGGGCTTGGCACACCCTACCGAGGGGAGTATCGAGGTCCTTGGAAACGCAATCCCTGCTCAAAAGCTACAGGCCTTGTCAATGGTGGGGGCAATCGTCGAGGAGCCGCGGTTCCACCCCTATCTGAGCGGAAGGGATAATCTTGAGATTGTCGCGTCTCTTCGCAGTCGCCAGGCGATGTCAAACATCGATCAGGCGCTCGAGCGCGTTGGACTTGCTCAAAGATCCGCAGACAAGGTTGGCGGATATTCTCTAGGTATGCGCCAGAGGTTGGGGATAGCCCGTTGCCTGCTGGTGGATCCCAAGCTAATGATACTTGACGAGCCGATGAACGGTTTGGATCCTCCCGGTATCCTAGAAGTTCGTGCCTTGATCAGATCTCTGGTCGACGAGGGCAAAACTGTGCTTCTCTCGTCGCATCTCCTTGATGAAGTTGAAAAGACCTGCGATGAGGTGGCGATACTTTCGCACGGGTCAATTCTCGCGTCAGGAAGCCTTGGTTCGATCCTGTCGGGGACCGGAGAAAAGTTCACGCTTCGAACTTCGTCGGATCGCGACGTGGAGAAGCTTCTGCGGGTTCATGAATTCGTTTCGGGTGTGGAATCTGACGGAACCGCACTCCACATTTCGCTTTCGGGCAGCGGAGTCGGGTTCGACAGCCTCGTCGCGACAATAGCCCGTGAGATCGTCAGCAACGGAATAGATATCTATGAGATCTCTCAAGACCGGGTCTCGCTCGAGAGCCGATTCTTTGAGGTTACTGCCGACGCTGGGAATTCAGGGTTGGGGATTTGATGCTTTGCAATTTCGTAACGAGCGAGGACTAGATGGCAAGCCGTGAATTAGCTGCATCCTCCGTTCAGCCAAAGCCAGGAACGCTGTTCTGGCAGATGCTGCACGCAGAGACCAAGAAATTGACCCGTAGAAAAGGCGTAATGGCGTTCACCATTATCGGCACCGTCGGGGCTATCGTCATCACATTCGCGATCCTGGAGATTTATCATTTGAGCAATCCGCTCAAGTACACTTCAATTGGCGGGATTAGCGGATTTGACAAGGTGATAGCGATACTTGGACAGGTAACTATTATTCCTGCTTCCATTCTTGGCACGACAGCTGGTTCGCAGGATATGGAGAGTGGTGTCATCCGAGATTTGATCGTCACGGGAAGGTCGAGAACGTCTATTTTCCTTCTCAGGCTCCAAGGCGCGGTGATTGTCTGGGCGATTCCACTAATAATCGCATTATTGATAGGTCTGGCTATAGTTTACGGCTTGGCAGGCGGAAACAAGGTGCCGTCGGTATCGCTGGCCGTGGGGGGTGCACTTTATTGCATTGGTGTCAGCCTTGTGTATGTCATAACGGCCGCTGGATTCGCTTCATTGTTCGGTACCAGAGGACCGGCCATTGCCATCATGATTGGATGGACATTTGTGATAGAAGCGATCCTGGTGAATGTTTCAGCGTTAGGCCCTGTTCGAGACGTATTCCTGACAACTGCTATATCATCTCTGTCGCCCGTGGCAGATCGTGCGAGACATTTCCAGGCAGTTGGGCTATCGCCCTCGTTATTTGAAGACTATGTGGTCATTATCGCATGGCCGCTGGTCATGAACGTCCTCGGATGGTTTCGCGGTCACCGCTTGGAGGCCTAACCAGTATTGCGCGGACTCCCGCGCTCAGCAGCGATCACAGTGGCGGCAGTAGCCGGTTCTATGCCAGGACTAGGTTGCTATCTCGTTGCCCGGAGAGTGGCACCAACCCGAGAATGACGGAGGAAAGAGGCGGGCTCGGATTTCAAGGGCATACAGAAGAGTGAAGATGTTGTGGCAAGCAGTTATGCCGGATCCACAGCTTGAAACGACCTCCTTCTGAGTGTCAGGTTCGATTCCAAGCAGGCGAAAATTCTTCGCGATCTCATTCGGGTGCTTGAACCTGTTCTTACGATCGACATTGTGGCGCCAGAAAGCACTCACAGCACCCGGTATATGCCCGGCTTTTGGGTCGGCAGTTTCATTGATACCGAGATAGCGTTCCTTGGACCTTGCGTCGAGGAGGATGACTTTTCCATGATTCACTAAGGCTTTCAGCTCAGATTCCGAAATTACCAAGTCGGGATCCCATGATGCGGTTGAAGATTTGTAGGGAAGCCATGGCATGGATTTATTCGGGCTTTCGCCGGATTCGATCAAAACATTAGGTGCGGTAGTCAGTCCGCCGTTTAAAAGAGCGGCTTGATAACCGATAGCGCTGGCCATCCACCATGCTCGTGCGGCAATTGACCCCGCCTGGTCGTCGTAGAAGACTAGCAATTGATCTTTGGTCACCCCATAAGAGCTCAGAACTGATTCAAAGTTCTTAGGATCGGGGAGCGGATGTCTGCCCATAGTCGGATCGACGTTGCGCGAGTCGCAAAGGCATGTGTCAACATCGAGGAACATCGCGGAGCGGATATGTCCATCAAGAAATGCCTGATATCCGCTTTTGCCATCTAGGTACCAACGAACGTCGAATAGCTGGAGTTCTTTGGTTCCAAGCGACGGTTCGATTTCATCTAATTCAACCAGTTTCGCTACCAAGCCCACTTGGCCATAATAGGTGAAGGTGCTGCAATTAACTAGCCAACAACGCAGAATTAGGTACTAACTTCTATTCATGCCTCGTTTTGTGCTTACCGCAATTGGTCCTGACAGCTATGGAATCGTGGCGCGTGTTACTTCCGCTCTGGCGGAGCTCAACTGCAATCTCGCTGATTCCACAATGTCAAACCTGTCCGGTCATTTTGCCATGATCTTGGTCGTGGACGCATCCTCAAACGTCGATGAAAAATCTATCTATGAAACGGTGCAATCCCGATGTTCGGAGCTTTCGTTGCTGGTTGACGTCAAGAGGATTGACGACCACGTCGAGAACGATCTAGATGGCGATCGATTTGTCGTTTCCGTTTATGGAACGGACCGACCTGGCATTGTGGCGGGCATTTGTGATGTCTTAGCGGTGCATCACGCCAACATTTATGATTTAACGACCAGAGTGATCGATACGGAGTCGACGTCGTTTTATACCATGGTCCTGGAGGTCGCTCTGAAAGATTCAGGCGATCTGGCCAAGTTGGAAGATGCTCTCTTGCTGAAATCCTCTGAGCTTGGTGTTAGCTGCTCGATAAGATCATCAGATTCCGACGAGCTTTAGTCGGTTCGAGATTTGAGACAGACGCTGACATGGCAATGCTGAAAGTTGTGGAAATAGGAAATCAGGTCTTGTCGCTGGTTGCGCAACCAGTTGGCGAGGTTACCAAGGAGCACAAGCTCTTGGCTAACGACCTTGTTGAAACTATGTATGGAACGCCGGGATCGGTGGGGATAGCCGCTCCACAAGTGGGCGTTTCAGTTTCACTTTTCGTTTTGGACGTTTCAGGCCACAAGAAAACGAATACTTGTCATGGCCTGATAGTGTTGTTCAATCCTGAAGTTATTTCCGCTTCCAATCCTGTCGTCATCCGCGAAGGCTGCATGAGCGTTCCCCACCTCACTGGAGACGTTAGGCGCGCGTCGGAGGTCGTGGTGCGAGGCTTGGGCATCGACGGCAAGGTAATTACGATTGAGAGCGATGCTTTCGAGGCCCGTGGGCTGCTACACGAGATTGACCATTTGGCCGGAAAGCTCTTCATCGATCGTATCGATGGCCCGCACGCGCTGTACAAACGCAAGAGATATCTTTAGACTCAAACCAAATCGACTTTTCGATTGCTTGTCCGGAACCAGCACCTAATGCATTGGAGGAGCAGCGCCAGACGGTAGCGGTTATTTGCAGGTTATAGATTGGTCTTGCTTGAGTCCGATTTGTGGCTGGCGCTGAATTACCACCGCCTTCGAACACTTGTTGGCAAGCCTGTGATCTATCCTTGTGGGAGCGGTTGGATTCAAGCGAATATGAGGAGCTTAATATTGCGGCGCAGCAAGCGGTTGATTGTGGTACGGAGTATTTTGGGAGTGCTCGGTTTGGGAGGAGTATTCCTTGGATCCAGCTCGGCTGCATTCGCGAGTACGAACAGCGGGTATTTGGCTGCCGGCTCGAATAGCGGGAGCAGCGCGGTCACCGAATCTCCTCTGGAACAGATTCCCAAGGGCTTCTCTGAAGCATCCGGCTTTCCCCAGATTCCATTCACGGTTGCATCTGCTTCGACGGGCGTTTTGGGGAGTTCTATCAACTTGCTGTCGAATTCGGTGAAAGTATCCAATGCAACGCAGTCAAGGACCTCTCTGGGCTCGATCAGCCCTCCGGATCCCACAACGGCGCTCGGGAATTCGACAGCGTTGGTCGCGACAAACGAAACGATTGTGGTTACTTCACGATCAAATCCTTCCGAGTCTATGTCGGAGACCATGGGTCAGCTGTTCAATATGAGCCAGCCTGCGACCTTCACGGACCCGTCCGTTGTATTCGATCCTTCTACGGGCCGCTATTTCATGAGCGTGCTTGCATACTGTGTGATAAGCATTGCCAGCTGCAATGGCACTTCGTTTGCGTCGGTCGAGGTGGCGGTGCTAACTGATTCTGTTTCTCCTCAAGTGGGCTCATATCAACTCGACTACTCGACGCAGCTTCTCCATGACCAACCTAAAATTGCGGTGACAGGGGACAAAGTTGGTATCGCTTGGTCCGATTTCTATTTCCAAGGCGGCCAGGTGTCACAGTACTTGGCGCAGTCGACTCTTGCCGTCATTCCTAAGGGCGACTTGACGGCGGGTATCAGCTCTCCATCTGTCACTTTGCTTGTCCTGCAGAATGGGGGAAACATAGATCCGCCCATACCTGTGTCGACCGTCGACTGGGCGAAGGTTGCAAATGAGCCGTGGGCTTCGTCAGCTGGTTTGCCTAGTCGCATCGGCAACTCGCTTTATGTCTGGGCCAACGATTCGGGCCAGGCCTTATATTGGAAGGTTACTGGATCGGGGCCGACATTCAGCTTGACGTCGTCTTTCCCGACCATGGTGCCCTTTTACCAGACTACCGATGGCGTCAATCCAAGCGGTTCGCCGATAGTAATGGCCTCCCCGGCCAATTTGCAAAACGGGTCGGGTCTTCCACTGGACGGGGACGACAACAGGTTTGAGGTGGCCGAGAATACGAACGGAAGCGGTCAGTACCCGGTATTTTCTGGAAACACTAGCTGCAGCAATGGCGGAATTGTTTCTGCGTGTGGATACGTTGCGAAGGCGACGTCCGGAGGAATTATCGTAATGCCGATTGAGGTCCCTGGATATTCCACAGGCTATCCCAGCGTGACCTCGGTTGATGGAGTCGACGCATCCTTTGTGGGTACGGTTACCCTTTCGTCGGGTTTGCTCAACCCTTCCCTTTACAGTTTTACGATCACACCGGGGGCCTCTGGTTACCGTGAGACACTCAGCCCCATAGACGTTGGCACCGCACCATATGCCTACTCCACCTCTCAGGCCTTTCTGAGGTGGGGCGATTATTTTGGTCCGGTGGGTTTTGACATTTCTGCGTCTACATCTGCGCAGAATCTCAACCCGGTCTTTTTCGCAACCGGGGAATACTCGGACAACTCCGCGCCGAGTAATTCTTGGGTAGTTCCGCAGGTGGAGTTTTCACCATTAGCCACCTCGGCGTCAAACGCAAGTGCCACGGCAGGCTACTGGGAGGTGGCCTCCGACGGCGGAATCTTCTCCTTCGGTGACGCTGTGTTCTACGGCTCCATGGGGGGCCACACGCTGAACCAGCCGATCGTAGGGATAGCCTCTACGCCCGATGGCAAAGGCTACTGGGAGGTGGCCTCCGACGGCGGAATCTTCTCCTTCGGTGACGCTGTGTTCTACGGCTCCATGGGGGGCC
>DAHVKW010000081.1 GCA_027320695.1 Actinomycetota bacterium | reverse complement strand
CGAAGCTCTCTATTGGCGGCATAAACACCCTGTCCTCAGAGGGACGATAAAAGGCCCGGCCACCGGCGTGAATCACGTCCATGCCCATGTTCTCGGCCAGCTTTGACAGGCGCTCATCGGGTTTCCCCTCAATCTCCGGACGCGGGGACCGCTCCAGCGGCGGGATGCCGTCGATCTGGGAAGCATGAAATACGGTGTAGTAACGGACACCCAAACGTTTTTCGGTAGATTCGATGTCCTGAGCACCCTGCGCTCTGAGCCGCTCGATTTCCTCGTCGGTGCGCTTGTGCGCATACTCTGACCATTTTTCGATGGGAACCCCATGTTCACCCTTGCGCACCTGCCAACCCTGCTCCTGGGCCTGCTTGTAGGTACACCAACGTGGATCGGATGGGTCAGGGGAAAACGTCAGAAGATTTTGGTAGTTCACCCCTCTGTAGGGCTTGCCAGTGACGGCGCTGACCGGAGCCAACACATCGCCAGGGTTCCAGGGGCGTTGCCAGTTGGCAGTTCCTGCCTCGATCTGTGCAATCAGGCGGTCGGCAAGCTCAAGACGGGGATCTTTCTTTTCGGTTTGGTTCCCAGAACGGGATGGGGCGGGGACGGGCATCGTACTCTCCAGCGCAGTTAATCTTCGACTGGAGGGTATAGATCGGGCGTTCGTGGTATAGCTTGTTGGGTTTTAGAATCACGTACTTGGTTATAATGCGTTGAAGAGTACCTGCTGCGCCATGGGATGGAAGATGAATGTGGAATATACGCAGAAGATTTCCGGTTGGAATGAAGGCGTACAGTTGGTGTACTCTCTATCGGTCTGACCTGTCAGATGCGTGTAGGGGTTTTATGCTGAATGAGCGGTAAAGACTGTAAGCGGACATTTGGTTGCCGCCATGCAACCACCATACTGGCGATTGTTGCTTCTAGTTTTTGTGGGGTATTCAGAAATGGCTTGTGGCTTGGATGGCTAGCACATGACAAGATGTAATGACTAGGCGTTTACGTCTATAGCTCAAACTTTCTAAATATTGATTATAGTTGGAGTCGCCTGGAATTATTCCGTTAGCAGACAAGTATATATCATATTGTAAAAAACCGCCCAATCTTTCGCTATATCGTCGCATTTTATTATGTCTCTTTTCCGGCAGAAAAGATTCTTTTTCTGGCTGATAATGTGAGTCTTGAGACGCCAAACAACCTAGCCACCTCAACAGGCAAGTCATCTCCCTTGACCGCGAGCTTTGCCGCTTTCAGCTCCTCGGATGCAATTTCGTCTATTGAGCGCCTACTTTCGGTTGTTTCAGGAATGCGGTATCGATTCCACTTTGCGTGATCGCCCTTCTCTAACCAAACGAAACGTCCTCCGGCAGGATCATTTCTAATGTGAAAGTTCCTCTTAGCCAGGCCAAGGACGCGAGCCCAGATCAACCCGCCAGATCTTCGAAAACCATGGGCCCGGGCTATTCTATCGACCAGCAGCTTATCCAGTATTGGAGCCTCTTGATCTAATATCGCCTTGATCAGAGTGTTAAGCGTAGGGTCATAATCTATTTCGTAAAACATCGTATCATCAATAATATCGGAGTATTTTTCCTTGAGATCTATTGCCTGATAAATCGTTTTCACGGACTGCAGTGGGGAATGCCCTGCGAAATCGGCCACCAGCCTGTAGCCCATGGCAGAGATGCTATCGGAGTGCTCATATTGGTCGATTTCATCTCCAGCAGAGGTATCGTCAGAGGTATATTTTTCAGATGTATTGTCCGCTACTATACCTAAAACGACGCTTTCAGATTCAAGCAGCACCTTCTTATGGACCTCCTCGCGTGACGCCTCGAGCAATGCGCGCAAGGCCTGATCCAATCTATCTAGGGCACCGCGCTTATCAACCCACCATTCGGTCGACCAGATACGCACGAGCTTCCAATTAAGCCCCTTGAGTATCTCACTGCGAACCTTATCGCGATCCCGCGCTGTCGCTGCGCTATGGTAGGAGGCTCCATCGCACTCGACACCGGCCAGATAATCGCCGGGTCTGTCGGGGTGCACCACACCAAGGTCGATTCTGAATCGTGAAACGCCAATCTGAGAGCGTGTTTCCCAACCCTTGGTTCTAAGCCCATCTGCAACGTATTCCTCGAAGGGTGAGTCATAGCTGCCCAACGAGCCTTTTACCTGACGGGCAATTGCATCAGGTCCGTCCTTGGCGAATTCCAGGAAATGTCGCAGATCTGCTATGGCGCGTGCAGAAGTCCGATTGAGATCCAGCATCGACGGCGGGAATGAGGTAAACACTATCATTTCCTGGCGCGCCCGGGTCAAGGCCACGTTCAGCCGTCGCCAGCCCCCCTCCTTGTTTAGCGGTCCGAAATTCATCCCCATTGTCTTGGCACCAGGTTCTGTTGGCCCAAATCCAATACCGAGAATAATCACATCGCGCTCATCACCCTGCACGGTCTCGAGGTTCTTGACGATGACAGGCTCTGCAAGGTTTTCAGCGAAATAGGGTTCGATCTCAGGGTGTTCTTGCCGTGCCTTATCTAGTAGGTCGTTGATCAACTGCTGCTGCTCGGCATTGAGCGTGATGATGCCAATGGTTTGTTGCTTGGCAAGCTGCTTGGGGTCAGTCAGGCGTTTGACAACCTCAGTTACGATTGACTTAGCCTCGAGTTGATTGTTCCGACCCTTGCCTTTGGTATAGACGCCGTTGACATGACGCCACACGATGGCGCTCTCGCGGGTATCTGCAGCGGGGAAAGTGATCAACTTACCGTCGTAGTAGTTGTAGTTCGAGAATGTGATCAGACTTTCATGTCGGCTACGGTAGTGCCAGGTAAGACTGTGGCTGGGAATGCCGGCGCCAATGCATTCCTCAAGTATGCTTTCGAGATCTTCGTCGGTATCATCATCCTCGGCGATTGCGCCTCGGTTGAAAAAACTCGTAGGTGGCATCTGTCTCGGGTCACCCGCGATAACCACCTGTTTACCTCGAGCAATCGCACCGATGGCATCCCAGGGGGTGATCTGGGATGCTTCATCGAAAATGACAAGATCGAAGAGCGCCTGATCGGCCGGCAAATACTGCGCGATCGAAAGCGGACTCATAAGCATGCACGGCGCGAGCGTCGTAAAGGCGTCGCCCATCTCCTGGACAAGCTGCCTAACCGGTTTATGCCTTCTGGATTTCTGCAATTCGCGCTTGAGCATGGCGTACCCGCTACTCGGCAACAGTTCGAATTTGCTGGGCAGATCCCGGGTGAGTTTCACATTGATGTACGCCGCGGTAAGCTCAGCAAGCTTGTCTTCTGCCTGGCGGTAAGCCTCTATGCCACTGGCGTGTTCGGCTGGCACGAAATTGCGAAGAAGAGGTTCAGCGTCGATTTTGGTGGAGGCAAACCACTTGGCGTACGCCACTTCGAATACCTTGGCTGCCTCCTCGTTGGTCAGGTCTTTCTTTTCAATCGCATCGACCAAGATACCCAGTCCGGCCGCCTTGGCTTCCGTCTTAATACGCTGCCAGTCGCACCAGGCCTTGAGATGCGTTTCGTGCGAAAGTACGGTTATGGCATTTTCGGCCAGCTCGTCTACTTGTTTCGCGAGATCAATTCCAGCGCCTGAGACCGTGGCGAATTGTTTGGCCGCCTGCTCCAGCGCGTCACGCTTTTGCTTCAAGTGCATGATGGCGTGAGCCAGCTGACCGTCTCTTGAAAGGAGGTCGTTGCCATCTACAACCAGGAGCTGCAATGACTGCCTTAGCGCTAGCAGATGCTCCGTCGATGTGGCCAATTGTGAAATCGCGGCCCTGAGTGCGACGCCCACCTGCAATGCACGATCTATCTCGGTAATATCCGTATCTCGACCAGACCATCCGGGCAGTTCGCCCAGATCGTTCTCGAGCGCCTTCATTTGCGCCAGTTGCTGTTGCAGTCCTTCGATAATCGGCAGATCGGCAGGAATGTTGGGCAAGCCATCCGCCTTGGTTTGCGCCTGCAGGGCTTTAGCGAGCTTCTTCTGGGCAATGGACGAGAAAAACCAAAAGCGTTTAGAAGCCTGCTCCCACACGCTACGTAAAGCAGTTGTATCGATGCTCGCGATCGTATCGGGGTCGTAGATACGAGAGAGTTTCTTGACCTGCTCCCGATAGGCCCTCACCAGGGATATGCCCTGACTAGCAGCCTCCAGAGTTTTAGCTGTTGCAGGTGAGAACAGGAAGCGCAGGTTCATTCGGTGAGCATCAGGCAAATGTTGGATCAGCGCGTACAGCTCAATGGCGTTAACAGGTGAATCTTTCAAGGGTAGGCCGGATAAAGCTAGGACCTGATCACGGGCCTTGTTCACCTCGAGAAGTGCCTTGAGGATGTGACGCGCGCTGTCCACCAAGGAGGCCTGCCAGGCGTTGGACCACTCGCTGCTGATGAGCAGCGAAAAGCCGCCATTGATCTCTTCGACCGCCGATTTATTAAGATCAAGCCGGTGGGCCATGGAGCGCATGGCCTCCATGTCCACCTTTGTGTGTTCCGTGCCTGCAGGCCAGGATAGATTGGGTGTGCGTGGATTGGATTCCTTGATAACCAGTCCGATCGCATTCTGGATAGTCCAGCCGTTAGGCCAACGCCGATGGAGGACTTTTACAAGGCCATTTAGCTGATTTCGCAGCTCTAGCACCTTGTTTGCCTGCTCGTCCCAATCTTCTTGGCTGATCTGTCCTCCGGAGCCCCAGGCACGGTCCAGCTGCTGCAGCACATGGGGCTTTGAGGTCTTGTTCGAATGGAGCTCGAGGCAGAACTGGCCCACGCCCTTCTGATCCATGCGGCGCTTGACGACATCCAGCGCTGCCATTTTCTCTGCGACAAACAGTACACGCCGGCCGAGCGCTAGATTATGCGCAATCATGTTCGCAATCGTCTGTGATTTACCCGTGCCGGGAGGACCATCCAAAACGAAGTTGTGTCCTTTGGCCGAGGCGACGATGGCGGCCACCTGGGATGAGTCCGCCGGTAGCGGTGTAAATAGTTCACGCGGCTCCACCTCTTCGTCCAAATTTTCAGGGAGCGGGAAGGTTTCGTTGGATTGAAGCGTGGATTGACCTATGCGGTATTCGAGCAAGTGGCGTACGACGTCGCTTTGCCTGAGCTGATCGGCACGATCCTTGAGATCCCGCCACATCAGGTATTTGGCAAACGAGAAGGTGCCTATCAGCACATCGGGTGTCACCTCGAACCCGGCAATGTCACGCACTGCCCGCCGCATAATATTCCAGATGCGGTTGACATCGATGCCGCTCTGGTCGGTTGGCAATTCGTCGCCCAGGCTGGGAATATTGATTTCGAAGTCGTGGCGCAGCAACTCAAGCAGCGTCAGGTTAAACTTGGGTTCCTCAAGCATGGACATTTTGACACTGGATAGTGCGCTCTTTCGCTCGAGTTTGACCGGAATCAGGATGAGGGGTGCGGAGTAGGTCTTGGAGTCCCCCGCAGATTTCTTCCACTTGAGAAACCCCACCGCGAGGTACAGCGTATTGGAGCCGCCTTCTTCAATATCGCTCTTGGCTTGTCTGTATAGATCAACCAGCCTGGCCTCAAGCGCCTCTTTCTCCATTTTCGACGGCACCTGGTTTCGTGCCAGGGCATCCCGCGCGAATTCTTCCTCGAGATTTTTCTGATTACGCTGTTCGTAAATTTGAACGTCGCGCCCACCCGCCTCGAGATTCGGTAGGGGCACGATAGTGAGCGATTTGTTATCGGCAAGCAGATCTTCGAGTTTCCCGGGATCCGGGCAGATCAACCTGACGACCTTTGCTTTTTCCGGGACATGGAGCAGGCGATTACGTGTGGTCAGGTCCAGGAGTTTGCGCTGCCAGTATTTGATGCGATCTACCGAGCCTGATGGTTGTGAGTCATCGTCAGGAAAATCGTCTTGCAGATTCGGTGCCTCTTCAAACCCTTCGTGCCCGCATATTCCCTTGGCGCCTCTCGTGTCTTCGGAATGAACCGTCGTGGCCAGTGGCCGTATGCGCTGCATCCTGGCTCGTTGCAAATCCAAAGCCAAGATGAAGTTTTCATCTGTCAACTGATTGGTCGCATTATCGACAGCGTGACTGAATCCAGGCCTAGGAGACTGAGTGACCAGCGTCGTCTCAAAAACGATCAGTTCCTGCAGTTGGATTCTTTTGCGGATGGCCGAGACGTCGTCCATGATGATCGAAGCGAATTCTTGCGGCTGCAACCAGACACCGCTGAAGGCATGGCCCTCGGTCATGACGATAAACGGACGAAGTCCAGCTTGCTCCAATGCCGCGGCAAACAGAAGCGCCGTATCTAGACAGGTTGCCACCTTGCTATCAAGAATTTGGGTTGGCGTGCGGATTTTCTGGCCTTCACTCTCGAAACTGGCGGGGGGTACCGCGTAACTGATATCGATATTAGAGATGGCAGTCCACAAAGCGGAGCATAACTCCCAAACTCGCTTTCTGGATTTGGTGTTATAGCCATCAATAGCATCCGATTTCCCGGCGCGGCGCAAGACATCCGAGGCCCCCTTCAGAATGCTGTCCACGGCGGGATCATTCGGCATGCAAAAGGCTGCCAGTAACTCTGGCATGCTCCCAGCACCACCCCAGACATTCCTGGCCAGTAATTCAATAGGAAAGTTCTCTTCCAGCAAGATGCGCTCGCCGGAACTAAGCGTCAGCGTTATAGACGCCCGCATATTTTCAGAAAGCTCGGCCAGGTAACCTTCCTTGAGGTCTATATCGCGGTCGTTGATATGTATCCTGGAGCCCTTTCGAATTAGGTCTATTGGCCAGGTTTTTTTATTCGCAAATGGAAGGCTAGGGATAAGTAAAAGCGTGAGATTTTCAAGCTCCTCTTCTGAGTCGTTGGCGATAGCAACGCTGCCAATCAGGGGGGTAGCATTTTGATGCGAAGCCAATCCTATCTTCTTGGCCAAGTTCGCTTCGATCATGATACCCATGAGCCCTCCTGTTTGTTTATGAATGCTCTTAACTTGTTATTCTTTATATGATGCAGTAGTAGCTTGGTATCGTTACGTTTCCCGCCAGCAATGAAGGAAGCATTAAACCGGGAATCAAAGGACCTGAATTTTGGGAAGTCTTTTCCCTTGTCTGGCGGAATAGATTTCTTTAACACGTGCTTTCCTCCCGGGTTTAGCCATTGTGCTAACGATTTAGCGTAGCATTTCGTCTTATAGGGTAATAAGTTCATTGTCACCCTCAATTACTCAGAATATGAGCATCTGCTACTGGATATTACCGGCCCTCGATTTGCATAGAAAGGGTCGCGCCCGATGCATCACTGCCGCAACTCTAACCATATTCTTACCCTTGGTTGAGGATTCCGTCCAGCAAACTCATCTGGTGCGCTCCCCGGCTCGCAGCCTGAGGATGGACCAGGCCACTCACTGTGATCCCGAGCAGGCGCACAGACGCGCCAATGGGCACCGCGCGATCCAGCAGTTCCGGTAGCAATGTCGCGATAGATTCCAGATCCCCGATAGCCCCGCCCTCCGTGTGTGCTCGGGTGACGGTGGTAAAATCTGGAAAGCGTGCTTTGATGTTGACGGTGTGGCCAGCCAGGGTCAAGGACTCGAGACGGGCGGCAACCAGTACTGCCATTTCCTCCAGGTTAACCAGCATGATGCTTCGGTCCTCAAGATTTTTCGAGAAGGTTCGCTCGGTTCCTACCGACTTTCTCTGTCGGGACGGTTGGACGGGCCGCCCGTCGATCCCCCGTGCCACACCGTAAAACCAGGCTCCTGCCTTGCCAAAATGGGCTATGAGAGTCTCCCGTGAGAGGGTTCGCAGATCCGACACGGACTCAATGCCCATTGCCGCTAATCTTTTCACGGTAGCTGGGCCTACCCCATGCAATTTGCCCACGGTCAGAGGCGCCAAGAAGGTGAGACCACGCTCGGGTGGAATCACAAAAAGCCCA
>DAHVKW010000080.1 GCA_027320695.1 Actinomycetota bacterium | reverse complement strand
CTCCAGCGCTATTCGATCTTTGACTGATCCTCCGGGATTCTGACCCTCGAGCTTCGCGATGATTCGAACCCTCGGATTGGGACTTAGCTGGCTCACGTCGACCATTGGAGTGTTGCCTATCAAGTCCAAAATACTAGAGTACACAGCCATCAAAATATCTTTCTCTAATCACAACAAAAAATCTCACGCGAAGTTGGCTAAAAAGATCCACCGGCTACGGCTGGCAGTATCGAAACAACATCGCCCTCGGCAACTTTGGTATCGAGCTTTTCAAGATATCTGACGTCATCGTCGTTGAGATATACGTTCACGAAGCGATGCAACGACCCGTCAGGCGAGACCACCTGATTTCCAAGACCAGGAAAGCTGCCACTTAAAGCTTTCAGTATCTCACCAATGGTCTCGCCTTCAACGAAGACACTAGCTTGACCGCTCGCTGCGGCACGAAGCACTGTTGGTAGGCGAACTTCTATTGCCACGGCTCCTCCTGAAAGTTGACTTAATCGATTATTATTCTAGCAATTAAGCCTAACAACCGATTCTTCAACAATGTTCCCATCAACGATACTAAATGAGCGCAGTACCGGATCTTTATGCTTTAGAGACACCAAAATGTAATGCCAATCGGGATCGGGAGCTTGAGCCACATCGGTCGGAGATGGAAATGCTTCGGAATGGGTATGCGAATGCATGACACCGATTATCGACGTTCCATTTCCCTCGGCATCCCTATCTGCCTTTAGATAGTCCGACGGATTCACTGTATAAATACGAGCCGACGCGGCATCATTTCGAGCTTTGTAAAATTTCGTGACTTCGTCTCCGAGCCCGGCAATCAGACCGCAGGCTTCGAGCGGATATTCACGGATAGCATGCGCAATCATCTCGTCAAGGTATATTTGCGGAATATTAAGCATCCTTGGCAGATTAGCTTGGTGAAGTACAAATGGTATCAAAAAGATCAAAACCAAATAAACCGTCGTCAGCATCTGGAATGAAAATTGTGTCCCAGAACAGAAAGGCACGACACGATTACGACATCGCGCAAACCTTTGAAGCTGGCATCGAGCTGAAGGGCTCGGAAATCAAGTCGGTGAGACTGGGCAAAGCACAGCTCAGAGACAGTTTCGTGAGGGTCGACAACAACGAAGCGTGGCTCTTCCAGACTCACATACCTCCCTACGACTTCGCGCACGGATTCGGCTCCCATGATCCGGACCGGCCCAAGAAGCTGCTTCTCCACCGAGACGAAATCGAGGAGCTCGCAGTTCGAACCAAATTACAGTCGCTGACAATTATCCCGCTTGCCATTTATTTGAAGAATGGCAGAGCGAAAATTGAGATAGCTCTTGCTAAAGGCCGAAAAAACTACGACAAAAGAGCGGCAATTGCCCAACGGGACACTCAAAGGGACACTGAAAGAGAGCTCGCAAGCGCCCGCAGAAGATCGTAGGCAACTACCCCATTGGGATCGCTAGAATGAATATAGGCAACTAGTCCATGGGGGTGACAGGCTTCGACTTTGGTCGTCGAAGTAGGAGAAGCGAGCCGTGGTCTCCGGAGCCACGTAAAAGAGCCGGAAACATAAAATAAACGACGAGCCACAACTCGCCCTTGCCGCTTAAAAAGTAGGCAACGTTCAGCTGTTCTCAGTTCCACGGAGCAAGCCTGAGCGACGACTAGTGGGACTTGCTTGGACTGTCTATCCCAAAGGCAATCAAAGGACTTTAAATTGGGATAAGCCACAGGACGACTGATAGAAGGCGTCCAAGGCCGACAAATCTTTTCTATCTGCGCTCGGAGAATCCCTACTGAGAAGCTGAAGGACGCGGGTTCAATTCCCGCCACCTCCACTGAAAAGGACCCGTAACTGGTGTCCCACAGGCCCGGTCCACAAATGGCCCGGGCCGCTTCGCTTCGGCACCTGAAATCCGGAACCAAGGTCGCGCCTGAAGTTCGTTTGCAACTTCGCCATGACCGACGCTTGCGCCTAGGATCGCGCTGTCGTATACGTTATTCTTGCAGGTACCACCGTTGGCGCCACAAAAAGGTTGGAGTGGTCATGACGATTCGACAAGGGCCGGACCAGCTCTCACGACGGGCCAAAACGGGCGAAGATTTCGATATGACTACATGATCTATATTGGGAAAAAACTAATTGTTAGGAGGACCAGTGTCAGTGAATACGACCCGCGTCAACAAGATCGCCACCGTGATCGTCCCATTCGCCAACCAAGACGGCGCGCTCGAATTTTACGTTTCCAAGCTAGGCTTCGAAAAACGGGTCGATGTGCCTTTTGGTAACGGCGAACGCTGGATTGAGGTCGGACTCGGCGATCAAGCGACCACGATCGCCTTAGCGCCTCCGCCTCCTGGGAGCGAGGCCGGCGGACGGGAGACAGGCATAAGCTTGCAGACCGACAATATTGACGCCTACCACGCCCAACTCAAGCAGGCGGGCGTCGACGTAGACGCCGAGGTCAGTCGGATGGGTGGCCCGGTACCGCCAATGTTCTGGTTGCGTGATCCCGAGGGCAACGTGCTCATGGTAATACAGTAGCGCCCGCCACCACACGCACGACGCGCACGCAAAGCTTCGACCCTTTACCCAGCCGACGTGTCCGGATGCAGGGCTGACTGCAGATTCGCGGTGGTCAAGTGCCATCTCAGTTATTTGTCTCCTGCAACGCCTCAGCGTACTCCACGCTGAACGACGAGACGCCACCTCTGGGGCTGGCCAAAAATCCGACCCTGCATCTGTCGTGCTTCGTCGTTTACATAAGCCTCCCGCCAGACTCTTCGTGTCAGCATGAAAACTCACCGGGCGTACAACAAGCGCATGGCACGGCGGATCAGCCTACCAATAACGAGCTGGATGAAAGTCCGACACGCCAGATGCCGAGCAAGATGCGCGCTGGACAATGCTCAGATTCGTTTGTCCGGTGCTCTCAGTATTGGACTAGAAAATTATCGCGCCTATCCGCCATGGCCTGATTCAAATGCGCACCGGTTTCAAGGAGCATTGATCTGGAATTACCATGGCCGGCATTATCGCCGCGGGTGCTGGCAAATCCCCTACCGCCAACCCGCTTCGCCTACTGCCGCTTAGCAAAACGCGAAGAAGAAAACCGGCCTCTCAGCCTTCTTGCACTGTATTTGCCTTGTACCCGACTCTCCCGCTAGGGCAGAGCGTCCTCAGATTAGCAGCGTCATGGCGCGACCTGGCTATGGCCTGTTTTTAGGTGAGGGTGAAACTGACAAAACCATTATCTGCCTGGCGAAGTATTCTGGAGTTCTCTAAATATCAACTCTCTGCCAAACTGTGCCAGAAATAAAGCGCTGATTAGCTAACCTTTTCCTTGCGCTCAATATCTTCTTCGTCTGATTCGCCTGAGGCGCTCTCGAGTGTTTTGCCCATCGGCTCCGGCAAAGCCCACAAGGTCAATAGCACGCCGGCGATAGAGACTGCGGCAAGGATGCCCATAGTGTCTGGAAGACCCAGGTCCTTTACGATAGTTGGCATCAGAAGCGCTGCCACGAACGCTCCGATCTTGCCACCTGCGGCTGAAAGCCCGTCCGCAGTTCCTCGAATTGAGGTTGGGAATACCTCTGACGGATAGACAAAAGTCGTCTCGTTGGGACCAAACTCAATGAAGAAATACGTAATCCCGTAAATCACAAGAAAGAGTACGGGAATCTTTACCACTCCTGGCACCGCCATAATTATGCCATAACCAATTGCCATGACCAGAAATCCCTGCCACTGGATTCGCTTTCGTCCAATTTTGTCCATAAAATAGACCGCCACCCAGTAGCCGGGAACCGCAAAGACTAAGAAGATAAGAGCCGCCACCACGGTATTGTGCAAAAGGCTCGCCTTTGCCCCGAACAGCGCCTTTAGTATGACCTGGGACGAGACCCCGTTTCCATAAAAAGCAACGTCCATCAAAAGCCATGTTCCTGCCGTGCCAATAAGTCTTTTGAGAAACCTTGGATCAGAGAGACGCGGGCGATTGCCGCTATTAGAAATCGCGTCAGATGCAATAGGTAGCTCAGCAGAGTTGCCGACCGTCCATCGAATCGCCTCAACGGTAGAGTCGACATCGCCCTTGACGTTCATAGTGAATCGCGGAGTTTCCTTGATCTTGCGCCTTAGGTAGATCACCGATGCGGCAGGTATAGCTCCGAAGGCAAGCATTATGCGCCAAGAAATGCTGCTTGACACGCCACTCGCCAGCAGTATTGAAGCAAAGAGCGGACCGGCTAATAAACCAAACCCCTGCATTGCGAAGACGGTTCCCACCAACCTGCCACGATCACGTTGATTGGCGTACTCGGAAGTGATGACGGCGGAGGTCGCATAATCGCCTCCTACCCCTATGCCAACCACGATTCTGAATATCAGGAGTTCTGTGAAAGTCTGAGAAAACGCCGATGCAACCGCCCCCAGAACCAGCAAAATGACCTCAACGCCATACATTGCTTTACGGCCCAGACGGTCCATCAACTTTCCAAATATGATCGCTCCAAAAACGGAGGAAAGAAGGGAAATGGAGTTTAGAAGTGACAGCTGGCCTGTAGACAGATGCCAAAGCGGCGTGAGAATGGCTGTTACTGTACCAATGATGAAAAGGTCGTAGGCATCAGTGAAGAAGCCCATCCCTGCTGTTATCACCGTAGTCCAGTGCTTGCGGTTTAGTGAAGCCTCATCCAACGCCTTATAAACGGATGTCGAACCTCTGCCAGTTTTTCCATCGACTAACGACATCAGCTTCTCCTACTCCCGAGAGTCCATCCGGCCCACCGACGCCCCAATTGATTCAATATCATGTAAAGCCAAACTAGATTTTCAAGGTTAATAACAAGTAAACAACAGGTGAATCTCTGTAAATTAATAGATGAATTTATAGAGCTGAATTGTTCACGCAAGGGTTTAAAGAGCTGGTCAACACCAAACTTGCAGGTTCGTCCGCCCACATGGCAACCAAGCCAATAACCGCGGCTAGCAGACCCGTCATCTGGCTGCGTCGCCGGCAAAGCGTCTGGCATCGCTGGCAGCATACTTTGCCACGCCGCCGTCGATATCAGCAGCTTTTTCAATCGCGGCCACGATTTCCGCAAGCCGTCCTCCAGGTATCGCGCAAGTCATTTCGTATGGCTGCATGCCTGTCCTCGCCCTAGACAGTGCGCATCCGACGCTGGCCGCGACCCTTCCCTGTTCCTTGGCGACGGCGACGATATGACACTGAGGCTTGCCCTCGATAGGCATTCCAGTCGCATCAGAAACTACCATCATCTGACGCCCATTGAGTCTAAGAAGCACCACGTCCGGCATGAATTCTCCCATAGATAACGGACCGTAATTTACGAACTGATACCTTCGACCCACAAACGGTATCGCAGCAACTGCGTCGGTATCAACCCAACCAGATCCCAACAACTCAGTCACATCCGAGTTCGCGGCGACATCGTCAAGCGCTACAAGCCCGTGAGTGAAACTGCCAACGCTACAGTTTCCATGGTCAGACGGAATCGTGCTGAAACTGCTTTCGGTCGCTTTCATCCAGAATACGCAGCCAGCAGATACCCGACCAGTTCGGCCATCAGCACTTGCCTCAACCATAGGCTCATCGAAAAGTTCAATTCCATCGGGTCGGGCATCAGTAAAAGAAATCCCTATTGGACCCGCCGATAAATGCAAAGCGGTAATTAGCCGTGACGAAAGCTCCTGCAACTCGACCGAACTGTATGCATGATTGGTAGAAATTATTGCCACTTCCTCTCGATGAAGGCGCCAAGGACGCCGCGCCAAGATGCGCTCGCTGCTATTGCGGACTTGCTTCCTACTTTTTGTCACAAACTAATGAGCCTGGTTATTCATCCCAGCTTGATGAAGCCGAACCGCAGCTCAAGGACATCTCCATTAGCTCTGGGGCAGATGCCAGTTATATGGCGAAACTAAGGATGTTGCCTCCCCTGGGCCCCACGAGCCTTTGGGGTAGTCATACGGCAAAGGCGGATCGGCAAGCAGTGGCTGTGAAATCTCCCACAGCCTCTCAATCGCATCGGCCCGGTTGAACAGGAGATGATCACCAAGCATGACGTCATGAAGCAGCCGCTCGTAAGCCTCGAGCTCCAGCCCCACAAGAGTCGACTCATCATATTCGAAAGAAAGTGCTGCAATTTCGATGCTTGTAGTCGGCCCAGGCTGCTTGACAAGAAGGTGCAACGTCACTGACCCGGGATCTGACAGCTCAAACGTGAGCTCATTGGGCCTGAGCTGCTCTTTGAAGGATAAATCATGCTCAAACATACTCAGCTGGCTCACTTTGAACCCGATGGTTACTGAAGTTCTGGTTTCAGACATTGCCTTTCCGGTTCTGAGGAACCAGCGCACTCCCGACCACCGCTCATTTTCAATTGCCGCCTCAACGGCGGCAAAGGTTTCCACCTTTGAATCCGGGTCAACCCCGAGCTCTTCCTTATAACCCTGGTACTGACCATACACAACTCGCTTGACGTCGATTGTCTCAATGGCTCTGTACACCTCAATTTTCCGCTCATGGAGCTCATGCGCAGTCAGTTTCAAGGGTGGCTCCATGGCCAAAAAACCAAGAATTTGAAACAAGTGGGTCACTACCATGTCTCTAAAAGCTCCGTTGGCCTCGTAGAATGCGGTCCTACCCTCCGTTGTCAAAGTCTCAGGCACGTCGATCTGGACATAATCGATATATTTGTTGTTCCAGGCGGCTTCAAACAGGCCATTGGCAAACCGGAATGCAAGAATGTTCTGAACTGCCTCTTTGCCCAGAAAGTGGTCGATTCTGTAAATCTGAGACTCTTTGAACGCTTTATGCAGGTGCGCATTGAGATCGCGGGCGCTTCGAAGATCCCACCCAAACGGCTTTTCAATTACAAACCTGGTTTCATCATTTACCATTCCACTCGAGCTCAGAAGCTCCACCGTCTCAATAAATGCAACCGGTGGAACCGCCAGATAGATTATTCGCGTTGGCTTGCGCATTCCTTTTTCAGCCATCGCCACTTCGTTGGCCAAGCCATCAAGGGAGCCCTTCTTGGTTCCCACGAACGAGAGGTGCGGCGCAAACTGTGACCAGGACTCGTCGGTTACCTCTTTGCGCGCAAATGTGCCGAGGACGTTGTGAACATAGTCGCCGTAATTCGCTTCGTCGGTGCCGGTATTCTCCGGCGCACAACCGATAATGTGATACCTTTCAGGCATCAGTGATGCTTCAGCCAGATGAAACAGCCCTGGCAGAAGTTTCCGCTTGGCAAGGTCGCCGGTCGCCCCGAACAATATCACCACGCAGTCGTCCGGCTTCAACCCTGCGTGATTAGGGGCCTTCGATTTCAGCTGCCTCTCACCCAATATCCTTCACTTCCTTCAACAGCTCGACCGGCGTGCCAACTTTTGCGTCCAGTTAGATAAGCAGGCGCTTGGTAATTTTCCTACGATCCTAAGTTAAAAACCGATAGCTAAAGTGGCAACCCCTCGGACAACGACCCGATAACGTAGTCAGCCCCCGCATCTTTCAGATCCTCTTTGCTGTATTTGCTCGTTGCCACTCCAACGCATTTGATTCCCGCCGCATGGGCCGCATCAATATCCCTGGAAGTGTCTCCGACGCAAAGAAACTGCTCCAATGAAATTTGGGCGCCAAAGGCAATCTCAGCCCTAGAAATGGCAACCTTGGTAAGTTCCCGGCGATCCGCCGAATCTGATCCAAACCCGCCAAATGAAAAAAACCTATTCAGGTTAGCCCTCTTCAGCTTTATGTGAGCTCCCTTTTCACTGTTTCCACTGACCAGGCCTAACATATATCCTTGAGTAATTAGCGCCGTCAAGAGGCTGTCAGCGCCTTCCATGACTCTGTACCCTTCGGATTCTTCCACCGTTTGTGGCAAGTAGCGGAGATGGCATTCCAACATCTTTTCCAGCTCGATTCCCGTTGGTTTGCGACCGACGACCGATTCCAAACCCTTCGATCCAACTTCCGAATCGGTCATCCCCAGGTCAGACAATGATGAGATGTCCACCTTCATGCCATATACTTCCTCGAAAGCCAAGGCCCAGGCTCGAGTTCCGGCACCGCCGCTCGTTATCAGCGTTCCGTCTATGTCAAATAAAATGGCAATAATCCCATCCGGCATTTGTGCACCTCTCTGTAGGCAAT
>DAHVKW010000007.1 GCA_027320695.1 Actinomycetota bacterium | reverse complement strand
TTGGCGGTCTTTGCCACCCGGGCTTTTCCATTTGGGGTATCAAGGATCTCCCGCCAGCTGAAGTCATCGATGGCTTCGATTATCCCCTTGATCACGCAGGTTCCGGCAAATTGGCCATTGAGCGCCCAACATCGAATTTTTTGGCTGCTGGCGGGATTGGAGTGTCTGACTGACGACCTTTCCACCAGCTCGCAGGGCACTCTTTGTTAGTTCCCGGAATTGGGGAACAATAACTCCTGTGTATTGAGATCTAGCCCCTGGGCCCGAAGCGCTTCCCAAACTTTGAGGAGAATTTTCCGAACTGCGAGCCAAGACCTTTGCTCTGCACTGACGTGGAAATGTCATTCCACCCAGCTTTACCCATTCGCCGAAGGTTCTGTTCGAAAATCACCGCCGCGCCCAGCATGATCAGAAATCCGATAAAACCAATCAGCACTGAACTGGTAAAGGTAAGAATTAACATCGCCAATCCGGCAGCGAACCCAAGCAAGGCCCACTTTATATTCCTTCCCGCATGTCGATAAACGGTCTCCGACTTAACACGGGTCGCGAATTCAGGATCATTCTCGTAGAAGTTCTTTTCGATCTCCTGGAGAATCCGGTGTTCCTCTTCTGAAAGTGGCACCTTTCGCCTCCTTTCCCGCATCGCTGAAGACCATAACCGCGAGCTATACAATGATAGAGCTTTAGCCTTAACTAGTTACTAATAGCTTACTACGCGGACAACCACAAATGCACTCGCGATTAGGTATGAAAATAACAGTCTCCAGGTGAAATAATAAGCGTTAATTGGCCTTTGGAGAAGAGGCCGTCGTCAGCTATTTTCCATATTGATCTGATCTTCCATTAATGCCTGGGAAATCAGTGATTCTAATGCCTTGTCCTGGTTTTCTACGATCGAGGCTCGCGCTACTCCATCGCTTGGAACCAATCTGACAATCACCTCGACGTCAGGATCGTGGAGACGCTCGAGATCCGATCGAGTTGCCATTTCAGGACCTAAAACAACCTTGGCCATCATCCCCTTCGCATAAAGCAGCACCTCCGTGGCTCCCACTCCAAGCATCTCCGTCAGGTCAGCCGCCAATCTCGGCCTCAAATCAGCCTCGACTGCGACGACCTTCCCAAGATTGGCAATGGCATTCACTACCGACCTAGCGAATTCAGAGCGCTCATGGTGCCCTGGGCCTTTTATTTCGACAACCAATGGCTTTACCATCTCAAACTCCCAACTCAAGCAGCCGGAATGCTTCAGCGAATCCCACACCAATCAACTTTCCGGTCTCCCTTGCCCTGGTCGAAATCACTTCCCGCATCCAGTCCTGCCTGTCTCCGATTTGAGATTGATGGCAAAGCACAGCATTCAATTTCTTCTCAATGGATCTTGTCACGTCAACAAATGCATCCGCCTCCAAAGAGCCGGACAAAAGCACGGTGCTCACTTGATGGCCAGGACCTTCAGACGGAAAATAATGAGGCAGGCCTGCGGCTGGAGAGACAGCATCCAAAACGGCCCACCCCAGCTCGCGATGATCGCGGTGGTTGAAATATCCCGAGCCAAAAAAGACTGCGGTTGGATCCGGACAAAGCACCGCCTCGGGCTTGAATTCCCTGATCAGATTCACCAAGCGGGCCCGAAACGTTACCGAGTTTTCGATGCACCCGTCTGGTATTGACAAACTTATCATCTGCGAGACTCCGACAATCTTGCATGCTTTCTCCAGTTCTGAATGCCGGTCCGCTTCGAGCTGAGCGATATCTTTCGATGGATCGATGGTACCCTTCTCACCTTTGGTGCACACGACCAGAATCACCCTGGCGCCAAGTTCAGCCCAAAGGGCCAAAGCGCCGCCGCAGGACACATCCGCATCGTCGGGATGAGCATAAAACGCCAAGGCTAAAGACGGCACCTTCGAATACAGTTGACCCACTATTTTCCATTCTCGATGCGCAGCAAACCGTCAATGCGCACCAAATCGCATCGCAAACAGAGACCTTTCACATGCAATAGCATGTATTGACCACAAAGAATCCGCTGCGTAATTCCACCGAATGCTTCAACGTAATCCAGAGCCTAATATCGCCAACCCCCACTCAAATCAACCCTTGGCGGATCATCGGGAATGGACCAGCGCCTAACTTGGATACATGCAAAGCTATCAAACCTTGGTGGAAGCGGCAAAAATTTTTGCCGCCGAAGCTGCGGATCTGGTTCGCTCCTCGAGAATGCAACAGCTCTCGATATCTTCGAAATCCTCAAACACTGATATGGTGACCGACGTAGACAAGGCCACCGAAAATTTCCTCGTCGATCGTATCCATGGGGCATTTCCCGAGCACTCGATAATCGCCGAAGAAGGCAGCGACCACAAGGGAAATTCGGAGATTTCATGGATCATTGACCCAATAGACGGAACCACGAACTTCATCTACGGTTTCCCAAGCTATTCGGTGTCCATCGGAGTTCGAGCGGCTGAAACAATCGTAGCCGGAGCCGTATTCAACATTCCCGAGGATGCTCTCTACTGGTCCGGAAAGGGCATGGGGGCATTCAAGAACTCAGATCGGATTCATGTCCGCGAACGAGTCGCGGTATCGAAGTCTCTTATTGGCACAGGCTTTGGCTATAGCGCCATTCGGAGAGTTGCGCAAGCAAAATTCCTTGCCAGCATCATTGGTGAAGTCAGAGACATAAGACGGGCAGGCGCAGCATCGCTCGACCTTTGCTTCCTAGCCGAAGGAAGGCTGGACGGCTACTACGAAGCGGGCTTATGGCCTTGGGATTATACTGCCGCAACCCTTATAGTTCGCGAAGCAGGCGGAACCATACTTGGCCCGGTCGACGATGAGCCCTCAAGGGAACTGACTATTGGCGCTTCCAACTTGGAGCTTGCCGATTTCCTGAGGGAAAAGCTCCATCCGTATCTTCCGTTCGAGGAAGATTAGGAAAATTAGACACGATTCTGTCCGCAGCCCATTTCGCCAAGCAGGCGCCGCAGTTCCATAAGGAGCATCGGCTCGACAGAACCCACCTTGAGAATACGAGCCCATCAAAAAGATAAATTGGCCTTCGTTCGACTAAGGGGCCCAGGAGATCATGAGTACAAATACTGCGCAAAGCCCATTTGTAACCTGACACTCGCGACGTCAGCACGGATCTTCTGTTATTGTGGCGAGGATGAAATCGGCTCGAGGAAGCAGCCTGATGCGGGCTCTTTTCGCTGGAAGTGCAGGCCGCCGGAATAGTAAGGCAGCTGAGCGCAGCTTGCTTGGTCTGGCGTTTGCGCTTCTTTTGTCATCGTGTGGCGCGGCGGGCGCCAGCTCTGAGACGACTCTACCGTCACTCCCCGCTCTGACATCACCTGGTACCGTTCAGGTGCACCAAGACGTAACTAATTCGGCAGGTGCGCCTGCAGTGTTCAACCTTGGATCATCGCCAAATATGACTTTAGCCCGGCCATTATTCATCTCCAAAAGCGGCTTCCTCGCTGGGGCGGAAATCAATGGCAATCAGAGTGACATCTTCGAGCGCACCCAGCCGCTCGCCAACTGGAACTTCGTTGGTTCGATACCAGGAACCGTAACTCAGCTCGATTTCGACACCTTGGACTCCGGCTTCGCACTTGTCGGAACCGGTATTTTTTCTACCGATTCCCTTTACTCTACGTCAGACGGAGGACGGCGCTGGGCGCTGGTCTCGACCGGCAAATTCGTACAGGTACATTTTTTCAACAGTCGCAGCGGCATAGCCCTTGCAAATCCCGCCAGCGGCCCGGGCCTCGGGGCCGAAATTCTGATTACCTCTGACGGCGGTCTCAGCTGGACCAGGGAGCCTGCATCGGAGCTGTCGAAAGTAAGCCTGTTCGGCAGCAATTATGCCGGCTTTTCATTCGTTTCGACCGAGGTTGGCTGGATGGCGGTCGGCGGGCAACCATCGGCGGGCAGCGAAGAGAAGTGGCTCTTTCGAACTGTAAATGGTGGCCGCAGCTGGACACAGATTGCTAACTCTCCCTCTTTCTCCTCTTCTGAAACGACCCTTCGCGCATCTTCGGGTCTACCCATGGGGGGATATATGGATCAGGTTCGCTTTGAAAGTCCTTCGTCTGGCTACTTGATCCTGGCGCACGCCGGCGTGCTCAAGACCGTCGATGGCGGAATCAACTGGACCGGGGAACAGCTCTTGCCAGGGGGTGGTCATCGTTCGACGAGGATCGCCGATATAGCCACGGCAACCCCGTTCGGAGGGATTGCTGTTACCGAAGCTGGTTCGATCTGGAACCAGGCGAATAGCGGAGCTGTTTGGAAAAAAATCTATCCCCCGTATCGAGCTGCCAGCGTTTCTTACAGCTCAGGCAAGATCGAGATATCGACCGGGAAGGGCCGCGTTCTCGCCCTTGGAAGCAACTCGCCAACTCCGTCGAAGGTGCTAGGAAACTTTGGAGCCAACACTGAATCAGTAGATATAGTTCCAAACGGAGAGATTGTGGTCACGAGTACCGCGATCGAGTTCAGCCAATCGGAGAACGGCTGGACCAAGATACCAGTACCGGGTGTGCAGCAAATAAATTACGGCCGCTTCTTGAACGCCTCGGTCGGACTGATTGTGCCAGGTCCGCTCAGTGCAATGCTCGAGGCAACCTTAAGTGGTGGAAGAAGCTGGACTAAGATCCCTCTCCCGTTCCTCCCGATTTCCCTAGATCCGCTTAGCGCAACCAACTGGTGGGCGATTGGCGAAGTGCTAGGCCCACTCATACCCAACCCCTACAAGAAGAACTTCCATACCAGGACTTATGCCCTATACTACACAGCAAATGCAGGTCGTAGCTGAACTGAGTATCAAACCCGCTGGGGAAGCGACGGCATCTTGGTGGGAGTGAATTTTTACTCTCCGTCAGTTGGCTACGTTTGGACCGAGAACACCCTGCTCGCCACCACCGATGGCGGTTCAACATTCGTCAGCCGGCAACTGCCCAGCAACGAAGCAATACCGAACCCTGCAAGCCTGGCTGCCAGCAGCGGCGGTCGGGCCTGGATGGTTACCGACAGCTATCCCGTCTTTGAAACCAAAGACTCAGGGGCTACATGGTCCGCCATGGGGCAATAAGCGTTGCGGCCCTAATTTTGAATGCAAATTGGAGATGACGCCGGCGAAGAAGTTCGCAATTCCGCACATAGCTTAATTGCCGGAGCCTTCGCTTTTCAAGATCCCCAGAGCAGCAAACTGTCTTTACAAAGCCGGGCGATGATCAGCAATCTTGAGCAAGCGGCTGTCCCCAGTACCTCAACTAAGTCGGCAGCCCCTCGGAAAAGACCTGCTCTAGCCGCAGTAACGTCTTTTCGATTGAAATCAGGTTCCTGACCGGAGCGTCAATTAGTTGGATAAATCGGACACTTCGCGCCGTCGAATAATCGAAGCATTCCATCACTTCTGTTGATGGCTGTCCGTCCTGCGTATCAATTTCACTCAGTCGATAACGCCAAATATGCCCACCGAGATGACGCCACGCGATCAATTTGTTCTCTTCGAACTCGATTACGGTGTTAGTCATGCGATACGGGACAACCATTTTCATTCGCATGCCAAACTTTGCAGAAAGATAAAGGCGCTCCGGACCGTTGAGCACACCCCTCAACGTTCCTGAACCGTCAATTTTCGAGTGCAGAGCTGGCATAGCCAAAAGATCAAAAATATCCTTGGCATGAGCAGGTATGATCCTAGAAGAACATACCGCCATGTGCTTGGCATCAAACATCTATGGGTAAACCTCGTTCAGCGTATATTGACAGGGACTAGCCTACGCTAACCTTTAGGCCTCTTTGGCTCAGTGTCCTTAGACAGATAACTAAATTCCCGTTCGAAATCCTTGACGTCTGCGAAACCCTTGTATACGGAGGCAAACCTCAGGTAGCCAACCTCATCCAGGTCTCGCAAGTGCTCGAGAACCATTCTGCCAACCCTTTGCGTCGACACCTCCGACCCTTCGGAACGCAAGGTATCTTCGATATCGCTGGCCAAAGCTTCGATCTGATCCTCTTTTACCGGCCTATTCTTCAGCGCAGACTTGACGCCGGATACAATCTTCGACCGATCAAAAGGTTCTTTATCGCCGGACCGCTTTACTACTAGAAACGAAAGCTCATCAATCCTTTCGAAGGTCGTGAAGCGGCGTCCGCACGAGAGACAGGCACGACGCCTCCTAATGGAGCGGCCGTCTTCGGCAGTTCGCGAATCAATGACTTTATCCTCTAGCTCTCCACAAGCCGGACAGCGCAATTAGATCTTCCACCACCCCAGACCAAATGACATATATGATCCTACAGGGATAGCCGCCGGTGCGCCCAATTACGATCCGACCGGACCGCAAGCAATCAGTTGGTGAGGTTCAGAACTGTTCCAGGCAAAAGAATGGAGCCCTGCTCCGAGGATGCAATCTCTCTAGCAATGAACGGCACCTGGGCTGGGCTCGGTGCAACATTGGAAGCGATTGACCAGGCCGAATCACCGGGTCTGACGGTATAGGAAACAGACCACCCTGACGGCAATGAACTTGCTGAAGATGTCTTGGCTGGCGAACCAGCGGACATCGAGACGCCCACCGAGTAAGCGCACAGAAGCATGATCGATATCACACCACCGATAATTACGTTTCTCAGCACATTCAAAACCGAAGATCCACCGCGACGGCGGTCACGGTTGCCGGTTCCATAAACGACGTGAAGCCGGCCTGGACCGTTCTGCTCTTTCAGTTCTGCGCCTTGTAGCGCCACCACAGGCCTTCCTCCCATCGTGTCAGTCCCGCCCAAATAATTATATACGAACATTTGTTCGTTTCTCACTGTTTTTCGAACCTTTGTTTGCATGCTTCCATCTGTCCTGCTAACATTTAGAAAGTACGGGAAAGTCTTCACCATGAATTATTCATCATGGTTGTGACAACTTTGGAGGGACATGTCAGAGCCAAAGATAAAATCATTGACGCCTGTAAGACGCTCAATTTTGGAATATATCATCTCCCAGCAGCGGCTACGAGGATTCCCTCCATCCGTCAGGGAAATCGGAGAGGCCGTCGGACTCAACTCGTCCTCATCGGTACACGCGCAGCTCAAGATATTGCAGGAACTCGGTTACCTTCGTAAAGACCCGACCAAGCCAAGAAGCATAACCATCAGTTGGCAAAGCACGACCGCTGGCGACCCAGCGGTCGAAACAGAAACCGTGCAGGTCCCGCTAGTTGGGCGGGTGGCAGCTGGTGCCGGTGTATATGCTGAGCAAGAAGTCATCGACTCCTTTACCCTGCCAAGATCGCTGACTGGTGGCGGCGAACTTTTTGTCCTTAGAGTAAAAGGCGACTCGATGACTGGAGACGCAATTCTTGACGGAGATTATGTAGTGGTGCGTCGCCAACAGAGCGTCGAGCCCAACCAGATAGCAGTCGTAGGAACTCCGAACAACGAAGCGACCATTAAAAGGGTGGCTACCAATGGCGGATACGTTACTCTTATCCCCTCAAACTCCGCATACGCACCGATGGTCTTTCCTGCCGACGAAATTACGATCTATGGCAGAGTGGTGAACATCCTAAGGTCCATCTAACCTCCGAGTGCGCCTGTCATTATTCCAAAGGCCGCATTAATTTCTGACAGTTCAACATGCTCATCTCGAGTGTGCGCGAGCAAAGGATTCCCAGGACCAAAATTTGTCGCAGGAATTCCGCGCGACGAAAAAAAGGAGACGTCAGTCCAACCGAGCTTGGCCTCAGGCAATTCATTGGTGGCGGCAAGCAGCTTCGCAATGAAGGGGTTGCTCAGATTGGGATTTGCACCCAGCACTGCTTCCTCCAAAAGGATATCGTCGCCCAGGTCTCGGTCGATCGAATCGCCAAGTGTGACTTCACAGACTGAAAGGCCTGATCAATGTCTTTGTTGGGAGCAAATCGATAATTGACCATGACATTGGCTAGATCAGGGACAACGTTATTTGCAATTCCGCCGCTGACCTTCACCGCCTGCAGAGCCTCTCGAAATTGCAGGCCATCAATCAAGGGGTTTTCAAGGTCAGCATGGGCAACACGATCGATCAGCGATCCCAGCCGGTGTATTGCGTTCACGCCAGCCCATGGCCTAGCGGTATGAGCCCTCTTGCCGGCAAGTTCTACCCTGATCCGCATTGTTCCCTGACATCCGGCCTCAATCCGGTTGGATGTCGGTTCCATAAGCACTGCAGCATCGCTGCGAAGCAGCTCCGGATTTGTACGTTCGATTTCAAGCAATCCGCTAAACGTGGATGCAACTTCCTCACACGCATAAAAGATAAGCGTCAAATCAACTGAAAAACTCTCTACCGACTCTGCCAGGCCGAGCATCACAGCTAATCCGGCCTTCATGTCCGCGCTCCCAAGTCCGTATAGCCTGCCGTTTTCCACTCGGAGATTCTGGTTGTTGTCGGGCGGGACAGTATCGAGGTGGCCTGCAATAATTAATCGGGACGACTTGTTGAAGGACGACCGGACAACTATGTTGTTGCCGATGCGAAAGAGATCCAGGCCAGCAAAGCCAGCCAGGTAGCCTGCTACGAAATCCGCTAACTTCTCCTCCTCGTGTGAAACGGAGGGGATCGCAACCATGCTTTGGCACAGCGCTGCAAGATCGGTATCCATGTTTTGGCAGTATCTCCTTTCAGGCCGAGGGGATGGTCAGGTCGCGATACCGTGATCCCGGAGCAACTCATTCAGACCAGCCTTGTCATGGCGTTCGCCTTCGTTCAGATGTTTGATCACGAGTACGCATGGCAAGCCGAATTCACCTCCAGCAAACTTCCTGGGTCGCGTGGCGCTGATGGCAACGCTCCAGGGAGGTATGCTCCCACGCGAAATTTCCTCGCCGGTCTCCGAATCGATTACCGGGATGGAAGGATTCAGGATCACGCCTGCGGCCACGACGGCACCGGCTCCCACCCGAGCACCTTCGGTGATCATCGCTCTAGACCCGATAAAGGCCTCATCTTCGATCACCACAGGGGCAGCCTGTACTGGCTCAAGAACTCCGCCAATACCCACGCCGCCAGACAAGTGGACTCTCTTGCCTATTTGCGCGCATGAGCCGACGGTGGCCCAAGTGTCCACCATGGTCCCCGAACCAACCCTGGCTCCAATATTGACGTAACTGGGCATGAGGGTCACGCCAGCCTCCAGAAAAGAACCCCACCTTGCCGAAGCGCCTGGAACCACTCGAACGCCGTGAGATGCAAAGTCTGTCTTCAGAGGAACGCGGTCTACGAACTCAAATGGTGCCAGATCCATGGTTTTCATATCCGAAAATTTAAACAGCATTAGAATCGCGTGCTTCAGCCATTCATGCACCACAACCTGACCGCTGACCGCGTCGACCTCAGCCACCCTGGCCTCGCCAGAGTCGAGCAAATTAATTGCCTCGTGAACCAGCTTCCGGGCTTCAGCGTCAGATGAATCAACCTCGCTCCTTCGAGCCCAAAGCTGTTCAATCTGCGATTCCAACGAAGTCATCAAACCCTATCTTTCTTTTGCGCCCTCTGAGCAATCAGTTCGAGCTTACTCATATCGGCAACCATAGCCACACGAACAAACGGACGTGAATCACCACCGTAAAATTCTCCCGGCGACACCAGAATTCCCAGATCTCTCGCCAATTCAGCTGCCAGCTCAAAACCGTCCTCGAATTCAGACCTGAACCATAGGTAGAAACCTCCCTTGGGGGCGGGCACGTCGTAACCGAGGCTGGTAAATAGAGTTCTCATGAACTCGAGGCGCTCAAGATAAACTCTGCGCTGGGATTCGACGTGGAAATCATCCTTGAATGCGACCGTAGCTCCATGCTGCATCGGCCCGGGAACCATCATTCCAGCGTGCTTTCTGACGAGGGCCAGATAATCTACCAATTCTGAGTCGCCAGCGTAAAAGCCAACTCTTATGCCAGCCAAGTTTGACCGCTTTGAAAGTGAGTGGACCGCAACGACATTTTCGCTTCCGTATCTCAGAATGGAGTCGGGTTGCCCTGACCAGGTAAATTCGCAGTAGCACTCGTCAGAAAACACCGGAATGCCAGTTGAATTCGCGAAGTTGTAAAGTGCGTCGAGATCGTCAAGCTCACCAGTGGGATTCGAAGGCGAGTTGGACCAAAGCATGACCGCTCTGGCCAGTTCTTTCTGATCGATAAATTCAAGCTTCAGCTTCCCGTCGCGACCGACAGGAACCGGCACTGCCCGGCATTGTGCGAGCTCGGCGCCCAAGGCATAGGTCGGATACGACACCGCAGGATAGAGGACCGTGTCCTTGGAAGGGCTTCGCAGCTTCAGATACCACGGAGTGCTTGCAACGAATTCCTTGGTGCCGATGCAACTGGCAATATTTCCGATCGGCACATCAACATCGAATCGGCGTGCCAGCCAGTCGCGCATCGACTTTCTCAACTCAACCGAACCCAATGAAGCCGGGTAACCCTTTTCCGCCTTTGAAGTCGAAAGCGCTTCGACGACCTCTTTAGTCGGCGAATCAATGGGAGTGCCGACGCTTAAATCAATCATCCCGCCCGGATGTTTATTGGCTACCTCAGCGATAGAGTCAAGACGATCGTACGGATATGGCGGCGGAGTAAACCCCGAAGAAACCTCAGATGACACCCTTAATCGTCTCCAGCCCTAAATATTGTCCCATTTTGACAGCGCTAACCAAGTCGACCCAAACCAAAAAGCTCATCCATCCTATCCAACCAGCCTAAAGACCTAAGCTGGATCGACGGTTAGACGGTCACCTGATAATTGCGAAACATTTCCAGGGATGCGCCCTCCAGTCTCGCTTTCACCTTGAATCCCGCCTCAGACTCTCTCTGAAATATTACTTCGCCTTCTCGATGCAGCATTGCCAGCAGATCGCCGCGATCGTATGGCACCAGCAAATCCACCACTTTGGCCATCGCGCGCAACCGCCCGGCGATGTTCTCGAGGAAATCATCAAGCCCTTGGCGTTCGGTTGCCGAGACGAAGGCGGCATCTGGATACTTGATCTTCAATGCTTCCAAATCAGATTCACAAAGCAGATCAATCTTGTTGAACACCAGCAACTCGTCCACTGCCCCCGCATCGATATCATCCAACACGGTGTGCACCGCCTGCATCCGACCCTCAATGTCAGCGCCGGCAGCATCCACGACGTGGCAAAGCAGGTCCGACTCCGCAACAACTTCAAGCGTTGAGCGGAATGCCTCCACAAGCTGATGGGGAAGCTTCTTGACAAACCCAACCGTATCGGAGCACAAGATCGCCTCGCCTCCCGGAAGCTCGAGTCTGCGGGTTCTGGGATCCAACGTTGCAAAGAGTTTGTTGGCAACGAACGCATCGGCGTCAGTAAGCGCGTTTAGAAGCGTTGATTTTCCGGAGTTGGTGTAGCCCACAAGAGAAACCGAAGCCACGCGGGACTTGATCCGCGCCTTTCGTTGGACCTTTCTGGTGTTTGACAGCTCCTTCAGATCTGCTTTCAATTTCGATATCCGCGCCAGAAGCCTTCTTCGGTCCTCTTCAAGCTTGGTCTCGCCAGGACCGCGAGTTCCGATGCGACCCACCTGTTGAGAAAGAGATATTCCCCGGCCTCTGAGCCGTGGGAGCCTATAGGTTAGAAGAGCCAGCTCAACTTGCGTTTTGCCTTCGGTGGATGAAGCATTCTGCGCAAAGATGTCCAGAATCACCGCCGTACGGTCAATAGCGGTTCTACCGAGAATTTTCTCAAGATTGCGCTGCTGGGCTGGCGACAGTTCATCGTCGAACACGACCGTGTCGACATCTAACGTCTCAGACAACGAATGGAGTTCTTCCGCCTTGCCCTTGCCAACGTACATGGCAGGATCGGGTTCTCCTCTGCGCTGAATGACTCTCCCTACCACCTCCGCACCAGCGGTATCGACCAGCAACTCAAGTTCGTCTAGGGAATCTTCCACATCTCTCAACTGCAATGATGGGAAGACTACCCCAACTACAATGATCCTTTCCCTGAAAGAACGATCAATTAGTGTCACTTGACGAGCGCTGCCATAGCCTTAAGCTGACTTGAAGTCACCTGAATCTCACACACCTTTTGCGCTGGGCCTGTCAAGTAACAGGTGGCACCCGCTATTCGCACAGTCAGGTCGCCGCCGGGATTGTGCACCACAACAGTGTCGCCGATCAATCCAAGATCATTCGCCACAAAGGAGCTTGCGGTGCTACCCGTTCCACAGGCTTGAGTGATTCCCGCCCCTCGCTCCCAAACCCGCAGCGTCATTTCACTGCGATTGCGATCCGGAAGTATCCATTCGATGTTCATTCCGCCCGGAAACTCGGATTCCAGCTTTGGTCCGAGAGTCGCAATGTCAAGCAACGCAAATTTGTGAGTATCCATTTCCTGGGTGGGTATCAGCACCAGATGAGGGTTGCCGATATCGACCCGGACAGCGCGATACTCTATCCCCTCGATTGTCCTGAGGTCAGACTCGAAAATCTCCGGTTCCCCAATTGCGGCAGTAATAGTGGCGATTGGCTCTCCCCAGGACGAGTGGCCTTCAATCTCCATCACTCCAGCATCAGTATCAATCGAAAATGAACCGAGAGGTGCTGCTCCGGCGTCAATCAACGCCTGGGCCAAGCACCTTATGCCGTTTCCGCTCATTTCCGCACGCGAGCCATCCGAGTTGTACAAGACCATCTGAGCCACGGACGGAGAGTTGGCTTCCGCGGGTGTCACATGCATCAATCCGTCGGCCCCAACACCTAAATGTCTGTCCAGCAGAGCAACTATCTCAGCCTGGTCCAGTTCAATAGTCCCGGTCATATCCAACAGCACCAGAAAGTCATTTCCTAATCCCTGATGCTTTGACAGCAGCAACTCTTTTTCCACTTGGTCAGTCACTTCCTCGCGGTAAACCCAAAATGCCCGATACTATCGAACCTAGTTCCATTTTCGCTTTTTCCGGAGTGCTAAACCAGGTTATCCTTGGATCCCGCCTGAACCAGGCAACTTGCCGCTTGGCAAGCCTCTTGGTCCTCGCCAGAATTGCAAGGCGAGCCTCCGGCAGCGTCAAATTGCCTTCGAGAAAGCTGATTATCTCCTTGTATCCCAGCGCCTGGCGGGCAGTTCGCGAAAGGGCGCGCGGGCTGCCCAACAGCACCTCGACTTCTTCGACCCAGCCGGAAGCCAGAAGCTGGTCCAGCCTTTTCTCAATACGGTCAAATAGCTCGGCTCTTGGCAGATCAATGCCAACCGCCTGAACACCCCTGGCCGCAGCTCGGAAAAGTCCCGGACCCTGGTCGGAAAAACGCCTGCCCGAACCCAACGTAACCTCAAGAGCCCTGATGATACGGCGACTGTTGTTCGGTTCCATTTTCAGCGCTGCTACAGGATCCAACTTTTGAAGCTGCTCGTAAAGCTCTGATAACCCGGATTCGCTATCGGCTCTGCTCTCGAGGTCGCTGCGAATGCCAGGCCAACGTCCAGGAATTTCAAGACTGTCCACAACTGCTTGGAAATAAAGGCCGGTACCTCCGACAAGCAGCGGCAAGCCCTGCCGCTTAGCAATTGCATCCAGCACGGCATTGGCATCAAGCTGGAACTGCGAAACCGAGTACTCCTCCCAAGGATCTACTACGTCGAGCAAATGATAACTAATTCCCTTGAAATCTTCTTGGGTAGGCTTGGCAGTGCCGATATCCATCGAACGATATACCGTCATTGAATCGATGCTGACCAGCTCCAGCCGCTCAAAATTCAAAGCCAAGTCCATGGCGACTCTGGTCTTGCCCGACGCTGTCGGACCAACCAGAGCCAGCAATGGCACGGTATCAGATGGTTCGCCACTCACGAACAAAAAGCATACTGCCAACGGGACTAGGCAGACCTGGCAGCGACGAGTGCCGCCGCGATCTCGCCCATTTCAGCTACTTTGCCCGCCAACTGCTGGCTCTACGACGGTGTCATGATACCTGGCGACGGTGAAGGCTATAATCGTCGGGACATCCACTGCGAAGACTACGAGCATTGAAGTCAGCAAAATCAGCGCATTTCCCCGTGTCCCGTCGAAAATGAACACGTATTCCAACATTCCCGCGACAATTACATATGCCAAAAGTGTCCATTTGCCGACCTTCAAAAACGTTGCGCGTGACAGCGCCCTTGACCTTGCCAGGCCAACGATGTTGAAAATTACCATGAGGCCTGCGACGACTGCCAAGATGGTAGGAAGCAGAAGCGACACCCTGCGCGGGTAAGAGGCGGACAAATAAATTCCGCCTATAACAACCAAGGCAAGAGCCCCAACGCCAACCTCGGTTACCGGCGGCAGCGGCGCTGCTCGGCCTGCCCCGTTTGGCGATGTCAAATCCGCCGACGCATTTCTTTGCAACTCGCCGGTCATGATGTGGCGACCCTTGTCATAATCACGAGTGTGGCTATTTGCAAGGCACCCGTAATTCCAGCCGTATAAATGAACCGTCGCATCAATTTTCCGATGACCATCCCGTTTGGATTCGCCTTCTTCAGTTCGAACAGAACTGCAAGATTGGCTGGCTCCAAAATCCCCAATGCGATCACGGTCATGACCCCCACTACGATGAACGAAGCGATCAACCAACCGTGCACGTCAGCATTGTGATTTAGATAGCCAAGCTCACGAGCAAGCTGAAAGCCGGAGCCAAGCGTCATCGTCACCACCGTCGGCATAATCACGAGCATCTTGGGCATGAATCGTGAGGAGAACTCCATTCGGGCTGGAATTGACATCCTCCCCATAATGGGACCAATAACGAATCCTACGAACAAATCAATTCCCGTCCAAAGTCCCCCGCCAACCACGTGATAGAAGTCAAGAGCCCAATTCCAGTTGCCTGCGATACTGGCGATTAGACCAATGATTACTATTACGACGGCTGGAAGAGCCTTAAGGGGAACTATTTGGAAGTCCCTCGGGCCAGTTTCGTTACTAGCACTGACCGGAGCAGATGGATAACCCCCCGCGGTTTGACTAGCCACATTCGCCATAAACAACACCCCCGACTCGACATTGAAGGCAAACAACGCAACTACGGATAAGAGCTTATCCGACCGTAAACGCTAACCTTTTTTTCACCGCTGGCGAACTCAATATCTCGATTAGCTCACCGCGTAAAAAGTAAACCGCAGCAGAATCGATCCTGATATTGGCGTACGAACCGGCTGAAAGCACTGGCTGTAGCTGGTCCCCTACAACTGGTGCTAGAAAATGAACCAGCTTGTGCTGTCGCGTCCGTCCGGTCCAGATTTCGGGGTTCTTTTTCGAAGGACCTTCAACCAACACTTCCTCGAGCAAACCTACCCGGTCGCTGTGCCGCTGCAGAGCTGAGCGATCTATCACAATCTTGAGCCTCTCAAAACGCTCGGAAATGACCTCTTCCGGCACGGCTAGATCGGTCATCTTCGCAGCCTCGGTTCCGGGTCGTGATGAGAAGATGAAGGTGTAGGCACCGTCAAAAGCCGCCTCTGCGACGACCTCCAGCGTTCGCTCAAAATCATCGTCTGTTTCTCCGGGAAAACCAACGATGATGTCTGTGGTGACTGCGAGTCCTGGAATTGCCTTTCGTGCCATAGCAAGCTTTTCGAGATACCTGTTCGAGTCATATCCCCTATGCATCAGCGAAAGAACTCGATCCGATCCCGACTGAAGCGGCAGATGCAAATGCTCGCAGACAGCTGGGGTCTCGGCCATAGCAGCGACGGTCTCTGGCAGCAAGTCCTTGGGATGCGGAGATGTGTACCGCACACGGGAAATGCCCTCGATTGCTCCAACTTCCCGAAGCAAATCGGCAAACAGCGGCCGAGCTCGTCGATCGCTCTGCCAATAAGGTCCAGCTGACAGGTGGTCGAGGCCTGGATTCTTCCTTAATGCCAAGGCGATGTCGCGGCCATACGAATTCACGTTCTGCCCTAAAAGGGTTACCTCGGTTACGCCCTGAGCTGCCAACTCTGTCACTTCTGAAACAATATGATCGAAGCTGCGCGACACTTCCTTGCCCCGAACAGAGGGAACGATACAAAATGCGCAGCTATTATTGCAGCCGACCTGAATCGTTACCCAGGATTTAAAACTACTGGCGCGAACCGCGTTCAGGGCTGGCGCAAAGTCGACCTCTTCAGATGAAATCTCATCGACAATTTCAATGACAGGGCCATTTTCCTCAGAATCCCGTAGAAGCTCTGCAGCTCTTGAAACGTTATTGGTGCCAAATACCACATCGACCCAAGGCGCCCTTTTTTGGATGAGATCGCGATCCTTTTGCGCCAGACACCCGGCCACCATGATCTTCAGATCTGGATTGCTGTCACGAATCGCTTTGGCATGTCCCAGGGTTCCGTAGAGCTTGTTGTCGGCATTCTCCCGGATGCAGCAGGTATTGAATACAATGACATCCGCTTCATCAGTCCCTGCTGCGGGAATCATTCCATCAGCCTCGAGCACGGAAGCGATTCTCTCCGAGTCATGCTCGTTCATTTGACAGCCGAAAGTTCTCACTAGATACTTCTTACTCACAACTAACCAGACTAGCAACAAGGCCCACTCAATTGAGTGGGCCTTGTAGTCTGCGGAAATTTGCAGGTCATTCGCAAAGATCATTCATCGAAATAAATTGGCTCATTGTCTGCCTCTGAAAATCCAGAAGGCTGATCCGGGGCATTCGTCACAATGCCGACTGCAGAGCGAACTTTCTCATCCAGCTCGGCCATGAGACCTGGATTATTGGAGATGAACTCCTTCGCCTTCTCTCTACCCTGGCCAAGCTGCTCACCGTCATAGGTATACCAAGCACCGGACTTCTTTATAATTCCAGTCTCGACGCCGACATCCAGCAAAGAGCCTTCCCTGGAGATCCCAAGGCCATACATGATGTCGAACTCCGCCTGACGAAACGGAGGAGCGCACTTATTCTTAACAACCTTGGCCCTCGTCCGGCTACCAACAATCTCAGCACCGTCCTTGATTGCCTCGATCTTTCGAATATCAATCCGAACTGAAGCGTAGAACTTCAAAGCACGCCCGCCCGGAGTAACCTCTGGCGAACCATACATGACGCCGATCTTCTCCCTGAGCTGATTGATGAAGATCGCAATCGTGGACGATTTGTTCAAATTGCTGGTCAGTTTGCGCAAAGCCTGAGACATCAACCGAGCCTGCAGCCCAATGTGGGCATCCCCCATCTCTCCTTCTATCTCAGCTCTCGGAGTAAGGGCAGCCACCGAGTCGATTACGAGAACGTCAAGTCCTCCGGAGCGAACTAACATATCGGCAATCTCCAACGCCTGCTCACCATTATCCGGCTGGGATATCAAAAGCTCATCTATATCCACTCCAATGGCTTTCGCATATACCGGATCCATGGCGTGCTCTGCATCGATGTAGGCGCAGATTCCGCCATTCCTTTGAGCTTCTGCTACTACATGCATTGCCAAAGTCGACTTTCCAGAAGATTCAGGACCAAAGACCTCGATCACTCGGCCCCTAGGAAAACCGCCAACTCCCAGCGCCAGATCTAAAGACATAGCGCCAGTTGATATTGCCTCGATCTTCATATGGGCATTTTCACCCATCTTCATGATCGAACCCTTGCCAAATTGCTTTTCAATCTGACCTAAAGCCATTTCCAATGCTTTATAACGATCTGTTGCCTCTTCTTTCGCCAAGAAACTCACCGCTCCCTCATTATCTATTTCCGCGTTTTCCTAAGTCCGACCAATAAATCCGTAGAAACTACCTGCCCCAAAAGATATCTAATTGCTGTGACAGTTTCCTCCCCGCCCTTGCGAACGGGATCTGACGCGTGGCTATTCAAAACAATTATACGAACATATGTTCGTGTTGTCAGCAGATTATAAAACTTTCTTAGTCAAGACCCGTCGAAGGAATCCTGCCGGAAAGCAGTCGGCGGAGCCAATCGAGAGCTGAAATGGTGGCATACTGCCTGACCCTGTCCCTGTCTCCAGGCAAGCTCAACTGGATAGCCCTATCCCCAAACATGGCTGAAGAAGTGCCAACGAAAACAGTTCCAATAGAGTTGCCCTCCTGAGATTCTGGACCAGCCACCCCAGTGATACCTAAACCAAGATCACTTCCCAGCAGTTTTCTCACACCTAAAGCAAGTTCAATGGCGGCACTTTCACTGACGACGGGACCGTCGCTAACTCCGAGCACCTTGTGTTTAATCTCGGAGGCGTAGGAAACCACACATCCTTTGTACCAACCCGAGGCCCCCGGAACACTGACTAGGCGTGACGAGATCAACCCGCCGGTCAACGATTCCGCCACAGACAGCGTCAGCCCAAGTCTTACGACTTCCCTGGCCACTGACATTTCAATAGTGGTCTCGTCAACGCCAAACACGATATCGCCAAGCATGCTTTTCAGCTCTTTTTCTTCAGCTTCGAGCAGTGCGTCCACGATCTCGCTCGATTTGCCCTTGGCGGTGATCCTCAGCTTGATGCCTTCGATTCCCGAAGCTAGAAAAGCAATCGTCGTACTGCCGTCACCGGCATCGAGCGCCTCCAACCTGGGTGCCACCAGTTCCGACAGCGCTGACTCTGAAAGCCCCCAAGTCCTTAGGGACCTAGAGCGAATAACCCCGCTGACCCCGGCCCTGGAGATGAGATCCGGTATCACCGCCCGATCCAACATATCGAGCATTTCGTATGGAACGCCTGGTACCGCATATATCACCTTGGCGCCCACCGGACATACTAGCCCTGGTGCAGTTCCCTTTTTCTGTTCTATGATCCTCGCGCCCGCCGGCACCATGGCCTGCTTGACATTATTGGCAGTCATTGTTCGGCCCCTGGAGGCGAACATCGCTCGAATCTTGTCTTCAATCTGGGGATTGAGCTGAAGCGGCGCCCCCATGACCTCGGCGATTGCCTCTCGCGTGATGTCGTCTTGAGTCGGCCCAAGTCCGCCGCTGACAATAACAGCGTCGTTGCGTTCCAAGGCTAGATTCAAAACCGAAACGATCCGCTGAAGATTGTCCCCCACGCGAGTCTGATATAGGCAGTCGATTCCGGCTTCAGCCAATTTTTGCGAAGCAACGGTGGAGTTTGTGTCAACAATTTGGCCGAGCAGCAGCTCAGTGCCGATGGCTACAATTTCGACTCGCACAGTTTGCTCTCCGTCTTTGCCTAAGCTGAATTCCGGACCCTACCATCGGCATAATAAACATATCCGCTCACCAGAGCCAGGAAAGTCGCGAGCCAGACAAGAATCCCAATTTCGATCTTGGCCGATCCATAAACTCCGGGTATCAAAACCAGGCCAATCACTATGACTTGCACGAATGTCTTTGCCTTTCCAAGAGGCCTGGCGGGAACCGAAATTCCCCTTCTGCCTAGAACGCTTCGGTACAGAGACATCCAAGTCTCACGTATCGCCATTACTAGAACCGGCAACCACCACACTTCGTTATTCGCGACCAGGACGGCGAAAAGGCCAAACACCATCAGCTTGTCAGCCAGCGGGTCTAGAAAGGCTCCCGATCGAGTGGCTCCCTGGTGCCGCGCCAGAATGCCATCGACCTTGTCGGTGGAAGCCAGAATCATCCAAATGATGAAAGCGAACCAGGTAGAGCCGTGCTCGGCAACGCTATACATTAGGACCGGAGTGACAATCACCCGGATAATAGTTATGAAATTTGACGGTGTGGCCAATGCACCGGGGCCAAATGTGCTGTCCGTCGACACGTGACCCTCCTAACCCGCAAGCTCGCCATAGAGATCTGGACCCTCTGAACCCGAGATTACAAGATCCACAAAGCCTCCAGATGGAATTTCCGCATCAATTTTAATGATTCCGTCGATTTCAGGCGCCTCCCTGTAGGACCTCGCCACTCCGGACTCGTCGACCAGGGCATTAACTTTCGTTCCAATTACGTCGACCCGCTTCTTTTGTGTTATCGCTTCTTGGAGTTCTGAAACTTCAGCAAGCCTTTCCAGCATTAGAGACCGCTCAACCTTGCCGTCCAAAGAATTAGCGTATGTGCCATCCTCATCTGAAAAGGTGAAAAATCCAGCCCAATCTAGTTGCGCCGCTTCGATGAACCTCAGCAAATCGTCGTGATCTTCCTCAGTTTCGCCAGGATACCCAATGATGAACGAAGAGCGAAATACCGCTTTCGGTTCAATCGCGCGAATGGTCCCAATCTTGTCGATAAATCTCTCGCCGTTTCCCCACCTCCTCATCCTGCGCAAAAGCTGGCGCGACGAGTGCTGAAGCGAGAGATCGAAATACGGCACTCCAGTGGCCGCGATGGCCTCGATGAGGGCCCCCGTCAATTCGGAGGGATAGATATAAAATAAACGCACACGGTCAAGATGTTCAGAAAGCCTTCCCACCAGGTCCACCAGCCGCTTCTGGCCGTAAATGTCTGTGCCGTAGGAGGCTAGGTCCTGAGCAATGAGAACCACCTCGCGCACATCGAGGCCAAGAGCCTCCTCCAATATCGAATCGATCGGCCTTGACTGCTGCTTGCCTCTGAATGACGGTATCGCGCAAAATCCACAGGCTCTGTCGCAGCCTTCAGCAATCTTCAGGTAAGCCCACGAACTGCTGATTTTTGGTCTGGGAAGATTGAGCAGATCAAAGTCCCGAACTCCCCGATCCGTGTTCAGCCGGCCGGAAATCTTTACAGGAATCATTGCTGGCCCAGGTGGCGAATAATCCAGCAGATCCTTTCCGAAACCCACAACTAAGTCAGCTTCAGGGAGTGCCTCAGCAAGTTCCTCGCCGTATCGTTCCGCCATGCAGCCGGTTACCACAACCTTTGCGCCCCGCTTCTTGACCTCCACCAGATCAAGCACCGCCTCTATCGACTCAACCCGTGCAGCTTCTATAAATGAGCAGGTATTCACCACAATAACATCTGCTGCGCCAGCGCTTTCAGCTGATACAAGACCCTGGGACGCCAACCTACCCTCTAGTTTCTCAGAATCGACCTTGTTTTTGGGGCAACCTAGAGTTTCGATCCAGTACGAAGAGTTCATCTATTACAAACTAGCAACTTCCAACGGTTGAAAATCTGATCCGTATGACTTCGCCACTCGTAAACCTTGAACATCGACATTGAGCTTTTCAATACGGTACAACGCTTCATCGCTGTTCAGCAGAACCTCCAAGGTTCTCGACACCTCGGCCATATTTGAAGAACCGCAAAAACCAATCATCGTTGGTCCAGCTCCTGACCAGCAACTGGCTATAGCCCCAGCCTCGGTAAGCGCCGACAAAACCGCACCAGACTCAGGGAAAAGAGCCGACCTGTAAGACTGGTGGAGCCTGTCTTGGGTGGCCTCAGGAACCAAATCCTGCAAATCGCCGAAGCCCGCCACCAGCATTCCCATCCGGCCAAGGTTAAAGACCGCGCTCTCCAAAGTGATCATCTTGGGGAGAACACCCCTGGCAGTTTTGGTGGATAGCTCATTAAAAGGTATGACTGCCACCGCAGCGAGGTCGGGATCCACTTCAAGGCCGTGGCTGACGTATCTAGAGTTCACCTTTGTAGCGGTGACGAATCCTCCAAAGACTGACGCAGCGGCATTCTCAGGATGGCCGTCGAAACTCGCGGCGACAAGAAACGGATCCTCAGCGCCTAGCGCCGCGCTGCAGGCCGACACAAATGCCGCTGAAGACCCCAAACCTCTTCCAAGAGGAATCTGCGATCGAATCTTGAGATGGACATTTGTATGCCCGAGAATCTGTTTTGCCACCTGAGCCCCAAGATGCTGCTCCGTGATTTCCAATCCAGACCCTTCGCCGAAGGCGGAAACTTGAAATGTGTCGGATTCTTCAGCCTCGACTTCCAGGTACAAGGACAGCGCGATAGCAAGGGTATCAAATCCGGGACCCAAGTTTGCCGACGAAGCAGGGACTCTAGCTATCATCTGTACTCCTTAGAGCCGCTTCAAGCGCCAGGACAACGGCGGGCTTTGGATGGCCTTTGTGGTTACTAGAGGAACGGAGGCTGTTTGATCTCCAAGTGTAACTGTTAGGGTACCCACCTTCGAGCCCTTGGCAATATTGTGGCTCAATTTGACGAATTTCGCCTGATAACTTACATGCAGTCCTGGCCAGCCCACAAAAGAGACATTATTTGCTGCCTCGACGGCAACGGGCTGGGCGCCAGGAACATTGATCGACGCAACTAACTGACCTTGCTTCAAAACGGTTATCTGCTGGGGTACTTTGCGGGCCGCATCGACCAATTTCGTGCTCTCAGAAAGAGCCGCTATGAGAGGCTGCACACCGGATTGGTCCAGAATCGCGCCAACTACAAGGTTCTTCGATGCCCCATTCGTTGCGGCAAAGACCAGATTTCCAGCGCTGCCCATCGAACCGGTCTTGATTCCGACGAATCCATTGTGGCCGACGTTGTAATTCACATTGTAAACCACCCCGGCAACCGGAAGCGTGACCTGAGCTTTGCTAACGATTTGGGCGAGCACCGGATTCTTCAGCAACGCGAGCGCCGCAAGAAGCTGGTCATGCGCCGACCCCACCGTTCCGTTATCAAGTCCCGAGGGGTCCTTGAAAATCGACTTAGTCATACCGAGTGATTTGGCCAGCGAGTTCATCTTTGCTACAAAGGCCTGGGTAGAACCGGCATCCCAGGTCGCAAGCATCAGCGCAATATTGTCGCCGGACGGAACAAGAAGGCCCTCAAGCAGCTGATATTCAGTTAGACTCTCACCGCCGGCAACAGGAACCACAGAATCCTGCTGATTGTACATTGAGGTGTAGCTGGCAACATCGCCAGAAGTCACGCTCAGGGTCGGCCCTGTGCTACCAAGGGTCAACGGATGATCCTTGATTACGACCAGCGCAGTAATGATCTTGGCCACCGAAGCTAACGGCAGCTCGGCATTTGAATTGAAATTGCCGATTGTGCCTACACCCTCGATTGCAACCGTGCCTCCTCCCTGCGAAGGCCAAGGCAACGACGGCGGCGCGCCGGGAATGACCGAATCTCCCAGTGTCGGCATCGCGGTTGGAATCGGCACTGATCTGATCAGCTGTATCGCTGACGCGATCACTATCAAAACAACCAAAACCATTATGACTCTCGATAGCCCGGCCAGTGAAGATCGGGAATCCCTGTAGTGACTGCCGCGAAACACGGTTGAGTTAGATCTGGGACTCAACCAAGAGTCATTCTTTCTCATTCCGCAAAACCTCCAACATTAATGTACGTATGAACAGCGTGTCTTAGGATAGGAAAACTCCAACGAATAAGATAGGTGACGATAGATGTGGAAGTTATTAGAAGTAACCTTCTTCTTTTCGATTCTCCCACTCTTCCTTGCTCATCAATACCACTCTCGGCTTGGATCCTTCTGGGGGACCGACTATGCCTCGAGACTCCAACAGGTCCATTAAGCGACCGGCTCGGGCAAAGCCAACGCGCAGTTTTCTTTGTAACATCGACGTCGATCCTAGCTGAGATGAGACTACAAGCTCGATCGACTGTTCTAACAATTCGTCAGACTCGTCCGAATCAAATCCTCGTTCGCTGCGATCATCCGCGCCCTCGACTCCGTCGACGTATTGCGGCTTGGAAGATCGCAGCCAGTGACCGACGACAGCCCTAACCTCGGCCTCCGAAACCCACGGCGCCTGAATACGCCGCGGAACGTTCGATGATGCATTTAGCAGCAGCATGTCGCCCTTGCCTACCAACCGCTCGGCGCCAGGCTGGTCCAATATAACTCTCGAGTCGGCCAGCGATGACACGGAAAAGGCCATCCTAGAAGGAACGTTCGCCTTGATCACGCCGGTGATAACGTCAACCGACGGCCTCTGAGTCGCTATCAGAAGATGGATGCCCACCGCTCGAGCCATCTGAGCAATTCGGCAAATAGACTCTTCGACGTCCCTTGCGGCGACCATCATCAAATCATTCAACTCATCCACGACAACGATGATGTACGGCAAATGCTCCAGGGTTTGATTGCCGATGTTGTTGAAGAGCGGCGAATCATCCAGAATTTCGTCAACCAAGGAACGCGGCGGGGGGTTGCTCGCCGAATTCTCCGAGGATACAGAAGCTACCATCTGGTTATAGCCAGTTATGTCACGAACTCCCACTTCCGATAACAGGTCATATCGGCGTTCCATTTCCTTGACTGCCCAGGCGAGGGCATTGGCGGCCTTTTTCGGATACGTGACCACCTGAGTCAACAGGTGGGGCAAACCGTTGTACTGTCCGAGTTCGACCCTTTTTGGATCAACCAGAATCATCCGAACCTCGTCGGGCGTCGCCCGCATCAGTATGGAAGTTATTATCGAATTGATGCAGGAGGATTTCCCGGCACCAGTAGCTCCAGCAATCAGCACGTGCGGCATCTCGGCGAGATTGACCATAACTGACCGGCCCGCTATGTCGCGCCCTAGAGCCACTTCCAGAGGATGCTTTGCAGAACTCGCCTCTTGCGAGGCAAGGACATCACCGAGGGTGACGATCTGCCTATTTTGATTGGGAACCTCAACTCCAATCGCAGATTTTCCTGGAATTGGAGCAAGAATTCGCACGTCGGCGGCAGCCATGGCGTATGCGATGTCTTTGTTGAGCGAGGTAACTTTAGAGACCTTCACGCCTTCGCCGAGTTCGAGTTCATATCTGGTCACCGTCGGCCCGACGGTCATGCCCACTAGCTTGGTTACAACGCCGTGAGTGGCCAATGAGCCTTGCAAGACCCGCCCTCTCATCGCCAGCTCTTCCTTGTCCAGATTCTTGGTGGTCCCGCGCTTTAGCAAAGACAGACTTGGAAGCCTCCACAAGCCGTTGACCTTTTCAACGCTCAGCTCAATCGAATCGATGTCCCGCACCTTTGAAGACTTGGGCGATGAAACTTCTGGAACCTCCGAGACGTGTTCCGTGATCACCGGCGCGGAATCGCTAGTCTCCAAATTAACTTCTTCGCTTGGAGCAGTATCGATAGGATCAGGATCTTCCGAAATCCGCATGTTCTTACGGCGTTCCTTAGCCCACCACTTTGGAGATTCCTCTCTGGATTCATCGAAACTGAGGCCTTCGTCAGCCGATGAGTGCCTATTCTCTCCGACGATGAAGCGCCTTAGGTGATCGACAACGAAGATCGCCGTGCGTTGGGGACCAATCCTGAAAAAGGCCAAGCCGAAGAGTATGAGCATCGCCGCAAGAATCACCAGGCCACCAAAACGACTAGCTTCCAAGCTAAGGCCATGGCCAATGAAATAACCGAGAAACCCACCCTTGGCGCGAATGACAGGACCGTTAAAGCTCTGATACAAGTCACCCTGAATTCCAGCAAGAGCCAGCATAGAAAGAACGCCAAAGACGCCTCTGTGCCTGGCGAAGGCTATGCGCTCTGGAAACATAAGCGCCAGGCCACATAGGAACAGGGCAGCCAAGCCCACAAAGATCCCAATGCCAAAGATGGATTCTGCAAGAATTTTTAGGTCCGCGCCAAGAGGACCAAACAAGGCGGTCAAAGATGACACCAAAACCAAGAGAGCTACGACGACGTAAACAGCTCCGCGAAATGAATCGTCCATCGTGCGAAAGTGCTCGGCAATCGACTTTCGGGGCGTATTCCGATTGGGTACCGCTTTCCTGGTACTCGCAGATGACCTTTTGGAAGTTGTCTTTCTGTTACGAGAACCCGACGTTGCGCCGCTCCTAGCTGAATTGCCAACTCTTTGGTTCATAAAAATGAACTTAGCCAGAAATGCGTTGAACTCAACCAAATTCCGAGACTAAATTACGAATTTGTAATTAACGATCAATCATTGCAGAAAATACGATAAAAATCTATTATTCACGCCTCCAAAACGACCGGCACGATCATTGGTCGACGTTTTGTCTGCTTGTTGACATATTTGCCTAGAGAAGTCCTCACATGGCGGCGCAGAGTTTCGAGATCAAGGGCATCCTGGAGCGCCGCAGCGGCAATCGACCTTCGAACTTCGTCCTTGGCCTCCTCGATCAGCCCTTCAGCCTCGTCTGCGTGGATCCAACCGCGAGTGATTATCTCAGGCCCGGTAACGAGCTCACCTGACTTCATATCCACGGTCACGATCGCAACGATCACCCCCTCTTCGGAAAGCACTTTGCGATCTCTCAGCACACCGCGGTTTACGTCGCCAACAACTCCGTCAACATAGAGGTAGCCGGCCGGAACTTCGCCACCGTATTCGATACCGGAATCGGACACGACCACCACGTCACCATCCTCAGCAAGAAGGATATTCTCCTGAGAAACGCCCATCTCCCTGGCAAGCAGCGTGTGATTGAACAGATGCCTGAATTCGCCGTGCACCGGAATAAATGCCTGCGGCTTGGTGATTGAAAGCAGCATCTTCAGCTCGTCTGCTTTGGCATGTCCGGAAGTATGCACCTTGTCCACGCCCTGATGCACGACCGAGGCCCCGCGCCGGTACAGGCTGTCAATGACATTGCCGACAGCGGTCTCGTTTCCGGGGATCGCATCGGCAGAGATAATCACAAGATCATCTTGCTCGAGTTTTAGCCATTTGTTCTCGCCGGCAGCCATCAATGACAGGGCGCTCATGGGCTCTCCCTGAGACCCGGTCGAGATTATGCAAATCTCTTCGCTCGGATATTTTGACACCTGATCTATGTCGAAAATATGGTCGTCTGGAATATACAAAAGACCTAGGCGCCTCGCAAGCGCCACGTTCTTCCCCATCGATCTTCCGAGAGTAAATATCCGTCGTCCGGATGCAACTGCCACATTCGCGACCTGCTGGACCCGGTGGATGTGCGAGGAAAAGCAAGTTACAACAATCCGCCGGTCCTTTGAGACGCTGAATAATCGCGCAAGCGTCTTGCCAACTTCCGACTCCGACTCAGATCGACCCGACTCTTCAGCGTTCGTCGAGTCGGACAGGAGCAAGCGGATACCGTGATTGGACGCAATTGCCCCCATTCTCCCCAAGTCCGTCAAGCGTCCGTCCACCGGATTCAGATCAATCTTAAAATCTCCGGTGTGGAAAATTACGCCCTGAGCCGTATAGAAGGCCAGGGCAAAGCTGTGAGGCACTGAGTGGGTAACCGGGATGAACTCGACGCGGAAAGGACCAATTTCAAGAGTTTCGCCGTCTGCGACGGCAATAAATTCACATCGGTCGGAAAGCCCAGCTTCGTCGATTCGATTTGTTGCCAGACCCAGCGCCAGTTCGGAGCCGTATATTGGCAGCACCATGTCGATATCCCTAAGCAGAAATGACAGGGCTCCCGTGTGATCCTCATGTCCGTGAGTTAGGATGCACGCGACAACCTTGTCCTGGTGCTCCTTGACATAAGTGAGATCGGGAAGCACCAAATCAACGCCAGGCATGTCCGGATTTGGAAACATCAGTCCGCAATCAAGAATTACGATCTGGTCATCTTGCTCTATGAGGGCGCAGTTGCGGCCGATTTCGCCTAGTCCTCCAAGAAAAATTACTTTTACGTCACTAGCCACGAGTCTCTTTCTTTGCTCTGGCAATCCCGACACCCAGGGCGCCAAGGCCTTGGTTTGTCTCATCGAATACGTGCAGCGCTTCCTTCTCGAGCTTCTCAGGAGCTCTGCCCAGGGGAAGCCTGGTCTCGCCTACTTCAAGTCCCAAAACATTCAGCATGACTTTTACTGGTATAGGGTTGGGCGCGTCGAGCCTCGACTCGAAATCCACCGAGGGCATCAGTGCCTGATTGATCTTCATAGCACGCAAATAATCGCCGCTCAAAAAGCTCGAAATCATGGCCTGGTATCCCAATGCCGCCCAGTGAGTGGCAACGCCAACTACTCCTATGGCTCCAATTGCCAACAGAGGAAGAGTGAGCCCGTCATCACCAGAGTAGACCTCAAAATATTCCGGCAGTTTCGGCATCAACTTCGAAGTCGCCAATGGATCACCGGCAGCGTCTTTCAGGCCAACAACATTGGGACATCGCCGCACTAGCTCCATCAACGTTCCGCTCTCGACTTTACGACCCGTTCGAACTGGAATGTCATAGATGATCACTGGTAAATCAGATGCGCCCGCAACCGCTTCGAAATGGGCCAGCAGGCCAGACTGAGGTGGCCTGTTGTAGTAAGGGGTCACAATTAACGCCCCTGCGGCGCCAACCTCTTTTGCCCGCTTCGTCATATGGACGGAGTGCAAGGTGTCGTTCGATCCAGAACCGGCAATTACGGGAACCGAAACCGCTCCGGCCACAGCCTCCCACAATGAGATCTTTTCGTCGTCCGTCAAAGTCGGCGCCTCGCCGGTCGTCCCAGTCACGATCAGACCTTCGCTCCCGTTCTCCACGAGCCACCGGGCAAGCTCAACGGTGCGATCCAGATCAACCTCGCCATTGCCGTCCATAGCGGTAGCCATGGCAGTTAATACCCTGCCAAATCGAGTTGACGCGCCGTAAGTCACATCGAACCACCACCTTCGCTCTTGAGTGGGCCGCGATCGAGCCCTAGCTTCGCATCGATCAGTTCGTCGATGCCTCTCACCAATCCCGCAACATTAGCCACCGACTTTATCGCCAGTATGACTCCAGGCATGAAAGAGGTCCTGTCATATGAATCATGCCTGATCGTAAGGGTCTGTCCCAGGGTACCGAAAATTACCTCTTGGTGCGCAACCATCCCTCTGACTCTGAGCGAGTGAACCTGAACACCCTGTTCAAACCGTCCGCCCCTCGCGCCGTCCAGCACTAATTTGACCGTCGGATCGCCGGCAAACGGGTTCCGCGAGCTGTCTCTGAATTTTGCAACTCTCCTCGCGGTCTCCATCGCCGTACCGCTCGGAGCGTCGACCTTTCTGTCGTGGTGAAGCTCGATGATGTCCACAGTATCGAAAAACACCGACGCCATCTCGGAAAAGCGCATCATCAAGATAGCTCCAATGGCAAAGTTTGGGGCGATGATGCAATTTGCTTTGGAGTTTGCAAACGCCTCGTCGAGCTGCGATATCTGCTCGTCCGAGAGGCCGGTGGTGCCCACCACTCCGTGGATATTGCGCTTGGCACACCACATCATATTCTCGAAGGCGCTCTGAGCCGAAGTAAAGTCAACGGCCACCTGAGCTTTCGCACTGGTCAGGGAGTCCTTGGTACCGCTTACTTCCAGCCCGGTACCAATGATTCCGGTGACCTGGGACAGGTCAATTCCGGAAAGCCGGGGATCGATAGCGGCGACCAAAGTCAGCTCCGGATCATCGAAAACAGCCCTGCAAACAGTGGTTCCCATTTGTCCGCCAGCACCAAACACTCCGATTCGCATATTTCTCCCTAGTCAAAAACCCCATTGGGAACAGGCCCAACAACAGAAATCTGCCTGGAGCCCGCAAACACCTCTGCAGCCAACTCCGCAACTTCATTGACTGACACCCGTTCAATTTCAGCCAAAACTTCCTCGATCGATTTGAGGTGCTGACCAGTAACCAGAACCGATCCCATCTGGGACATTACCGACGCCGTATCTTCTCGAGCGAGAAGAACCTGGGCACGCAAATATCTTTTGGCAACAGCTAGTTCTTCCTCGGTCACGCCAACCGAACTAAGCTCTTTTGTAACAGAATCTACCAACTCCAGCGCTCGGGCAAGCTGAAAAGGGCTAGTCGCGAAATAAACGCCCAAATAGCCGGAGTCTTGATAGGTTACGCGATCTGAATATATCGAGTAGCACAATCCGCCTTCCTCCCTGACCTTCTGGAACAACCGGGAAGATAGGCCCCCTCCATAAACGTGGTCCAGGGTTGCCATGACCCAGCGCCGCCGGTCACCTCTGGGTATTCCCGGATATGCGATGGAAATATGGGCCTGCTCGATATCTCGCTCACTTATCACAGGATCCGAAAACCTAAGATGCGACGCGTTGCGTTCTGGGACTCTGCCAGGTGAAATTTGGCCGAGACTGGAAGAGAATTGCTCTACCATCCGCTCGTGGTCCAAGGCGCCTGCGGCAGAGATGACCATATTTGCCGAGCCATAGAAACTCGAAAAAAAATCGCAGATTACATCGCGATCAATTCCTGGAATGCTCTCGCGAGAACCGAGCACTTCCCGACCAAGAGAATGCCGCTCGTAAACAGACGCAACGAGCTGCTCGTTCACGAAATCTGACGGCTCGTCGTTTGCCATTGCAATTTCTTCGAGAATCACATTACGTTCGGATTCGATGTCCGATACATTGAATGATGGCTCGGTGAGAATCTTTCCAAGGATGTCGACACCCAAATCGGTAGCTTCTCCAAGCAAACGCACTTGAAAGCTGGTCAGCTCTTTGGTAGTGAAGGCATTCATATCCCCGCCGAAGGAATCCACCAATACGGCAAGATCCTTGGCGGAAAGTTCGCTGGTGCCTTTGAAAGCCAAATGCTCAAGAAAATGGGAGGTTCCATGCTGATCTTGTGTTTCGTCCCGAGAGCCAACTCCCACGAAAACACCGATTGTTACCGAGGATGCTTGAGGCATCGCCTCGGTAACAATTTGAAGACCGTTGTCAAATCTAGCTATTCTTGACACAATCCGCCAATAACCTATCGACGACCGTCACGTCTGCCACTTCTCCTCGGGCCTCTTCCGTGTCCGCCTTCGCGCTCTGCTGGCCGGCCGGAGGGAGACGGTCCGGGACCTAGATCTCCATACTGGGACCTGAGCTCCTCGTCAAAGTGAGCCTCGAACGAAACAACCGACGACTCTGAAGACGGTTTGGAATCATCGGCCTCTGATTTCGCATGGGTCGCAGGTTCGGCACCCCCCTCGCTGGATGACGGAGCCGCCTCTTTTGCCACTTCTTGCGGACCACCCTCAACCACCAACGAAAGAGAAATCTTGCCGGCCGCGTCAATATCGTCGACGTGAACTACCAGGTCCTGACCCATATCAAGGTGGTCCTCGACCCGCTCGACACGCTTTCCGCCGCCTAATTTGGAAATGTGGAGAAGACCATCCCTACCCGGCAGAATATTGACGAAGGCGCCAAACTTGGCGATCGATACAACTTTCCCGCGATAGACGGCCCCAATCTCGGCCTTTGGCGGATCAAGAATCTCAAGGACTCGCCTTCGGGCTTCGTCGACGGCATTGGAGTCCTTGGCACCAATGGTAACGGTGCCTACGACGCCGTCGTCGTCAATTCCAATTTCAGCTCCCGTCTCCTGCTGCATGGAATTGATGTTTTTGCCTTTTGGCCCGATAATCTCGCCGATCTTGTCAAGTGGGACCTCAAACGAGATGATCTTCGGAGCATTGTCCTTGACGGCGTCACGCGGTTCCGAAATTACGTTTTTCATCACGTCCAAGACCTGGAGGCGAGCAACCTTTGCCTGGTTCAGAGCTTGGCCCAGAATCTCCGCAGGAATCCCATCGATTTTGGTGTCAAGCTGAAGAGCCGTCACAAATTCCGAAGACCCGGCAACTTTGAAGTCCATATCTCCGAGCGCGTCCTCAGCTCCAAGTATGTCAGTAAGAGTTACATACTTCCCTTCGGCGAAGACAAGCCCCATGGCAATGCCAGCCACGGGTGCCTTTATCGGTACGCCAGCGTCCATGAGCGACAGCGTGGAGCCGCAAACCGAAGCCATTGACGTAGAACCGTTTGAGCTCAATACCTCTGATACCAGTCTCAGCGTATATGGAAATTCACTCTGCGGAGGAATCACCGGAAGCAGAGCGCGCTCTCCGAGAAGACCATGCCCGATCTCACGCCTCTTCGGGCCACGCATAAATCCGACTTCGCCGGTAGAAAACGGCGGGAAATTGTAGTGGTGCATGTACCGCTTGAACTCATCGGTAGAAATCGAGTCAAGCATTTGGTTCATTTTAGGCATGCCCAGGGTACAAAATGTGAGAGCCTGAGTCTCTCCTCGGTTGAAAAGACCTGTACCGTGCGCAGTCGGGATTAGGCCGACTTCTCCGGACAGCGGCCTAATGGTAACAAGATCTCTTCCGTCGATTCTTATCTGGTCTTCGACGATTCGCTTCCTCACGAGATATTTCGTGACGGCCTTGATGGCATTCTTGATCTGGCCCTCGCTGCCCTCGAACCGTTCTGCGAGCTGCTCCTGAATAGCAGCTGAAGCGTCCTTGAGGCTTGCATCGCGTTCGGCCTTGCCCATCACGTAATTAGCCTTTGTCAGCAGGTCTGCACCGACTTCTTTAACTGCATCGTAAATCTCGGCAGAGTAATCGACCTGGGATACGTACTCCAATGGAGACCTCGAACCATGGGCTTTGACCAGATCGCGCTGCAACTCAATCGACTGCTTGATCCAGGTCTTGGACAGCTCCAGTCCCTCCGCGATAACCGTCTCGGTCACGTACGGCGCACCCGCCTGATAGTTGTTCCAGCTGGATTCGGTTCCGCCTGCTTCAACCATGATGATTGCAATGTCTGAGCCCTCAGAGTTCTCACGACCAGCCACCACGAGCTCAAAACTCGAAGAATCCCCATCCTGATAGGTGGGGTGCGGAATCCACTTGCCCTCCGCGCTGAAGGCGATCCGAACGGCACCGATTGGTCCCTGGAATGGAATGCCGGAAATCATCAAGGCAGCG
>DAHVKW010000079.1 GCA_027320695.1 Actinomycetota bacterium | reverse complement strand
AAAACAACCAAGATTCCTACCTTGCGGATGGGTCAGTCTTTGCCGTCGCCGATGGCATGGGCGGCCATGTTGGTGGTGAAGTAGCTTCCAAGCTTGCTATCGATGTTTTCAAGGAAGCGTTTTCCGATTCGCAAAAGTATTCGAACATTGTAGAAGTCGTTCGTCAAGCAAATTCGGCAATTCTTGCAAAGGCGTCAAAAGAACCCAAACTTTCTGGGATGGGGACGACCCTGTGCCTGTTGTCGGTTGCCGACAACGGCAAAGATAAGCTGGATCTGATAAATGTGGGGGATTCGCGCGGGTATCTCTTTCGCGCTGGCGAACTGTATCAGCTGACTGATGACCACACTCTGGTTTCGGAAATGCTGAAGTCGGGGGACATTTCCAAGGATCAGGCAGGTAGCCACCGGGCCAAACACATACTTACCAGGGCCCTGGGTGTGGATCCGGAGGTTGAAATCGACCATTGGACGATTGACCCAAAACCGGACGATCTCTATCTGCTTTGCAGCGACGGGTTGACCAACGAGATGGCCGATCCTGAGATCGGCCAGGTCCTGGCCAAGCCCGAATCTGCCGAAGCGATGGCGCAGGAACTGGTTGATGTTGCTCTGGCAAACGGCGGATCTGACAATGTGACATGCATTGTAGTCCAGGTCAAGGGTGTTTCCCCGGTTCCGCCGCTGCTGTCCGGCGTAGACAAGACCAGAATTGTGGAATTACCAAGCCAGACGAAGCTGAGAGAGCGCCTGCAAAGCGCTACGCATTCCTTCGGAGCCGACATGGTGGAACGCGATCGTTTCATCGCCGTCACTCAAATCCAGAAAGAGAAGCACGAAGAGGCCAAAGAACGGCGAGCGCGAGAATATGAAAAGAAACTCGCAGGTCCAGCGGTACGGGTAAACGCGGTAAATCAGGTAATTTCATCTTCAACCGCGCGGTCCCCGGAACTTCTATCAATACCTATGCCGCTGCCAAAGCGAACGACTGAGAGAAGGTTTCGTCTCGGCTCGCTGCTTAGAAGCCTGGTCTTTCTTCTGGTGCTCGCCATAGTGATAACCTTCGGGGTGAGCGCGATTGGCATCTATGCCAATCACTCCTATTTCGTGGGTCTCGACCACTCAAATGTCGCGATCTACCGAGGTCGCCCAGGCGGCTTACTGTGGTACAACCCAAGCTTGGTGGAGGAAACGCAACTTACAACGCAGCAAGTGGCTCCTTATCATCTGTCCGATCTGACTAAAGGAATTGTCGAGTCCTCACTTTCAGCTGCAACTATGTACGTGACCAACCTTGTGAATGAGTCGAAGCAGATAGGTTCCGTGTCTGCCACTTCAACCACGACCACCGCTGCGAATTCCTCACCGACAACCACGGTGGCTGGTGCAAGTGGATAGACGGATAAGACGGCTTGGGATCTTTCTAATTGTCTTGTTTGGAATTCTATTTCTTCAACTCAACAATCTTCAGGTAGTTCAGGCCAGCAGCCTCGACAACAAGCCTGGAAACGCCCTGACTGCTTCATCGACCAATTCGGAGCCAAGGGGAATGATAGTGGCGAGCAATGGCGCCGTTCTCGTCAGATCTGTGCCGGTGGCTGATCAGTTCCAATATCAACGGCAGTACCTTAGCGGTCCTCTGTACGCCGACATAACCGGATTCGACTCACTCATATACGGAACCAGCGGTATTGAGTCCAGCTACAACAAGTACCTAGTCGCTCAGCAAAATAAGTTTACATCCCTGTCTGATATCTTTTCGACCCAGCAAAAGTTTGTGACTAATACCGTTGTGCTGACTGTTTCAACAAAACTTCAAGCAGCGGCCGCCAAAGCTTTGGGATCGCTGCAGGGGTCGGTAGTTGCAATTGATCCATCTTCTGGCGCGATTTTAGCAATGTACTCAAATCCGACCTACGATCCAAATTTGCTGGCAGGACATTCAGCAAGCCAGGTCGAGGCTGCATGGAAGAAGTATCAGAGCGATCCAAGTCAGCCAATGCTCGGCTGGGCATATAGCAGAAATTACCCTCCGGGGTCGACTTTCAAAATTATCACTACATCGGCAATTTTTGACCACTCACCGCAAATAGCCTCGCAAACATTTCCCCTTCAGACCCAGATCACTCTGCCCAATACTGTGAATACGCTCTCAAATTATGCCCACGAGAGTTGCGGGGGCTCACTTGCGGTATCGTTGGCAGTGAGTTGTGATACGGCATATGCACAGATAGGTATGCAATTGGGTGCTCAAAACATGTACGACGAAGCATACTCATTTGGCTTCGATCAAACTCCACCGCTCGATATTCCCGGTGCTGCTGCGGCCCAGTTTCCCAAGGCCAGCTCTTTCGCCAGAAATATTCCCGGACTGGCCTATTCTGCGATTGGACAGGAGAATGTTTCGGCTTCAGCGCTCCAGATGGCGCTGGTGGGTGCTGGAATTGCAAACAAGGGCAACATTATGGCTCCCCACTTGATGAGTCAAATTAGGAACTCCCAGGATCAGATCGTAACCAGCTACATTCCCAAATTATGGAAACGGGCAACCTCGGCATCCACAGCCGCGCAGGTGACGCAGCTAATGGTGGGAGTCGTGAAGAACGGGACCGCGCAGGGAATAGCGATACCCGGCGTTGAAATAGCGGCCAAAACGGGAACCGCTCAGACAAATTTGGTGGCCTCGAGCGGCCTTTCTTCAGGCGGATCTGAGAACTGGATGGTGGCATTTGCCCCAGCCCAGAATCCAACAATTGCAATTGCAGTGGTAGTTCCCGTTCAGACAGGACTTGCTCCAAACTCAACTGGTGCTTTGTATGCAGGACCGATAGTAAAATCGATGATTCAGACGGCCCTAGGGCTTTCGTAGCTTAGAGATAAGGCACATAGAAGCGATGCTCCCAACGGAAAATAAGCCATACGGCGGAAGATATGAGTTGATCCAAAAGATCGCTCGCGGAGGTATGGCAGAAGTCTATATGGCAAAGGATCAGCTGCTGGATCGGCCGGTGGCACTGAAGGTGCTCTTCCCCGAGCTGTCTGTAAACGTGTCCTTTGTAGAGAGGTTTAGACGGGAAGCCCAGGCCGCAGCCAACCTGTCTCATCCGAACATCGTGTCGGTTTTCGACTGGGGAGAGGCGGACAATACCTATTACATCGTAATGGAGCTAGTCGACGGTGTAACTCTCGCCTCTTTGATCCAAGAGAGTGGGCGGATTGAACCCCAAAAGGCGGCTTCAATCGCTTCCGAGGTCGCCGCATCGCTTTCATTCGCGCACAAGCACGGGGTGATCCACAGGGACGTGAAGCCGTCCAACGTGCTCCTTACCGAGGATGGCCAAATAAAGGTGGCCGATTTCGGCATTGCCCGGGCTGCAACGGCCGACGGAGATCTGACGCAAACGGGGGCCGTGATGGGAACCGCTACCTACATACCTCCGGAGCAGGCTCAGGGGCTCGCGGTTGACGGCCGAAGCGACGTTTACTCGCTGGGGGTTGTCCTGTATGAAATGTTAGTCGGCAAGGTTCCCTTTGCGGGAGACAGCCCGCTGGCGATCGCCTACAAGCACGTGCGCGAAGAGGCGGTGCATCCAAGGACGTTGGCGCCCGAAATTCCTGAAGCGCTGGAAGCAATTGTCATGAAGGCTATGGCAAAGGATCCGTCTGCACGCTACCAGAGCGCTCTCGAGATGCGCGAAGACTTGCAAAGATTTCTAAACCATAAAGAAGTCGCGGCGCTTGTTGGCTTTGATCCCGATGCCACCCAGGCACTGCCATTGGTTGATGGATCTAGAGGCGGGCTGCCACACACCGAAGTAATTCGCACCGCGCCGATAACCGCAGTTGATCAAGAGCGGCAAGGGCCTAATTGGCTGCTAATTGGTATCATTTTGTTAGTCGTTGTTCTCGGGGCACTGCTTTTGGGCGCCAAATACTTCTACAGTTCCGGCTCTGGGGGACCGGCTGCCGTCCTTACTGTACCGGTGCCCTCCGTTGTCGGCGACAGCCAGGCCAACGCGGTGTCGGCCCTTACAAATGCCGGACTCAAGTCATCAGTCACCAAGCAGACCTCAAACGAATCCTCAGGAACAGTCCTGTCAGAAAATCCCAATGCTGGAGTCACGGTTACAAAGGGGACTACGGTTGCCCTGGTCGTCAGCTCGGGGGTTGAGCAGGTGACGGTTCCCAACGTGGTCGGCCAGCCCTTGGCGACAGCGGAGTCGACGCTACTCGGCGCCGGATTCCTGGTTACAACTGATTACTCGACCAATCCAGCTGCTACCGGGACTGTATTCTCAGAGTCTCCTGCCGCGAACACCCCGGCTCCCAAGGGTTCAAGCGTGACTCTTGGGGTATCGAATGGTCCATCCCAGGTGCCTGTTCCCGACGTGGTCGGCCAGCCGTTGGCTCAGGCCGCTAATACGCTTGGCTCGCACAACCTTACTATGGGAGCAGTGACTTACCAGCCATCCTCGTCCGTGCCTAATGGGGATGTGGTTTCGACCAATCCGGTGGCTGGCACGAATGTTGCCCCCAATACTCCGGTCGACATGGTGGTCTCGCAAGGGTCGAGTTCTTCGACCACGACCACGGCTCCTTCAGGATCCACAACGACGACAGTTCCAAATACGACGACGACCGCTCCTCCTGGTGGGTAGGCCTTAAAGCAGGGCGTCAGGTCTCGGTCTTGCCGAGAGATCAAGGAAGTTCTGGATAAGGTTTTTCCCGGAATCAGTAAATATCGATTCCGGATGGAACTGCACCCCCTCGACGGGTAGCGTTTTGTGCCTTATGCCCATGATGAGTCCGTCTTCGCTTGTTGCGGTAATTTCAAGGTCGGGGGAAAGCGACTCTTTTTCGACGATGAGCGAATGGTAGCGCGTGGCTCTAAACGGATTTGGCAGGTCCTTGAATACTCCTCTGCCATCATGGCGTATCATCGACGTCTTGCCATGCATCAGATATGGCGCCCTTACCACCTTGGAGCCGAATACCTCTGCGATGGCTTGGTGACCCAGGCACACCCCGAAGACGAAAATTTGAGATTCTGCCGCCGCCAAGACAAGGTCCTCGGTAATTCCGGCCTGGCTCGGGACGCCAGGACCGGGGGAGATGAGGACCGCGTCCGGTGCCAGCGCCAGCACCTGCTTCACGGTCACCTTGTCGTTCCGATAGACAATCGGTTCAGCCTGGGATTCTCCGAGGTACTGGACCAGGTTGTACACAAAGGAGTCATAGTTATCAATAACGACTATTTTTTGTTCTTTTACTAGCACGTTTCCCCATTTTTTAATGGTAATTGCATTGCATTAACCCATTACCGGCTGTGCTCTACTATCCTAGCCAGTGTGATTCAGTGGCCTAAAATTTTATCCAAGTCGTCCAAGAAGGAAAAGCCGAGCAAGCAAGCGAAGGCGCCGAGAGGCAGATACACGCCCAAGTCCGAGCGGCCAAAGTCGTACCACTCGCCGAAATGGGTTCCGATCTCGATGTTCGTATTCCTTGCCCTGGGCGTGCTTCTAATCATCATCAATTACCTGACGATCCTTCCCGGCGGGGCATCCAACTGGTATCTGCTCGGCGGGCTGGTTCTTCTTGCTATTGGTTTCTGGATGGCGACTCGATATCAGTAGTGCGCTCATAGCCGTTCAATAATCGTGGCGTTTGCCTGTCCTCCGCCTTCGCACATTGTTTGAAGGCCAAATCTTCCTCCCGTTCTTTCCAACTCATTCAGGAGGGTCGCAAGCAGGCGCGTACCCGAAGCCCCAAGCGGGTGCCCCAGAGCGATTGCCCCGCCATTTACATTGACCTTATCCATATCTGGTTTCAGTTCTTTTTCCCATGCCAGCACCACCGAGGCGAAAGCCTCGTTGATTTCGATAAGGTCAATGTCTCCCAAGCCTTTGCCGCTGTTGGCCAGAATTTTGCGAGTGGCCGGTATCGGGCCGGTCAGCATGGTAATGGGGTCTACGCCCGCCAGGGAAAAGGCTACGAACCGTGCCCTTGGTCTCAGGTTCAGTTTGCTGGCCATTGATTCGGACATGATCAGTGCTGCCGAAGCACCATCAGTAATTTGCGAAGAGTTGCCTGCGGTTATCTTGCCGTTCTCCATAAAGGCTGGTTTGAGGCCAGCAAGTCTCTCGAGCGTAGTATCCCCCCTGATTCCCTCGTCAAAGTCCAAGATCTCGCCGGTCTCTCTCCCCTTCAGATCTTTGACCGCAATCGGGATGATTTCTTTGTCGAAACGATGCTCTGTTGTCGCCAATTGAGCGCGCATATGGCTGTGGAAGGAGTACTCGTCGAGTTCCTCGCGCGTGAGCTGCCACATTTCGGCAATCTTTTCAGCGCTTATTCCCTGGGGAACGATGCCGCCACTTCCGTGGTATCGCTCGTTCATCTTTGGCCCGAAGGGCATCCCAGGTCCACTGGACATATTTGCTCCAAGGGGAACTCTGGTCATGCATTCAATTCCAGCCGCGACGACGATGTGCTGCGATCCGCTTTTTATGGCTTGAGCGGCAAATGTGGCTGCCTGTTGCGACGAACCGCATTGGCGATCAATAGTGGTACCGCAGACCGATTCCGGAAATCCAGCAGCCAAAACTGCGTTTCTGGCTATGTTGACCCCTTGTTCCCCGATCTGGGTGACGCATCCCATTATCACGTCTTCTATCAGCGCTGGGTCGAGGTCGTTTCTCTGGACGAGTGCTTTTAGAGGTTCGCTTGCCAGATCTACTGCATGCCACCCGGAAAGTTTGCCGCCTCTCTTCCCGCCAGGTGTTCGAACGACGTCGATGATTACCGCCTGCTCCATAGTATCTCCCGAGGTCCGCAACTTTTACTGAGCGCGGGCAACAGCCGCTTTGTCGAGGCTACCACAACTGCGATTGATTGAACGGGGCGAGGATTTCGAGCGGATTAGTTCGACTGAAGCGGATCCGCCTTGATTAGGTTGACGACGTTGACCGAGCCAAGGCTTGTAATTCGAAGTTCGGGCATCACCGCCAGCGACAACTCGTCCAGGCACGCGAAGGGGTGATCAAGGGTCGTACCCACGCTCTTGGCCGCAGCGTCAGAAGCCTGCAGCTCCTTTAGCAGTTCCGGCGCTCCAAGAGTGGAGATAATGCCTCCGATGGGAAGGCTTACCGAGGCTATGATCTCCCTATTTTTGACTACTACGCGCCCTCCGCCCATTTGGATCAGGGTTGCAACGGCAATTTCCATGTCTCCGATCCCGTTTGCCGTATTCGAGCCCACGACGATCAAACTGTGAGGCCCCCGGGCGACGGTACAAGCGATTGCGCCCTCGGTGAGGCCTAAGCCCTCCACCAAGCCGATGCCGACGTCTTTGCCCAGACTCTTTCGGCCGAGGATCGCGAGCCGGTTAATGGAAGTGTCATGAGCATGGAACTCCCGGTCAACCTCTTTTACCGTCGAGCTACTTTGGCCAAGGGAGATGATCTTCACATGCTGGCCCTTGGCTTGTGGCAGCGAAAAGCTTTCCGGCCCTATTTTTGCCAGGTCTATCTGGATTGTCTCGAGCATCCACGGAGGAGGAGATGTCTTGGGAACCGTGAACACCATCGTCTTTCCGGAGCGGGCGACAAGAGTTCCCTTCTGAAAAACCATCGACGGCCTGAAATCGACAAGGTTAGGAAGAATTGCCAGATCCGCCTGATAGCCCGGGCTCAAATATCCCAGACGGCTGAAGCCGTGAAATTCTGCCGGGTTGGTGGATGCCATGATCAGCGCATCCTCCGGCGAAATGCCGTTTTCGACTGCGATCCTGAGACAGTCGTCAATATGGCCGTTGGCAGCTAACGTCTCCAGATCCCGCTCATCGGTGCCAAACGCCATATTTTTAGAGCCATACTTTTTTACCAGCGGAAGAAGCTCTTCGATATTATTGCGGATCGTTCCGTGGCGAAGGAAAATCCACATGCCTTTCCGGCGCTTTTCCAGCGCTTCATCATAGTTAAGGCATGCCACGTCCGACTCGACTCCGGCGCTGAGGTAGGCGTCGAGATTGGACCCCGAGACTCCCGGAGCGTGGCCGACAACTCTGAGCCCTCGCGCGGAGGCAATCTTCGCTAGGGCGTCGTCTTCTCCATTGATGATTCTTGTCTGGTTCAGCAGACCGCCAACACCGATTGCACCGTAGTCTCTCAGGAGCCTGGCTATTTCAATCGCCCCAGTGTGTTCCCCGGTGCTGTCGAATTGCGACGACCGAT
>DAHVKW010000078.1 GCA_027320695.1 Actinomycetota bacterium | reverse complement strand
GACCCTATGCACAGATCAGCACCCTCTTCTTCGACTGCTCTAATGAGTTGCGGGAGCGATTCAGGCTCGTGTGATAGATCGGCGTCGATCTCGATAAGACTTGTAGCGCCTCTTTCCATACCCATTGCGAATCCAAGCCTGTAGGCGGAGCCAAGTCCGAGCTTGGCCGGTCTTTGGATCACCTCGACGTTGCTATAGACCTCAGCTAGAGATCTCACGATGTCGGCCGTCCCGTCCGGCGAGGAGTCATCCACAACGAGTATGTCAATCTCTGGGAACTGCCTTTTTATTCGGCGAATAGCATCGCCTATATTCTTGGCTTCGTTGTAGGTGGGTATCACCACAAACGGTCGCCTGGTATAAATCATTGAGGAGCTCCCATCTTAAAATCCCCCTCCAAAATACAAATCTAGACCGTCTTTGCTCTAGCATTACCTAAATGTTGGTGTGGATTGACTTAGAAATGACTGGGCTAGACCCCAAGAGACACACAATCGTCGAAATCGCAACACTGATAACTGATGATGACCTGACAATCATAGAGGAGGGGCCGGACTTAGTCATAGGCGCCACTGCACAGCAGCTCGAGACCATGGATGCCGTTGTCAAAAATATGCATACCAGGAGTGGTCTTATCGAGGAGATCCGGCGTTCCCCTATCACCGTTGAAGCCGCTGCAAAACAGACGCTGCAGTTTATTCAAAAGCACATCTCAGCTGCAGGCCTCGTTCCGCTCTGTGGAAATTCGATAGGCACCGACCGAAGATTTCTGGCCGAATACATGCCCGAGATTGAAAACTATCTTCACTATCGCTCGGTTGACGTCTCCTCAATAAAGGAGCTGGGCAAGAGATGGTTTCCGGAAGCAGTCAAGAATGCGCCGCCGAAATCCAGAGGCCACAGAGCAATGGACGACATCAAAGAAAGCGTCGTAGAACTTCAGTTCTACCGGGAGCACCTTTTTAGACAACCAGGCGAAGTTGCGACAGCAGGTGAGTCCGAGGAATCTGCCATTACGAATTAGGCGCGATCAACCCAGTTCATGGACCATCTCCACAAACTTCTCGACTGACCCAAGGGGATCGCTCCCGACCGGAGTGATCCCCATAATTGTTACGCCCGCTTCCTTGTGGGCGGCCAGTCGTTCTGCAACATAGCTCCTCGGCCCAATCAGGGATGTCGCCTCAAGAAGATCCTGTGGAATCTCGGCCATCGCCTTTGCCTTCTCACCCGACAGGTAAAGCTCCTGAATTTTCCTGGCCTGCTCCTCGTACCCATATCTAACTGCCAAATCGTTGTAGAAATTTTTTCCTTTTGCTCCCATTCCTCCGATATACAATGCAAGGACGCCTCTGCCCAATTCCCTCAAGTCCTCCAGGTGCTCGCCCACTGCAAGCATTCCTCCTCCGACGATCTCCGGGTGACCTAAATCCGGATCGCGCTTCGCCAGCCCAGCCTTTATCGCGTCACCCCATACGTCTTTTGCCTTTTCGGGAATATAAAAGATGGGCAGCCAACCGTCTGCCTCCTCAAAAGTCATCTCAACATTCTTAAACCCCAGCGATGCGACAAAAATCGGTATGTTATCCCTCACCGGAGTGGTAATGATTTTCAGCGGCTTGCCAAGCCCGGTACCCTTGTCCGGGGACAGCGGAATCTGGTATATACCGTCGTTTTTCAAGGGCTCGCGTGACCACACGCGTCTGCAGATCTTAATTATTTCCCGTGTCCTGGCTATAGGCTTGTCATAGACGACACCGTGCCAACCTTCAATCACCTGAGGACCCGAGGCGCCTAAACCAAGTATCGCCCTGCCGTTGGAAACCTCATCAAGCCCAGCGGCAGTTTGCGCAATCAAGGCAGGAGTTCGGGAGTAAATAGGCATGATTCCCGCACCGATCTTAACTCGATCAGTTTTGGCCGCCAAATAACCCATCAGCGTCGGAGAATCAAATCCATAAGCCTCGGGCACCCAAGCAATGTCGAGCCCGCGCTTCTCGTAGGCGATTATCTGATCAACCGCTTGGAGGAAGCTGCCTGAATAATTCACCTGCATGCTGATCTGCATAAACTCGCCTCCAAGAATCGTGACTCCTTTTGTTGCCCTGGATCCGCGAACCAGGTCATGCCATTCTGGCGCCAATCGATGCAAGGCCGATTGACCCCGCACCGAATAACTATTTCCGCAGCCTACCCGTCATCGCGGCAAGCTTTCAAGGGGTTCGATTATTCGGGAATTTACAGGAGTCAAATTGGGTTTTAATAATCTGACTAGACAAAGTTCCCAGCCGACTTGGCGGTGGCGGGTTCGTCGCACAAAAGTCGACAACTTTGGTCGGAATTAGCAGCGGACGTAGCTAGGGTTTAAATTCGCTGTGAATATATATCGAAAGCTACGAGAGTTATATAGGAGAATTTAATGGGACTTCAATTAGGTGACATAACACCCAACTTCACTGCTAGTACCACACAGGGTGAGTTGACATTTTATGAATGGCTTGGCGACAGTTGGGGCGTTTTATTTTCACACCCAGCTGATTTCACTCCGGTTTGCACCACCGAACTAGGAGAGGTAGCCAAGCTTAAAGATGAATTTACAAAGAGGAACACTAAGGTCATTGGCCTTTCGGTTGACCCGGTCGAGAAGCACATTGAATGGGAAAAGGACATTGAGGAGACTCAGGGCAAAGCCGTCAATTTCCCAATGATCGGCGATCCTGAGCATAAAGTTGCGGACCTCTTCGGCATGATTCATCCGAACGCATCGAACACGCTCACCGTCCGATCGGTATTTATCATTGACCCGACAAAGAAACTTCGGCTCACAATAACTTATCCCGCCTCTACCGGACGAAATTTCCAGGAGATACTGCGCGTGCTAGATTCGCTCCAGCTGGTGGACAAATTCACTGTCTCGACACCAGTCAACTGGAACGACGGAGACGACGTCATCATTGCAAATTCCGTGACTGATGAGGACGCCAAGACCAAGTTTCCTAAGGGTTTCAAGACCCTCAAGCCTTACTTGCGTCTGACGCCACAGCCAAACAAGTAATCAGCACGAGGGCGGGTCGCCGCATCTCTTCAAACCGAAAATAGACGTGTCATGCAGCCGTTGAATATGAGTCCGCATGGCACGTTTCATAGGCGATAGCGAACTATCGTTCCCAGGTCGGGTCGCCGCATAATGCGTAAAATAAATTCGGGCCGCACCTTCTCGACGAGCCTTGCTGGCAAATCGGCGACTGCGAATCCCTCTTCAAAAGCAAAGCCCTAACGGCTCGAATTATTTGCCGCGAAAAATCGTATTTACAGAACTATTAGAGAACTACCCGGGCAACAGAGCCGTCGTCAACGTCATAACGCCATCCCTCAACGGTTATGCCAGCTGGCAACGAGCGACAGGATCGGATGAGCCCTACGTCCTCGGCCAGCGCCACATCTGGCGTATCCATCGTCAGGAATTCCCAGTCGCCAACATCCAGGCCCGCTGAAGCCAAGTGAGTCTGTACGTCCAGATCGCTCAATTGGGTTAGGGCACATTTCGTGTGCTGCATCACGACAATGCTGTCAACACCCAGAAAGGACGTGGCAAATATAAGAGATCTCAGTACGTCGGGAGTTACCCGCCCGCCCGCATTCCGCATAATCTTGGCATCGCCTGGGACTAACCCAAGCATTGCCAACGGCTCGATCCTGCTGTCCATACAAGTCAATAGAGCCAAACCCTTCGCCGCTCTTGGTGCCAAGCCGGCAAGAGCAAACTTCTCGGAATATTCTTTATTCGCATCAAATAGTTCTTCCAACATAAGGCCAATATAATTCTCTCCCTTGCCTGGAAAACCTTTCTAAGCCCTATATCGCCAAGACGTTCCTCAAAACCTGGCACAAAAATCAATCCACAGAGGAACTCAAATCCGGTCCTACCAGGCTAAATCAAGTCCCGCTGAAGATCCTTTCCTCGGGACGCGCGCCGAGTGATTTTCGCAGAGCGTCGCATTATCCTGGAAACATCGAAGAGTTTTGGACTGGCTCGGAATGGAGTCCCATTAATAGATGACAAGCCACACCTGGAACGCACGCGAGCACTCCCAAACGCGCCGGCGCCAGAAATCAACAACTGCCAAAGTTTTGATACTCAATTTTGCTTTTCTCATAGTTGTGGCGGGCTTTGGTTTCTACGCGAATTCGCTGGTCCTATTGGCCAGCGCCATTCACCTGATCGCCGACACAGTGGGCCTGGCAATTGCATACATTGCGATTCTCCTCGCGTCGAAACCAGTCTCGCTAAAATACTCCTTTGGTCTTGTCAGAGCAGAGGTAATTGGAGCCCTTGTCAACGGCACTATTCTGCTCGCCACTTCAATTTGGATTGTCGTCGAAGCGACAAAGGACTTCGTCCATCCCCATCCGGTGTCTTCGCTGCCGGTCATTCTCTTGGGGATAATCGGACTGCTTGTAAGCGCAACATCAGTAAGGGCCCTGCACCTAAGCTCCGGCAAGAGCCTCAACATGCGTGCGGGTGTTGTGCACATGGCCGGAGATGCAGCTGGATGGCTTTTAACTATTGTTTCTGGTCTTGCAATTTGGATTTTCGCTTTCAACCGTGCGGACGCGCTCGGTTCGATTGTTATATCTCTTCTAATAGTCATATCTTCTTGGCGAATTGTCGCGAGCACGGTATCCGTATTGCTTGAGTCGACCCCAGGGGAAATCAGCCTTGACGAGATCCGTGATGCAGTCGCATCCGATCCCAATATTCTCGATGTTCACCATCTTCATCTCTGGAATTTAGCTTCAGACACAATCGCGCTGTCGACTCATATTCTCATGGAAGACGGAACCACACTTCATCTGGCACAAATCAAAGTGCAGGAGATCAAGAACATGCTGAAATCCAGCTACGGAATCGACCACGTCACGATCGAGGTGGAATGTCACAGTTGCGGCGACATCGACCACGAGACGGGGAAATGATGCTCTCGACACTTCCTCTATGAAAAGACAGCCGAGCCGAGGTATAGCCTCACGAACATCAGACCGATAGAGCCCACTGATAACGCCAAGGCGCCAGATAGCGAGGCAATGCCGCCCGACATGGCCAGTTTGAGTCCGACCGCAAGCCAAAAAAGTGGAAGGATCATATCCACACCAATTTTTCGGCGCAGCAGAAGAGACAGTTTCTCCTTTTCCATCTGCGCAATTCGCTCTGAGAGTTCACGGTCGAACCTGCCCAGGCAACCTCCGCTTTCAATGTCGCAGCCGGCCTGGGAACAGCCATGATCTCCAGTTGCAGCCGAGCACGATCCGTGAGACTCATACGTTTTCATGCCGCTCTTGTAGTAGAGGTAACCAATGAAAGCGATGACGCCAACAAACCCCAACGAACAAGCAACCGAGGTCTCCCAGGATGCTGAGACAATATCTGCCGAAGCCACCTCAATGAGCCCAAAACCCCAAATTGCCGCTGCGACGATGCCAAGCACCTTGCTTCTAGCAAATACAGTGGAGAACTTGATCGACTCAGGAGTCGTCAGTTTCGGATGTGAGCGAGACTGCAGAAAATTATCCACATTGAGACTTTAACCTCTATAGGCCGCAAACGATTCAGCCGCCACAAAAGATCAATTCACAATTGAATGCATATCATGCTCGAAATTAGCGCCGTGCAGATTCGACCAGATCTGCTATCCGGCCAGAATTGAATTTGAATTCATCCTGGTTAGCGTACTTCTTCCAGATCTCGTTGCCACCTGTCCGCCAGTCCACGCTAGGTATCTCCAGCAGCACCGGGTCAACTTTTGCCTTGTACTCCTCGACAAGGCTAATCAGCGAAGTAACAAGGGTGTCCGAAAGATAATGCGGCTTGAGTCCAAGGTCCATGAGCTTTGTATGCCGGGGATTGTAGTAATGCTCCTCCGCCTCAACCCTTGGATTCTCGATGTGCACAATGTCGGTTGACAAACCAATTCTAGTCCGCGCGGAAGAGACCAACCGGGCCAGATCATTGATGCTGAATTGCTCGGTGAACTGGTTGAACACTCTGCACTCACCCTCCTGCGGCGGGTTCTCCAGCGTAAGAGTAATGCACGCCATCGTATCGCGGATGTCTAGGTACCCCCTGGTCTGACCCCCTTTGCCATAGACGGTAAGAGGTTCTCCAACTGCAGATTGCACACAGAACCGGTTGAGAGCGGTTCCCCAAATGGAGTCAAAATCAAATCTGGTCGCAAGATCCGGGTGCAGGGCAGTTTCCTCGGTTTGCACACCGTAAACGACACCCTGGTTCAAGTCTGTAGCTCTAAGCCCCCAGGTACGGCTGGCAAAGTGTATGTTCTGAGAATCTGCGACTTTAGAAAGGTGATAAAAGCTCGCCGGCACTTTGGGAAAGGGAAGAGTGTCGCTGCGTCCATTGTGTTCGATGGTAATGTAGCCCTCTTCAATGTCAATGTTCGGAGATCCGTACTCGCCCATGGAACCCAACTTGATCAGGTGGCATTCAGGCACGATAGAGTGAATTGAGAAAAGCAAATTGAGGTTGCCAACTATGTTGTTGACCTGGGTTCTGACAGCATGATTACGAGATATCATCGAAAAGGGAGCGCTGCGCTGCTCGGCAAAGTGAATTACCGCATCGGGCCTGACCTCTTCAATCAGAGCATCGAGTGCTTCAGCATCACAAAGATCCAAATTGCGCCAAACGATTGTATTGCCAGTCAGCTCTTTCCACCGCGACACTCGAGTCTCCATGGATGCAATCGGAATCAGGCTGTAGGTGCCACCTTCGCGATCCCAGCTCCGCCGGGAAAGATTGTCGACCGCAACAACGCTGTGGCCCAACTTTGAAAGATGCATCGCCATTGGCCAACCAATATAACCATCTGCCCCGAATACAATAACCCGCTTGGATTCATCCATGAAAAATTCCTTTCCGAAATCTGGTAACGAGTCGAGCCAATAGTTCCAAATGCTGCAGCTCTGATAGACCTATTCTATTTACGGGCTCATTTTTGCCATGGCAATTCACTAACATTCACACGGAGTTCACAGGTTAAATAAAGATTTCAAGCAGCGAAGATGCTAAATCGCGAACACATTCAAACGCACTGCGTGACCGCTATTGAGGTCAGCAAGCGTTTATGCAGGACTGCGCTAACTACCCTGCAACGACGGTAATTAGCTCCCCAAAATACCTGAAAGCCAGCGATTAGGAAATGTTAAATCGGCAAAAACATTCCCACTGCAAAAGACGAGAAGCGCAGATTCTATGGGTTTGCCACGTGGAAACTCTCCATTTGGGCTCAATAACGAGCTAACCACCGATGTCGCAAAAAAATCGGCTCCCCATCAGTCGACAGGGAGCCACAGCAAATAAATTTCTGAAATCAAGATGCAATTTCCACTGACAAGTCCATGCAGCTTTACTACTGGCGAAGTATACATATTCGAAGTAGTGACTATTCCTGGCTTAAAGTTAATCTGGAGCAACCTTGTTAGTCCTTTGGGGTTGTCGCGGCTCAGGACAGGATCGCGTCAGCTCGGCTTGATACGACTTCAACATAAGGACCAAAGCTCTGAGTCAGGTAGGAAATCTGAGCCGGTGTGGGATTGACAACTCGCAACTGCAACTTCCCAGTCCGAATATCAGGTCCGTTGCCCACGAGATTGATACCCTCTGCCCGAATCGCTCCCATCGCTCCATTGACTTGCTTCTGTAGCTCTAGCTGTTGCAGCAGCGTGGTCGGAGTAAACATGAAGGTAATTTTTGATGCTGGGACTGAGGTCGCCTGGAGCAGCCTGCTTTCTTGATCACCATCTAGCACGGTCATATATACATCAAAATGAGAAGCAACATCGGTGGCAATTAATCCTCCATAAACGTCAGCCATATACTTTGAGGCATAGTAGTTGAGTTTCAGGCCATCGTACCCAGGAGCCTGCCACCAGGAGGGCAGACTTGCATTGGTATGTTTGGCTAACTGCCATTGTGGAGTAGTCGGTTTCGACATCTCGCCATGACCTAGCGCGGACCTAGCTGGGCTCGACGATGGTGGGCCAAGACTTGAGAATACGCCCGATAGCACACTCAAAATAACAACACCAGTGACACCGACAACAATTATTGCCCGACGCCGAACTTCATGCCCAGTTATGATAGCCATATATTGTACTTCTCTGCAATGGGTGCAGTCTTTTCTGATACACCGCCTCAAGAATAGCACTATTTCACAGTCACCTACTCTCGCCGTTCGTCAAGCTCATCGGGAGCAATGCTTAGAAACCTTATTAGACGTAAATTCTAGGTTTTT
>DAHVKW010000077.1 GCA_027320695.1 Actinomycetota bacterium | reverse complement strand
TGGAGGGCGAAGCAGCTGAAGGAGGGGGTTGAGGCCGCCTTTTTTGGAAAATTGGAGCGATTTCGGCGCGTAACGCAGATGTCCAATCCAATCGTGGATTTGATAGGTGACCGCACCGGCAGAATTGTTCCAATCTACCCGCAGTCTGAGAAGTCCGGCATGGCGTCATGGGAGATATCCAAACTGGTTGACGATGCACTGAACAGGGCTGGCGAAATTTTCGACCCTGTTCCAGATGACGTCTTGAGCCAGCTCGGCCTCATGGGAAGGTCTGCGGCCATTCAAGCGATACACAATCCTTCGTCGATGGGGCAGGTGATTACAGCTCGGCGCAGGCTGGCATTCGATGAGCTGCTTCGATTGCAGCTGATGCTCAGAAAGTCAAAGGTTGAAACCGCTCATAACTCGAAGGGCATTTCGCATGCAGTTGAACCGATTTTTGGGAGTATCGTTCATACTTCGCGTTTAAATGCCGGTTTGTTTCCAGCCGAATCTGCGGGGGCGGGCGAAGGGTCGGACTCTCTGATCGCAGAGTTTTTTGCGTCGTTGAGTTTTGATTTGACGAGCGCCCAAAAAAAGGCGCTTGACGAGATTGCCAATGACATGCGATCTCCCATTCCGATGCACCGGCTGCTTCAGGGTGACGTCGGCTCCGGCAAAACTCTGGTGGCCCTGGGCATGCTTCTAATGGCGGTCCAAGGCGGATATCAGGGAGCCTTAATGGCTCCAACCGAAGTTCTGGCCGAACAGCACTGGATTACACTGTCACGTCTCCTGAAAGGGTTCACTGTTCCAGGATCGAGGGGAGACGGCCTGTTCGAATCCAGCGAGCGTAATATTTCGGTGGAAATGCTGTCAAGCAAGACTCCTGGAGCCGCCAAGCGCAGGATTCTTGAAGAGCTTGGCAGCGGGCGGATTGACATCGTTGTTGGCACGCATGCTCTGATCTCGGACGGAGTCACGTTTCGCGCTCTTGGCGCGGTCGTTGTCGACGAGCAGCATAGATTTGGAGTCGAGCAGCGTGCGGTTTTGAGAGAGCGGGCCAGAACCGGGCACGGGCTTGATCCCGACGTGCTGGTAATGACCGCGACGCCAATTCCGCGCACCGCAGCTATGACGGTTTTCGGAGATCTTGATCTCACCGTTCTCGATGAGCTTCCTCCAGGCAGAACGCCGATTCGCACCCGCTGGGCGAAAACCGAAGACGAGTACCGAATGGTGGTCGAACGGGTTCGCTCCGAAGTGGCCCTTGGCCGCCAGGCTTATGTAGTCTGCCCTTTGGTGGATGAGTCGGAACGGGTGGCAGCGAAGTCCGCTAGCGAGGAGTTTGAGCGGCTACGCGCCAACGAGTTGAATGGTCTGAGGCTCGGCCTTTTGCATGGTCAAATGACCGCAAAAGACAAGGAAGACCAGATGGAGAAGTTTCGGATCCATGACTTGGATATTCTGGTCGCCACGACAGTCATCGAGGTGGGAGTAGATGTTCCCAACGCAACCGTCATGGTCATTGAGAACGCCGACCGGTTTGGCATGGCACAGCTTCATCAGCTGAGAGGCAGGGTCGGACGCGGGGAGCATAGAAGTTATTGTTACCTGATTTGTCTCGCGGAGCCGGATGTTTCGAATCCGCGAATCGAGGCTATGGTGGCGTCAACCGATGGCTTTTATCTAGCTGAAAAGGATCTTGAACTAAGAGGCGAAGGAACTATCATGGGCCGTCGTCAAAAAGGAAGAAGCGACCTGAAGCTGGCTTCACTGGCTAGAGACAGGGATTTGGTGGCTTCGGCTCAGCTGATAGCCAAATATATTGTGGGCGACGATCCCCTAATGCAAATGCATCCCCATCTCGCAGACGAAATAAAGGCATTCCAGGATCCCGAGGAAAGCGAGTTTCTCTTTTTGGGCTGACCGGGCTCTTAAGGCAGTTGTACCGTATCGCTGGCGATCAAGCCTCGAAGCTGAAGATCTGGCCAGTGTTTGCAGTTCCAGGGCAATGCGGCTTTAAATGCTTAGCAGTTGTTGGTCCTACGCTTGCTAAATTTTATTTTGTGCGTGTCCTAACTGGTGCCAACAAGAACCGAAAGCTGTCTTCAAATATTTCAGGAGCCACTAGGCCAACGTCGTCGAGGGTTAGGAAGTCGATATTCGATATCCTTTGGTCGAGGGTCGGGATCGAAGACAAACTGGTTCTGGACCTGTTTGCCGGGACTGGGGCCTTGGGTATCGAGGCTCTGTCGCGGGGAGCTAGGGAGGTATATTTTGTCGACCAATCTCGCGCCGCGGTAAAGGTTATAAAGGAAAATCTTTCCGGGCTGGAGATTGAGCCCAGCCGCGCCACGGTAAGGACCGCGACGTACAAGGATTTCCTCAAGGGTTACTCTGGCGATCGGTTCGACATAGCATTTCTCGATCCACCGTATGCCTTCAACGACTGGAATGAACTATTGCTGGAAGTTCCTGCAGCTATCATGGTGTGCGAAACCGGAAGCCCGATAGAACTACCCGCTGGGATCGAGAAATTGGTAGAACGCAAGTATGGAACTACATTGGTGACACTGATTTCAAGTTCAGATCCCGGCAATTGAGAAAGGCACTGTGAGTTAGTTGATTATCGCTCTTTTCCCCGGTTCTTTTGATCCATTCCACAACGGCCATTTGGAAATAGTCGAGAGGGCATCCCAACTTTTCGATAAGGTAGTAGTTGCCGCAATGCGAAATCCGCAAAAAGCCGGCCCTCTGTTTTCCTTGGAAGAGAGGGAGGCGATGATCGAAAAGAGCGTTGCTCACATAAACAACGTGGAGATAGTTGGACTGTCGACGTTGGTGGTAACCTTAGCGAGGGAGCTTGGAGCGTCGGTAATAGTGAGGGGCTTGCGGGCGGTGTCAGATTTCGAGAATGAACTTCAAATGGCACAGATGAACAGGCAGCTTTCAGGCATAGACACGGTATTCATACCGACAAGCGCCGAGTTCTCCTTCTTGGCATCGCGGTTGCTTCGAGAGGTTTGGCATTACGGCGGAGATGTGTCCTCAATGGTTCCTCCACCGGTGGCGTTGGCTCTCGCTGAGAGCGCTCGCTGATTGGTATCTCGGCATTGTTGGCACCATAGTTAGCACCATAGGCGGATCATTGGACGACAACGAGTATTCAGAAAAAAGGATCACCCTCGAAGAGGCTCTCTTGGCAATCGCTGAGTTGATGGAAAATGCCAAAGCCATGCCACTTTCAGCTTCCGTGCTGGTGCCTCGCGACGAGATACTGTTTTTAGTGGACGCCGCGCTCGAGGCTTTGCCTTTGGAGATCCGCAACGCCCAGCTTGTTATTCGGGAGAGGCACGAAATTGGCGACAAGGCTCGTTTCGAGGCTGACGAGATCATCGCCGCAGCTACCGCGAAGGCCGAGCGGCTGGTTGCTCGAGCGGAGATCACGAGGCAGGCGAATCAAAATGCCAATCGAATGATTCAAGAGGCTAAGCAAGAGGCAAGCCGCTTGAAATACGCCGCCCTGGATTACGTGGATCAGAAACTTGCGGAGTTTGAAATTGCTCTTGCAAATATCGATAAATCCGTCAAAGCAGGCAGGGCGAAGCTTGTTCCTTCCGTGAATGAATCGTTTGATCCAAACGATCCCCTCGGAGATTCTGGGACCGAAGACCCGGACCTGGACAAGAGCCCTTTTTTTGATCAGGATATTGAATGAGCTCCAAACACTCTTTTGTCATCGGTATTACCAGGCTGCGCAAAGAAGCGGGCTCTTCGATGAGTTTTGCCTTGAGCGGCACGATCGCGGATCTCAAGGTAGTGTCGTCGCGAGTGAAGGACGATCAGATAACAGAGGTGTCGGTCGTCGCTGAATCGGTCCATGGGGGGTTGCTCATCACGGGAGAGATTTCGACTCGGTGGGAGGGCGAGTGCAGACGCTGCCTCAGTCCCGCCTCCGGGACGCTGCGTATTCCGGTATGCGAGCTTTACGAGAGAATTGGTCCCGATTCCAGGGTTCCCGTCGAAAGCGATACCTATCGGTACTCGGGCGAGGTTCTTGACCTACGGGAAATGGTCAAGGACCAGGTCCTTCTCGAGCTCCCGCTTGCTCCGCTGTGCAAGGAGGACTGCATGGGGCTGTGCGCCAACTGCGGTGCGGACCTGAATCTAGGCCGTTGCGGATGTGAATATGCCGCAATCGATCCGAGATGGGCCGGACTTGACGTTTTGGCCGAAAAAGACCGTTAGGATATAACTCTGGAAATTCCCGAAGACCTGGGAGCGGCCTTGAATGTGCGCGAAAGTTGCTCTGAGCACTTATAATGTGTCGGTCGCCGTCCGGGACTTTATTGTATCCCAAGATTTGTGAGAGCGAGATAAAATGGCGGTTCCTAAGCGGAAAACTTCGAAGGCCAAGACGAGGTCGAAACGAGCTTCGGCCTGGTCCTTGAAGCTTCCAGCACGCAGCGTCTGTCCCCAATGTAACGCTTCGAAGCAACCACACGTGGTTTGCCCGGCATGTGGATGGTACCACGGCCGTCAGGCCATTCAAGTAGGCTAACAGTGCTTCCTATTGCCCTTGACCTAGAGGGCGGGGATAACGCTCCTGATGTTGTCATTGACGGCGCGAGGAGGGCTCGAGACGAGCTTTCTGTGCCGATTATTCTGGTCGGCAAGGCCGAGACAATTAAAGAGCTATCCGACTTCGAAGTGCTCGAAGCGTCTGAAGTAATAGCCATGGATGAAGATCCCGCCTCGTCTGTTCGGTCAAAGAGGGATTCATCGCTGGTGAGATGCGCAGAGTTGGTGAGGGATAAGCAGGCGTCTGCCATGGTTTCGGCTGGCAATACAGGGGCAGCAATGGCTTCTGCGCTTCTCAAGATGGGAAGAATTCGCGGAGTAGCCAGGCCGGCGATAGCCACAACGATTCCGGTACCTGGATCGACGCCGACAGTCTTGCTGGATTCTGGCGCCAATTCGGAATGTCTTCCCTCCTGGCTGGTTCAATTCGGCGAGATGGGCTCTATCTTCGCCCGTGAGGCTTTCGATATCGCCGATCCCAAAGTTGGCATTATGTCGATAGGCGAGGAGAAGTCCAAGGGAAATACCCTTGTCAAAGAGGCGCATCAGCTGTTGGACAAGGTCAGGGGAATTTCGTTCATCGGCAACGTCGAGGGCCGGGATGTAATGTCTGACCGTGTGGATGTCGTCGTTACCGATGGTTTCACAGGAAATGTTGTTCTCAAGACCCTTGAAGGCGCGGTGCGCGCTATAGCGAAGGGTGTCATAGGCGCTCTGCAGAGCGGCGAAGGCGGCGAAGAGGTTTTCCAGGCGGCCGTCCCAAAGCTTCTGAATCTCTGGTCCGACCTCGATCCGGACTCATACGGAGGCGCCATGCTTCTTGGCGTGAACGGGGTGTGCGTCATTTCACACGGGTCGTCTTCCGCAAATGCAATTTTTCACGCGATCAGGACAACGTCAGTGCTGGTCCAACACGATTTGGTCAACAAGCTTGCCGCCGGCATTGCGGCCGCTACGGCAGATCTGGCGTGATGGACAAATGGGCGCATTCCGGACCGTCGCGGATAAGGTAAGTCTAAGGTTGTGCAATTCCGGGGTTTGTCGATGCCGTTGTTTTTGAGCTATTTCCGAAACGCAATGTCTGGGAGTAAATAATTGAACCGCAATGAAGTTTTTGAAATCATTAGGAATCATCTCGCCGATATCCTCGAGATAGATCCCGAGAGAATAAATGAAACAAGTTCATTCACTGACGATCTTAATGCTGATTCGCTTGCTTTAATTGAATTAGTAGAGGCCATTGAAGAAGAGTTCTCATCTCAGGGAAACGCCTTCAGAATAGAAGATGAGGATCTTGAAGAACTCAAGACGGTGCGGGATTCTATCGATTACGTGGTGGAGAAGCTCAGTATTGAGTAGCGATGAAAGCCGAGCGCCCAGCGCATCCCGTGCCGAAAGCTTTGGTGAGGCGCGTGTCTGAAGCTGCTTCGGATGGGGTACAGGCGGAATTCGAGCAAGCTTTGAAGGATCTGATAGGAAGGCTGGACATCGGCGGGATTTCCATGGCCGGAATGACCCAAGCAGCTACTCACCGGTCATACTGCGCAGAGCATCCCGGCATCAGTTCCAACGAAAGGTTGGAATTCCTCGGCGACTCGATTCTGGGCCTCGTTGTTGGGAAATACATATTCCAGACTTTTACCTATTTCGAGGAGGGCGAGCTAACCAAGCTTCGAGCATCGGTGGTCAGCTCCCAAAACCTTTCCAAGGTGGCTCGTTCGATTGAGTTAGGGACAATTCTGCTACTCGGTAAGGGTGAAGAGGCGTCTGGGGGTCGCGAGAAGAATTCTATTCTGTCTGATTCGCTTGAAGCAGTGATGGGGATCGTCTATTTGGAACTCGGGTTTGCCGCCGCCGAAAGTCTGATTTTGTCACTGATCAAACCAGAGATCGAGGCTCACGCGCTTGGTCCGGGGCACTCGGATTACAAGTCGCGTCTTCAGGAGGTGTTGGCGCAGATGGCGATGAAGCCGCCGGTTTACGAGGTCTAATGGAGCGGACCTGACCATGCCCGGGTATTCCAGGCCACCGTAAAAGTAGATAACGGAGTGCTTGGAAGCGGAACCGGGTCTTCCAAGAAGCTCGCGGAACAGCGGGCGGCTGAGGATGCCCTGGAATTCCTGTCAAATACGAAGGTGAATGACTCGAGCGCCGGGAAGTAGGACGATGAATGCCTGAACTCCCGGAAATTGAAACCCTTCGGCGCGACCTTTCCGAATTGATGATTGGGAAATCTATAAAAGGCGTGTCGGTGGCTAATCGCCGGTCCATCAGAGCTCATTCCACCTCTGGCGAATTCGAACAGCCGCTGCTTGGCGCCCAGATACGCGAGATCCGCCGAAAGGGCAAATTCCTGTCAATCGCTGTTTCATCCCACTACCGCGAGAGCTTCGCTTTGGTGGCTCATATGGGCATGAGCGGGCAGCTGCGGAGTTTTGCCAACCGCAGTGACATTCCCAAGCATTCCCACGTGGTTTTCGAATTATCCGATCAATCACTCATCGTCTTTGTGGATCCTCGGACTTTTGGGCAGCTTTACCTGGATGAATTGGACAAATCGGGTCTTGCTACGTCGCTATCGCGTCTAGGGATTGATCCTATAAATCAGCCCGAGTTGATTTACGAAGCACTTCAAGGTTGTATGGACCGAAAGACCGGCATCAAATGGATGCTTCTAGACCAGTCGCATCTTTGCGGTATAGGCAATATGTACGCAGACGAGATCCTGTTCCGAGCTGGAGTCAGATTTGACCGGCCCTGCCAGACTCTTCGCGCCGAGGAAGTGTTGGCAATCGCCGATTCGATATCTGAGGTCTTGAACGCGGCGATCATATCGAGAGGGTCAAGTCTGAGGGATTTGCAGTATCGTGATGTTGCAGGTGGATTGGGCGGCTATCAGAGTATGCACCAGGCCTACGGGCGGGAAGGACTCGAGTGCATGCGCTGCCACGGCATCGTGGAGAGGATGTTTTTCAATGGACGATCGTCTTTTCTTTGCCGCTCTTGCCAGCGATAATTTCAGGTAGTCTTTTGTAGCCGTTGCAACCAGCCGATACGTTTGCTAAGGAGAGTTCCGGGTGTTTTTGCGCTCCCTGACCGTCAAGGGATTCAAATCGTTTGCCGATCCTGTCACGATTGATCTTTCACCCGGCGTATCCGTGATTGTCGGTCCGAATGGTTCTGGAAAATCTAACATTGCCGATGCAATTGCCTGGGTACTCGGCGCCCAGGGCCCCAAGATGGTGCGGTCCTCGAAAATGGACGAAGTCATATTTTCCGGGGCAGGGCGGCGTGGACCTCTTGGCCGGGCGGAAGTCTCGATCGTTATAGATAACTCCGAACGGGGACTCGAACTTGACCTGGCGGAAGTAATGATTACGAGGACGCTTTTCAGATCGGGCGAAAGCGAATATCTTCTGAATGGAAATCCCTGCCGGTTGATTGATCTTCAGGAACTGTTGTCAGGCGCGGGAGTCGGTCGGCAGCAGCATGTAATCATTTCCCAGGGCCAGCTAGACCTGATTCTGAATTCAAAGCCCGAGGAACGCAGAGAGGTCATAGAAGAGGCAGCGGGCATAACCAAATTCAAAAGAAGACGCGAGCGAACCGAGAGGCGTCTCAACGCAATGGAAGGCGATCTGGTCAGAGCTGGAGATTTGGTCCGCGAGGTGAAGAGGCAGATCAAGCCTTTGATGCAGCAGGCCGCCAAGGCTTCGCGCCAGCTGGAACTCAGAGATCGCACCACCCATCTCAAGCGCTATATCGCCGGATCGGAGCTGAGGGCGCTCGAGAGCGCGGCCGAGGCGGTTGCACAGGAGCGGATTGATGCCGAATTGGCGGTTCTGG
>DAHVKW010000076.1 GCA_027320695.1 Actinomycetota bacterium | reverse complement strand
CTGGACGCAGTTCAACCCATGGAGGACCACTAGTTGAGTTGGAGCGGCTAAAGGTTCTCAACTCATAGGGCCCTGGTTGGTTTGGGTCATGGGGCTCGAGCGAGAATTCTCCGGCCTAGCCTGCATTTGCGGGATAGCCAATGCGTTGTGGCGCGATTTTAGAATGACGCATCGGCTAGGCTCGAATGAAGCAGCTGACAGTTTCGGTCCGTTCATTTAGCGAATGAGTTCGAGTTCAAGCAGATGACATTCAGCGTTCCCCTCGGACTGGCGTCTATAACGAGGCGAATGAAGATGAGACGCCCGCTTGCGCGTTTTTTGGAAAACCTACCCGGATAAATTTTTAGAGATGTCAGTGCAGGCATAAGGTCATGAAGATGAGGTCCTGGAGATTTGCTTTTGAAAACTGATGGCAGCGAGAGAGAGCACGGTTTTTCCGAAGGTGGAATGCGGTGAAGGTTGCTACGTGGAACGTAAATTCGTTGACCGCCAGGATGCCGCGTTTTCTGGCATGGCTCGAGGAGATTGAACCCGACGTGGTATGCATTCAGGAGACCAAACTCAAGCCGGACGCATTCCCGCACCTGCAGCTAGAAACTTTGGGATATGAGTCGGCAGGATTTGGCCAGGGACAGTGGAATGGCGTTGCAGTGATTTCGAGAGTTGGTCTAAGTGATCCAGTGTATGGTGTCGAGATCAGTGGAGAGTTGGAAGAAGCGCGAGGGATAACCGTGAATTGCAATGGGGTGGGCATTGTCTCGGTCTATGTGCCCAACGGGCGCGCCCTGGAAAACGATCACTATAAATACAAGCTTCAGTGGCTTTCTCATCTCAGGGAGCATTTAGACAGGCATTTCAAGCCCTCAGACAAGGTTGTCGTGGCCGGTGACTTCAATATCGCGCCAGAGGACAAGGATGTCTGGTCACCAGAAGCAATGCTTGGTTGCACCCATGTTTCTGAGCCTGAGCGGGAAGCATTTCGAAGTCTGATCGATTGGGGCCTTGTCGATGCTCTGAGGCATTTCTACGATCAGGATAGGATCTTTACCTGGTGGGATCACAGGGCGGGGGCGTTTCATAAGCGGCAGGGAATGCGCATCGACCATATCCTCGTGACCAAGCCAATCGAATCTGACCTCAATTGGGCAATTGTTGATAGAAACGCCCGAAAGGGTGAAAAACCGTCAGATCATGCACCGGTAGTAATCGATTTTTCGATGCCATAGCTAGCCGATACGAACGAAGGAGGAAGTGCATGTCGCAGCAGAGTGATATCGAGAATGAAATGCTGGCTAGGGGGCTTTGGGCTCAGAAGTTCGTGGAGTTCCAGTCAGACCGAAAGAATCCACGGCGGGTGGCATTTGCTCGGGTGGGCAACGCCACGAGGCGGGTCATTGATCGTTTGGTCGCCACATTGGCCACCAACGAGGATCTTGAATATATTGCCTCTCAGATTGAGGGAGTGGCAAATGTGCTGGACCAGTATCCGATGGGCAGAACCTACGAAGGATTTTCCGAAGCTGCTAATGCGGGTTCTCCGGCCGGGTTTTTCGATCATTCGCCTATATCAGGCGTTGCAAATCCGATCGCTCCTCCGCTGCAGTTCGAAATTCCGGATTTAGATTCGTCTGGCGAGCAGCGGATCATCGGAAGAATCAATTTTGGTTCCGCTTATGAAGGACCTCCCGGATGTGTCCACGGCGGTTATCTGGCCGCAGTGTTCGACGAACTATTAGGTCGGGCACAGTCGCTTTCCGGAAATCCAGGTATGACGGCAAATCTAAATATCAACTATCGCAAGCCGACGCCCCTAAAGTGCGACCTCGAGTTTGAAGGGATCCTAGTGAAAGTTGATGGCCGCAAGGTTTATACCCGCGGTACGTGCAAGCACAACGGCGTCCTCCTTGCCGAGGCGGATGCTCTGTTCGTGAGCATAAGCTTCGATAAACTTGCGGAACTGGCTAGAATACAGCGCCGTATCTGACCCGTACCAATTCGGGGTCCTCAGTTTAACCCAGATCATAACCGGCGATTCGAAGCTGGTTGATTCTGCGTTCGGAGCCAAGCGTTCGAGGAATGTTTGATTCTGGTCATGAGGGCCTCGCGACGCAATCCAGCAGCTCAGGTCCAAACCTGGCTACCTTTACACGTCCTACCCCTGCGATCTTGGAAAGTGCCTCCAGCGAGCCTGGTTCTTGAAAAGCAACTGATTCAAGTACAAAGTCATGGAGAATTAGGTGGGAAGGTACCCCAAGCTCCTTCGCTTTTCTCGCGCGCCAGAGCCGGAGCGAGGATAATACCAGTCTTTGGTTTTCCGATAGGTCCCTTTTTCTGGAGGATTCATCCTCCAGGCTGTGCCTAGCTTTTCGTATGACGCTCAGCGCGTGTTCCGACGTCGCGATCTGACCCGAAATCCTGTGGATTTCGTCTTGCAGCGGTGGCAGATAGGGCGATGGCTCTCTTTTGAGATGTCGTTCATTGAAGTTTCTTTGCCTGGCCCATGTCAGAGTGACGTCCCTTTTGGCTCGTGTGATGGCGACATAAAGCAGCCGCTGCTCTTCGAGCAGGGCTTCGGATGTTTCCGCATGGGATATTGGAACGAGGCCATCCTCCAAGCCCACTATGAATACTGTGCGCCACTCCAGGCCCTTGGCCTTGTGGAATGTGGTCAATGTAACGGCGTCGCTGGAACTTTGATCAGCGGCCTGCTGGGCCTCTGTTCTAAGCCAAAGAGCCAAGCTGCGCGCATCCGCGCCTGGCGCGGACGAGAGATAGTCTCTGGACAGCTCCATGAATATATTAAAGTTGTCAGACGCAGAGCTTGATTCTGCATAGTTGAGCAGCGTTTTTTCTACAATTCCTTCTAACCATGCAATCAGGGAGCTTCCTCTGAGCATTGTGTTCTGGCGTTCCAAGCTGTTTACGAGAGCACGTATTTCACTTTGCGACAGGTAGTCAGATTCCCCAGCAAGAAATGCGGGCACTCCGGCCTCTTTGAAGCCCTTTTGAATCGGAATCAGCTGCGAGTTGGTACGCGCAAGCACTGCGATGTCATTCCAGTTCATACCTGGCTGGCGGGAGTGTTTGGCAAGTCTCGCTACCGACTGGGCCTCAGTTCTGTCATCTTTGAATGCCCGTATCACCGGAATGGGCCCGTCCGGGAGGTTTGCGATCAGTTTTGGGCCGGCCTGGGAATCATTTTCGTGGGATTTGAGGAGAGACTGGGCCAGTCGCAGCACTTGTGGTGTGGAGCGGTAGTTATGCGACAGTACGACCGTCCTGCCACTCTTATGCCGCGACTGAAGCCAGGTCATAAGGGAAGGGTCGGCACCGTTCCAAGAATATATCGCCTGGTTTGGATCGCCGACAACGCAGAGGTCGGTCCTGTCGTCGATCAAAGCATTCACCAGGTTCATTTGGATGTGGTTTATATCTTGGAACTCATCGATATAGAGGTGTCTCATTCGGTAGTGTTCGGCAGCGGAAAACATCGGATCGGAGGTCAAAACCCTGGTTGCTCCGATTATTAGATCGTCGTAGTCGAGCTTGCGCTGCTTAGATTTGAGTTCCTCATACCTCGCGAAGATCTCGGCAATTTCAGTAGATGTAAGGGGTGCATTCCTGTTCTGTCTTACTGCGGCATCAGGGTATGAGCGTGGCGTCAAGCCTCTGGCTTTGGCCCACTCTATTTCTGCGATTATCCCAGAGGTAAGAGATTTGCTTGCGATCTCGTGTTCCGTCATGAATCCAGTTTTTACGCTCTTGCTCGATGACTTGCGTGTTTTAGTGTGGGTGCCCATGGAATGAATGGCTTCCGAGACGATCCTAAATTTTGACTCGATCAATTCATATGGGGTGATTTCCCTCGATTCCCAGTGTCTTTGCAGGATGCGCAGTGCGGCCGCATGGAACGTGTGGGCTTCGATCTGTTCGCGCAAATTGAGTGATTGAATCCGCTGCTTTACCTCGGTGGCAGCTTTCTTAGTGAAAGTCACTGCCAATGTATGGCGAGCGTTGGCATCTCCAGTTGCGATGCGATAGGCAATCCTTCGGGTTAGCACCCGAGTTTTTCCGGATCCTGCGCCAGCAATTATTATCAGCAGATGGTCACTTGCAGTTACCGCTTCCAATTGCTCAGAGTTCAGATTGCGGAGGATTTCTTGAACTTGTTTACTCGCCATCACTCATACACTACGGCGACGCAGCGACATGTAAACGTGTTCTAGAAAGTTTCATCACCTGAACCTGACTAGCCCAGCCGGTTGCGCTGGATCTTTGTCGGCTCGGCGCAGCAAAACCACGATTCACTGAGTCGAGGTTTTTCTGCGCACCTTGCAGCACTGAACTGTCTGGCCGGAACAGGGAGATCGAAGCGCCGATATATCGACTCGCGCATTGTCTTAAAGATGGTATCGGTGTCGAGTTCGCTCTCCTGGGAGTTTTCCGCAATTTCAGCGAGCTCCGCCTGAAGTTCATCGATCGCTGGATCAGCGCTGCGCCATTCGTACGAAAGGAGTTCAGGATTCCAAGCGCTGATTTCTGCCTCTGCATCCATGAGAACCAGTGAATCAAGGGGCAAAAGCAGTCGAATTGAAAGTTGTACCGGATCCACGCTCTCGATCAAGTCGTAATCGAAGAGAAATTCGATTAGATCTATCAGTCCGTCGCGATCAGTCCAGGGCGTGAACGGCATCAGGGATGGCCTCACTTCGATGCCGGCATCGCGGAGAAGTCCAAGAGCGGAGATTAGGTCTTCACGTGTGTGGCCTTTACCGAGCTTCGAGAGAATCAAGTCGGAAGTGTGTTCAAACGCCGACACAATGAATTGGAGGCCAAGGTTGCGAAGTTCTGGCCAAATCCTAGGGTGCTCGAGCACATGTTCAATCTTGACCGTCGCATCAAAGGTAAGGTCCGGATGGGCCCGATGCAGTTCCCGGGCGATCTTTAGAGCATGAGTAGGGCCGTTTAGAAAATCCGGATCTCCGAAGGTTATATGTCTTGCGCCCTCTTCATACAGCTGGTTGATCTGAGCGATAACCAGTTCAAGCGGCACGGCTTTGAACTTCCCATGGAATATGACAGGGACTGGGCAGTGTTTGCACAGATGAGCGCAGCCAACAGTTGTTTCGACATAACCAACTAGTTTCTTTTCACCCTCGGCTAGAAGGTGGGCATAGTTGGACAATCCTGGCAGTCCACTGCGGTCGGGGAGCACTGACCCCGGGGCAAAAGCGCTTGCCCGGGCCAAATTTATGCCTAGGACTTCCAGAACTCGGTTTCTGTCATCTGATGGTATGCCGGCATCGAACGCATCGGTCGCAGAGAGAGCCACCTTTGAATACAGGCCCACAGCGATGATCTGGACGGAGCTTCCAAATATGGCGCGGGCCCGATTCGCAACTGTCTTTCCCAGCTGTGTCGCGGTGTGCATGGGAACAGATATGAAGATATGGGTCGGAGGCTCTTGGTCAGGGAGCAGGAAGTCGTCGCTAGTCGTAAAGCTACGGTTCGCGACCGAGTTGTCGCAGAGAGAATATTTGATCGCCGCAGATTTGAAGATTGCTGCCAATCTTGCCAAGATCAGTGGCTGATGGCCAAGTTCGTACGTTGATATAGCGAGGACTCGGACTGCGTTTGAATCTAAAGGCGTAACCGGATTGGTCATAAGATATCCATTTCAAGCTTTTGTACCGCTTCATCCAGGGCATTGACCACGATTCTTGCGGTAGGGGCCTTTGAGAATATGAAGCCTAAATATTTAGAATCATAGGGTATGGGCGCAACATCGGTGTTGGCGGTGTATGTCATGTCAATTCCTGTCACCCACCTAACTGATCTGGCCTCGTCGATGCCGTGGATTGCCCGCAGCCTCCCTTTGCGCGGCACTGGTATCATGTATACCCCCGAGGCCTGGTTCTCGAAGACCAGGTTTGGAACTTCTAGACCTAGCGCCTCAGCCATGATTATCTCCTCGATGCTGGTGTTGCCCGATAGTGGAACCGCCTTGGAGCAGGTTCCTCCAATAGAGCGCGCAGCCATCTCTACAAAGAAGATTTCCTGTGAATCGTTGATGCGAAATTCTGCATGTATCGGACCGGTTTCTATTCCCAGGGCAATCCTGGCCTTGTCCAGCGTTGCTAAAAGCTTTTCCAAAATGTCGTGCTTGAGCGAGGTCGGAGTTACGTAGATCGTTTCAGCGAAAAAGGGACCGTGCAGCGGTTGGGGTTTATCGAAAACCGATAAAAGTTGCAGCCTGCCCGCGACTACGATTGCCTCAACCGCGTATTCCCTGCCGTCGATGTATTCTTCGATTAGAATCGGAGCTTCAGGACTGCAGCCATGGTTTGACTGAATGGCGCGCACCAGCGGCATTCCGGCAAACACTGCATCTTCTGAATCTGCCCGTATGACTCCGACTGATCCGGACAATGTGGCGGGCTTCAAGACCACCGGGAACTTTCCAAGCGACAGCAGTTTTTCTTTTAAATTGTCGCCAACTCTAAAAGTCTGAAATTTAGGTTGATTGACATCTGTTTTTGCCAGTCGTTCCCGCATTGAGATCTTATTCTGCGCCAGTTCTGTGGTCGAGGTGGAGATGTGCTTTAGCCCCAGTCTTTGGCTTGCAAGAGCCGCTGATTTCAGACCGGTATCGTCGATTGAAACAACCGCGTCAAAGTGGCCGGTGTCCTGCGCAAGCTCGATCTGCTTGACAGCCGTTTCGGGATCCTCAATCGAAACAACCAATGCCTTTTTTCCCATCCGGTGGGCCATGGGAAGTGGCTCTTGGGAGCCGATGGATAGTGAGACCCCAAGGCGCGTCGCGGCATCAATGAAGGCTTGAGCTCTGTAAGTTTCGGTGGGGACAAGAATCAGTACGTTTTTCACTAGTGTTAAGATTCTACTAGCCGGGTAGTATTTATTAGTTAAATGCAAGACTTGAAAGAGAGATTTGCGAAGATTTAGTCGTTCGCAGAGGTTGGAGTTGGCGTGGAAAGCGTTTTTAGTTCAGACGGCAATAGCTCGATTGTCGAAGTTACGGATCGAGCACTCACTGAAATACTCGATATTCGCTCGCAGGAGACGGACCCGGACAAGCTTGCGCTGTGGATCGAAATCTCCGGGGTCTCTGGTGGCAATTATTCTTACGATGTTTACTTCCAGAACAAGGCTGACGCGAGTTCAGATGACGTCGTTATTGAACTTGATGGCATTGGGATCGTTGTGCCCGGCGCAAGTGTTGCCGGGATTTCAGGCGCAAAGCTAGATTTGGGCGGCGAAGATGGTTCGGGAGGCCTAACGATCCTGAATCCCAATTCACCTCACAGCGATGAGCCCCCGCTTCCTGAGGAGCTGCTCAATGCAGACCTTAGCGGCCCGGTTGCGCAGGAAATCATTCGGGTTCTCCAAGAGGAGATCAATCCGGCAATTGCCGCCCATGGGGGAAGGGCTGATTTGGTGGCAGTTGTCGAATCCATAGCCTATCTGCAGCTGTCAGGAGGTTGCCAAGGTTGCGGCATGGCTTCGGTCACGTTATCCCAGGGGATTGAGGTCGCAATCAAAGAAGCAGTTCCTGAGATAACTTCCGTAAGAGATGTCACCGATCACATGCACGGATCGAACCCATACTACGGGGCCTCAAAAAAGTAGAAATGCTTGTGCTGCGGTATTAAATGTGAAAACGGGTAGGAGAAATCCTACCCGTTTCGGATTTTGGAGCAGCTTAGAATCAAGCCTTAACCAGTTGAATCTCTAATGAAAGCTGAATCTTGTCACTCACGAGGACGCCGGTACCTTCAAGCGGGGCGTTCCATTCCATTCCGAAGTCTTTGCGGGAAAGCTCTCCTGTGGCTGTGAATCCAGACTTGATGTTGCCCCATGGGTCCTTGGTGACACCATTGAATTCAAGATCAAGCGTTATGCTTCTGGTGGTTCCGTGAATGTTCAGGTCCCCTGTCAGGGCGTAGTTATTGCCAGCCGGCGCGATAGAGGTCGAACGGAATGTGATCTTCGGGAACTTTTCCACATCGAAGAAGTCAGCCGACTTGAGATGGGCGTCCCTATCTTTTTCGCCCGTGGAGATGGACGCTACGTCGAGTTCGGCGCTGATCTTGGACTGAGTGACATCTTCGGCAACTTCGATCGAGGCGGTAAAGCTTGAGAAAGACCCTCTTACTTTAGTGACGACCAAGTGTCTTGCGGTAAATTCAATTGCTGAGTGCGCGGGGTCGATATTCCATGCGCCAGGCTCGATCGAAAGCTCTGACGCTTTGGTGGATGCAGCCATTTGTTTCCTCCATTTGTTGAATTGTTGGTAAACTTCAATGCGTAAGCTTATACGATATAGTTGCAGATGCAATCAAATGTTAGGGACAAATCCGTGGCAATTGGAATTCAGTGGCTAAATGACGTTGAAATGAGAGCATGGCGGGGCATGCTCTCAGCCCATTCTCAATTATACAACATACT
>DAHVKW010000075.1 GCA_027320695.1 Actinomycetota bacterium | reverse complement strand
CTGTCTTTGGCTGCGAAGCCTTGGCAAACCCTTGATTTTTGGAAATCTTTTTGCTCAATTTGCGGTTGAACTTTCTGGAAGATGTATCGACGGCGGTATCGGATCTTTGGAGAGATGTGCAAATGGGGGTCTAGGCGGCATTCGCCTTTAGCGGTGAACCCGCATCCTGGACTTCCTGAAGCGTAAGTGGCGCCTAGCGTCATCCCCGAATCACTTCGTTAATGTGCCAGGTCCGATATAGTGGAAGTTCTTAGGAAAGTATTTATTTCAGAAAGCGCGGACATGAGTGAATTGAAGGAGCAGATTATTACGTGGAAAGAGCGGCTCGAAACTACAAGGGTTGAGTCAGTCGTTCACGTAGCGATGCAGGACGTCGACGTTTCGAGGATTCACTTTGCCTCGGTCTTTTCGTTCATTGACAGGAACGAGATTCAGTTTTTTAGCAAACTTGGTATCTCACTGAGCAAGCTGCTGGCGGCCAAACTTGCCTTGCCGGTTATATCAGCTCACTGCGAATACAAAAAGCCATTCGGCCTGGATGACGTCGTCATTGTGACGTCCTATGTTTCCGATATCGGCACCAGGAGCATCAAGATCAGGCACGTTACAACCGCTTCGGATGGCGAGATACTGGCTGATGCCTATACCGTTCACGTTTCAATCAACGAAGTCACGAACTCGACCATTACTCTCGATGAGCTGTTTGAGGCAATGGGCCTCTAGCTCGATGGCGTCATATCCGCTTTCTTTCAGCCGCCTCAGATTTTACGGTGAGAGATCAACCGATAAGTCGCAGCCAGCTGGGCAGAAGAATAGACGGCTTCCAGCCAAGCAAATTCGCTCGGTCTCCAGCGCGAGGAATACTTTAATGGGTCGATCTTGAGTATCGATAACGCGGTCGGTTGCGCGCCGGTTATTGTCACTCCACTTGTTGAATAGTCGGCTGGTGGTGGCCAAGATATCTGGGCAGGAGCACGAATCAACCTAGATCCCTTTGGATTAGCAAATGGCCACTGGTTTCAGGACAAGAGCGACGAAGAACCAAGAAGCGAAGATAGCGTCGCGAGATTCTGATTTACTGCCCGAGAGTGTGCAGGTAATCCTCTAGGAAATTCTTGAAGCGAAAATTGATGAACCGGGTGGTGTAATAAAGAGGGAATGAATTGAGTCCCGCCTTGGTTTTCGCTTGTGTAATTACCGGCGCAGTCTGGCGAGCCGCTGGGGAAGAATACGACTTAGAGTTCCAAGGGACCGCCAGGTTAGATTTTCGCCTGAAATATCTCAACGCGCCCAAAGTAGGTATCAGATCCCTATGAATTTAAAAATGTCAGCGCGGCCCGTCAGCGCGCCATGCAAAACTTTCGCCTCAGCAGTACTCGGGTGACGAGTTTTCTAGCTCTCCAAAACAAGCCGCTCGTGGCGGCTGGCCATGACAGATAGCGCCAAACCGAGAACTCCCACGTCGCGCAGGACCAAATCTGAGAGACCCGCGGTCATGGTCAGGCTTATTACGACTTCCAGCATGGTCGCAGCGGCTATCGCAGCGAGCGTGCGAGGCAGTATGCCGATTATGAGCCCTACTGCCAGGATGCTTAGAATCACCCCGTGTATGAGAACGAGTATTTGAGCAACCTGCGACGCAGGAGAAATGAATGGCACGTAGCCAGTCCAAAGCTTCGGTACTGCAAGTTCATGGTATCCGAACCATGCCAGCACCAGACCCAGAATCAGCCGGCCTAACGTAGTAACCCACGGCGCTAGCGTATCGATGCGGTCATCGAATGAACTAGTTTGCGTTGATCTTTTGGAGCCGCGGTTCACCTGCTTGGTGCCAGCGTAAGTTGTGGCGCCCGACACGCCCAACGTTTTAATCTCATTAGTGGTGCTCATCGCAGCTCCGTCGAGGCTTCTGGTTCCGGATTCATTATTTTCGGTGGCAGAGGCATTGCTACTCGATGATCCTTCCTTGAGAGTTTGTCACTATGATCCCGTCATCGCCTGCGCTATAGTCACTGCTGCCAGAGTCGTCTCCAAGACTGGTCTCCACAAAATAGACTACGTCGCCCTTTTGGAAAGTTGACGTCTGCGGCGGCGAACCTGATCCTGGAACTGATACCGACACGAGCTCATTGTTGCCGGACAGCTTGACAGAAATGTTGAAACCTGCCGTTGCCGTCTTAGCCTGCGAGCTTTCAGGCCCTGGATAGATCTGATACGACACGCTCGAGTATTGGGTGGAGGAAAGTGCCGGACCCAACTTCGGTGCAGTAGTTGGAGTGGTGGAAGTATTCGAGGAAGTGCTACCCTTCGATGCCGATGAAGCAGTTGAAGAATTCTTTGTAGTCTTCGCGGATGTTGTGGATGTGGGAGCTGAAGCTGACGATGTCACTGACAAGGATGCGCCACCAGGCGATATCCCGTGCCCATACCCGTGCAGAGCAAGCCCAGTCGCACCGACAGCGGTTACCGCCAGGAGTATTGCGCCTTTTTTGCCAACATTTTCGCTTCCTATTTGCAAACTAGGACCTCAAAAGTATCAATAACTTGAATACCAAAATTTAGTCATCTTCTATAAGAGACAGATAAGCACCGCTGGCTGGCCTTCGAACAAAGAAACTCTCATGGAATTCGCTGCAAGAGTACGACAATCATGCGACGCGCGCGGCGGGTTGAACTTCTTTCGGTGTCGAGTGCGGGCAGTATTTGTTCTTATGCTTGCAGGGCGCCACTACGTGTTAGATGCCGAAGTTGCAAGGGCCTGCCATGGATGCATCGGGCCGTCTTCACTGTTGACGACGCTTCAAACGCCTCAGCCCGAAGCGGTTCGGTGCCGTTTGTCGCTCATTCCAGACTCAATTATTTAGACAGAAAACATCGATGCCAAAACTCCCGGATAATCTGGGTCGCGCAGCTCAGGAACTAGAAGTCTGCGAAATCTCTTTTCAGCCTTGTGGATATTATCTGGTTTCGACGTGAAATAGCGATGGTTTTTCGTTATATTTCCTATTACAAATGCCTTTACGACCTGAGAGTTCATGGGCTCACGCCCCGAAACATGCTGCGCGCGCGAGGCGCAATGGGCTGAAGAAGGGTGCTACCGCGATCTTACTCCTCGCGGTTTTGGTCTCCATAGTTTGGGTGACCGCCTTCCGCGGCGGGTCCAAGACCAATGCAAGGACGCGAAGTTCTACAGGCTCGATTGGTTCTGTCGGATCCAATGCCGGGGGCTCATCTGGTTCAGCCACAACATCAGCAAATGGCGCTTCGTTCAACGTGAAGTCATGGATGGCCTCACTTGAGGCGAAGGTGAAAGGTCAGCCCGGGCACCTCCAGCCAGGATCTGATCCATCCGCTCTGCCCGGGCCAATCCTAATTGCCGATGAAGGCAACTCGAGGTTGCTGCTGGTGGATCCCAAGGGGAGGATCCTTTGGCAGTTTCCTTCTCCAGGCAACCTCGCTCCCGGACAGACTTTCGTCGAGCCTGATGATGCCTTTTTTGGCCCGACGGGTTCGGATATCATGGCTACCCAAGAGTCCCAATTTGTTGTAACAGAGATCTCCATCCAGACTGGTCGCATCATCTACCGTTACGGCCATCCCGGAATCAGCGGATCGGCGCCCGGTTATCTCAATAACCCCGATGACGCAATGCTGCTTCCAAACGGGAACATATTCACCGCAGACATCAAGAATTGCAGATTGCTTTACCTGTCGCCTTCGTCATCGTCGCCTGTGCACATCTATGGAGAGACGACTTCTTACTGTTATCACCAGCCTCCTGCGCGCTTTGGGAGTCCCAACGGTGTATTTCCCATGGCCAATGGCGATTGGCTTGTGACCGAGATCAACGGGGACTGGGTCGATGAGATGACGCCGAGCGGCCAGATCAAGTTCTCAACCCATCCGCCAGGGATCACCTATCCATCAGACAGCAATGAAGTTTCCCCGGGAGTCTTCTTGACTGCCGCGTATACCAGTCCAGGCGTGATAGAGGAGTTCAATCAGGCGGGTAGTCTTGTGTGGCGATTTGATCCAACAGGATCACAAACGCTCAACCACCCGTCAATTGCAATCCCGCTTCCCAATGGAAACGTCTTGGCAACCGATGACCGCAACGACAGGGTCATTGTCATCGACAAGAAGACCAATAAGATCATCTGGCAGTATGGATACACAGGCGTGTCGGGGACTAAGCCAGGTTATATCGACGAACCGGACGGCGTAGACCTTGCCCCACCGTACTCATTGCTCATGACGCAAGCCGCAACCATGGGTATTCCGCCGTTTGAGCCGGCTGGCTCACCAACGCCAACAACCGGAGGCTAGCGGACCTCGCGGGATTGCGCATTGACTATCTCCACGCCGTCAGTTCACGGCAGGCGTTCTACCAAAAGACTTACGGCAGCTCAACTGAATTGCGTGTCCACAGGCAAATTGACGCGTCCAATTCCGAAGACGAGTCTCGCGCAAATTAGGTATGATCGGCAGGGAATCTCCAAGACTATGTCCAATTGCCAGAGCTGGGTGGGTACCGAACAGGAGCTGACAGTGTGCTTGTCAGCTTGCACTCGCTGATTTGCGCGCTAGCGGTATATGCGATTGCCACTTTATGCCATGGGGCAAAGGACAATAAGACCTGCAGCTGATTGAGACTCGCCCACGAAGGGTCACCGCAGAAAAGAAATTTGTCACCGATAGTGCATGCTGTGGCGCTCTTGCCCAGTGTTTCGATCTCTGATTGTTTGGCCAGATAAATAATTTGCATTTTTTGCATTTATCAATTATCCATATATCTATGGAATATGAGGTCGTTGGTCCGATGAGGGCCGATATTTATGAACAGTTGGCTCGAATTGGGAAGATTGTCGGTCATCCAAAAAGAATCGAGCTTCTGGAGATCCTCTGCCAGAGCGAGCGGCCAGTCGATTCTTTAGCCGCGGCTACAGGCCTGAACCTAACCACGGTATCGGCTCACCTTCAAGTTATGCGCCAGGCGCGCTTAGTTGAGACAAGGAAAGCGGGGACCCGTATTTATTATCGGGCAGCCGGAGCAGAGGTATGCCAATTCGTGAAGGCGCTCAGCGATCTGGCCCTAGCCCGTTTGGCGGAAGTGGAACAGATTCTGCGGGAAATCGAGACAGGTGGCCATAGCGCTGAGCAGGTATCGCGAGAAGAGCTAATTGCACGTGTGCGGAGGGGAGATGCTGTCGTGATCGATGTGCGGCCCAGTGAGGAATACCAGGCCGGACATATTCCCGGAGCCTTCTCAGTTCCGCTGGAGCATCTTGAGGCAAAGTTGGATGAAATAGAACCGGATGTGGAAGTGGTGGCGTACTGTCGCGGGCCATTATGTCTATTGGCACCTCAGGCAGTTGCCATAATGCACAGGCGGGGGTTGAATGCCAAGCGCCTTGAAGAAGGGATGCCTGAGTGGCGCCAGGCAGGCTTGCCAGTAGCGGTGGGAACTGAACCCGGAGTAATTTAAGCGCATTTCGGCAGTTGGCTGAAATGGTGTGACAAAAAGGAAGAGGATGACAGCGCTGTGAAGATACTTGTAATTTTAAATGATCCGCCATATGGCACTGAACGGTCTTACAACGGCTTACGCCTAGCAGGTGCATTGGCGCGGCGTGACGATGTGGAGGTCCGGATGTTTCTCTTCGGCGATTCCGTGGGCTGCGCTGTTGCGAATCAAAAAGTTCCAGATGGCTACTACCACCTCGATCGCATGGCGACATCGGTTATTCGCCACGGCGGCATGATTGGCCTTTGCGGAACTTGCATGGATGCAAGGGGGATCAACGAAGAGGCGTTAGTCGAAGGGGCACGGAGGTCAACTCTGGAAGAGTCGGCAGACTGGACTTTGTGGGCTGACAAGGTGGTGAGCTTCTAAGAGTTGGTGCAAGATTTCTGCCGCTAGTTGATCAGGCAGAACCGAGAAGAGAAGGCAAGGACAGAGGGAAGTTTATGGCAGTTAGAGTCGTTATTCTAGGCGGTTCGTTTGGCGGACTTGCCAGCGCGTACGAGCTGCGCAGGCATCTTCGGCCAGGCGAATGCGAAATTACGCTGATTTCGAAGGATCAGCGCTTCACCTTTATACCTTCTCTGCCTTGGCTGGCTTTAGGGTCTAGGACACTCGAACAGATATCGTTTGACCTTGGTCCGGCTTTAGCTAGCCGGGAAATATCCTTTGCTCACGAGACCGCCATCGCAATCGATGCGGAACGCCAGATCGTTGCAACGGAGCACAGAGAGCATGTCTATGACTATCTTGTAATAGCTACTGGTCACCGAAGCGCAAATGAGGCTGTTCCAGGTCTTGGGCCGGTCAGTGGACCTGGTCACTCGCTTATGTCACCATCAGAGGCATTGGAGCTACGCGGAGCATTGGCACGATTTCTTGATTCTCCTGGGCCCGTGGTGATTGGTGCCGCGCCAGGGGCCAGCTGTATCGGTCCCAGCTATGAGTTCGTTTTCGAACTTGATCATTTGCTTAGAAAACGTCACCTTCGCCACCAGGTGCCAATGACTTTTGTTACTCCGGAGCCAGTTCTTGGCCACATGGGAATGGGGGGAGTGGGAAAACTGAGGCAGTTTCTTGAAGGGGAATTCGAAGAACGCGACATAGGTTACCGAACTTCTGTAGCCATCAGCAAGATCACGGAAGAGGGGGTAGAGATCGACGGTTCAAAGGCGATTCCATCAGCGCTTTCTATGGTCATCCCACCCCTTGCCGGTGTAGCAGCGGTGGCGGGTAGTCCTGGGCTTTCTAATCCAAAAGGTTTCATTCCGGTTGATTCCAGCTACCGGCACCCAACCTATGAGAACATCTATGCTGTTGGAGTGGCCGTTGCCCTGCCGCCTGCAGGCGAGACGGCGGTGCCGGTCAATTTTCCCAAGACTGGCCACATGACTGAGCAAATGGCGACTATGGCTGCGCTCGCAATCGTTTCCAGGGTAAGTGGCATGAAATCTAAGACGCATGAACTCGCAGCTCGATGCGTATTAGACATTGGCAGCCGCGGAGTTTACATGAATGTCGATCCGGTGCGGCCACCTCGCAACAAGGTGCCTACCGTTTCACAGGGATATAGATGGCTATTGACCAAGTACGCCTTTGAGCGCGCCTACCTGTGGAACGCCAAGCGCGGGCGCCGCATGCCTACGGCGCTTGGGTGGTGAGGCTCCGGAGCCGCCGGCGCTGCCAACGGTGGTTTGGATCAATCGAACCGAGGAGGTCAGCACTACGACACAGTGATTAGCCAAACTCTGTGTCTTTCAAAGGTCGACAGGCGCCGTCGCCACTTCGCGCCGTCGCCTTCTAGCGTCTTCGCCACAGCGACTTTAGCGCCCAGGACTCTCCAATAAGCATCATTTGGCCGGTTCGGGGCTCGCTTTAGTGGACAGCAAAACAAGGCTTTCGTTGCGTGAACGTAAATTCAGCCATCGAGAGTTCAGTTTCTATTCGACTAGATGTCGAAGCACGTCCAAAAAGTTCTGTAATCCGGTCGTGTCGCAAGATCTGGACAAGGAAACCGTTATCACAACTATCGGATGAATGACGAACTCCTCGGATCCAAACTCACCCGTTATAACTGTGAGGCAACGGCGGATTCCCCCCACATTTACCGTTATGAAGTGGTAATTATCGTCCTCAAACGGCGTAACTGATAGCAAGTCGGATTGCGTCCAGTCGACGATTCTTAGTGCAGACCGTGCTGCTGGACCAGGATCATAGGATTCAGGTTTGGAGTTCAGCTGGGTTAGCAAAGAGTCTGGGGACAGTCCTTCTGCATCACTGATGACCACCCGATGAGTCTCTTCGCAATTGCTCGGCGCCTCTACCTCAAGTATCGAGCGATTCATTGATCGATCACCGCTAGTCAGAGAGTCTTTGTTGGTGAAAGCGAGATGCAGCGCCGTAGATGCTGCCCAAGCGATATAGCAAAATGTCGGGGAATACACTAAATGTTCGGGCGGCTTCTTGGTAGCTTTTCTAAACTTTGTTTGGATCCTGTGCAGATCCAATTCTATCGAGACGTGGACTAGTTCGTCAGTCCCCGACTCAACGATGCCCTGTGCCGCCAGCTCGTCAGTCCCCGACTCAATGATGCCCTGTGCCGCTTCCGCCGCTGGAACTATCACCGCCTGAGTTTCTTCAAATTCTGGCTGAACTTCTACCTGCTGTTCGCCAAGTTCTGTTGATTGCGGAAGTTCGATTGGTAGTTTTGCGGTATTGCCAGGTACTCCTAGGAGGTCGCGAATGTCAGATGTGATGCTGGCTAGATCCACGGAGGCCTGGGACATACCTTGTACTGCGGCGGTGTGGCTACGAAGGTGTTGCGCGTACTCTCTCATTGCGTCGAGCAGCTCGCGTACGCTTTGATTAGTCGTAGAGCCCATTTCGACGCTGGCTGTTAAAGCCGAAGCGAGTTCAGTTAGGGGCTCATTATGCGATGGTGAGGTGCTTGGTGCTTCTTCGGACGTGATGTATTCATCGGGCTCATCTGAGCTGCCCCATTGCTCGGGGTAATTGTGCCGATCAAGATTGTTCTGCCCAGAGGGCTGCTCTTTCGCGACT
>DAHVKW010000074.1 GCA_027320695.1 Actinomycetota bacterium | reverse complement strand
ACGCCTAGCTCTCGCCTGAGCCATCCAAGGCCCCACCAATTGGGCCGTCGCTCCCTTCTGGGTACACGATCACTCGGCTGCTCGGGTTTCAAACGGACAGGTGGGGATATGACATGAACGTCGAGTGCCTCGCCAGATTTAGCGATCACCGAGTTGATCACCGAGCCCGCACTTAGGCGTGCCCATCTGGATCGGTGGCTTGTCCCCAACACGATCTGGGTACAATTCTCCGCTCGAGCTACTTGTATTAGCGCTTCTGCGATGTCTGAGCCAAGAATTTCACGATAGATTCCGCCGAGCTCAATGACCAGGGAGCGCTGTCGTTCAAGGTCGTCGGGCCTTGACTGAAGGATGCCGTCGCCAGAGCGGATATGGACAGCAATCAGATCACCCTTGACACGCTGAGCCATGCGGGCGGCTCGACGGATGAGGTGTTCGCCGTTAGCGCTACCGGTCAACGCAACCAGCACCCTTTCCCGGGTTTCCCAAGGTCCGTCTATGCCGTGACTATGACGATACTCCTGAATTCGTGCGTCTACGTCATCAGCAACCCACAGTAGAGCCAATTCACGCAGAGCTGCTAGGTTGCCCACACGAAAGTAATTGGCGAGCGCTATATCAATACGTTCGGGGGGATAGATGTGGCCATGAGCCATCCGCCGACGGATTGCTTCGGGGGTCATATCTACTAGTTCCACTTGTTCGGAGGCTCGCACAAAGGTATCGGGAACCGTCTCTCGCTGTGGCACTCCGGTGATGGTGGTTACCACGTCATTCAAGGACTCAAGGTGCTGGATGTTTAGTGTGGAGATCACGGTAATGCCAGCATCGAGCAAGTCCTCGATATCCTGCCACCGCTTTCCATGTACACTTCCCGGCACGTTGGTATGAGCCAGCTCGTCGACAAGAACCACTGAAGGCCGTCTCTGGATGATGGCCTCAAGATCCATTTCCAGTAGTGTTTGATTTCGGTAGACGAGAACCTTAGGCGGCACCACTTCGAGATCTCGCAGCTGCTCAGCCGTCTCGCTTCGATCATGCGTCTCCACCCAGCCCACCACGACATCGGTGCCACGACGATGACGACGCCAGCCCTCGTTTAACATAGCGTACGTCTTCCCAACGCCGGGAGCTACCCCTAGATACACCCGTAGTGACCCTCGTGTCATGACGCCATCATATCTTGGTCACCCATAAAAATTGCGTCAATATCTGGGAGACTGACGTCAATAACTGGTAAAAAATATTGCTCTAGGCCTATCCGATAAGTTAGAGTTCTCGCTTGTAGTTCTGTGTAACTAGCGGGCTCTTTCTGCTCGGTGAAGGTGATAAAGAAAGAGACGCAGGACCACAAAAAGGAGTTGACTATGCCAAGCAAACATGGTGACAGCGAGGATCCTGGAGTGTATGGTGTTAGAAAGCCAGAACGTGTATCCAAGACTTCCCAACTAAACCCGGAGTACATTGTCGAGGGCCAACTCGACATGGTTGACTCGAGTCATGAGAAAGTTGGTGAGGGCATCGAGTCACTGGATCCCGATGACGGAGAGGTTCCTTTATTTGATGGCGCTTCGCAATTACGCAGCTCCTTTGGATCGGTAGTACCCGTTAACCCCATAGACCTTCGTCGTGCGTGCGTCATCCGAGGTCGTCCGAGGAGCACAATTCCGGTTAAGGATCTCCAAGGTCCTTCTATAAGGTCTGAGCGTGATAACAATACTAGCTCGATCTTGCTGGTGAATTCTGTGACTGCACTCGATGCAGTTATTCTGGGTGACGGCACTGCAGGGATCCTTAGTGATGGTAGTGCAATACTCAACCCGCGTTATCAGTGTCTTCCTACAGTCTTCAATATACGCGGATTTCGAGGATTGCAAAATGTAAGGAGCACAATATGACCTGGCAAGGTATCCTTCAGATCTTTGTTCTCCTCGCGGTCGTGACGATCGTCGGTTTCTATCTGAGCAAGTATATGTACAACACTCTTGAAGGTGGCCGTACTTTTATGGACCGCGTTCTCGTCCCTTGCGAACGGGGCGTTTACCGCATTTGTGGGATTGATCCCACTATAGAGATGCGCTGGACTCGCTATGTCTTCGTGCTCCTTGCAGTCAACGCTGTGGGCTTTGTCGTCCTAATGGTGCTGCTCGCTCTGCAACCGGTGTTGACTATTTTTAATCCGGCTCATATGAAGCAAGTGCCATTCTGGGTGAACCTGAACACCTCGATCAGTTTTATGACCAACACAAATTGGCAGAACTACGGAGGGGAGACAACCCTCAGCTATCTTTCACAAATGTGGCTTACCGTGCAGCAGTTTCTATCTCCGGTGACCGGCATCTGCCTCTTCTTGGCGGTCGTTCGCGGATTCTCACGACACAACGCCAATACGATCGGCAACTTCTGGCGGGACTTCGTCCGCACGTTGCTGTGGGTCGCGATTCCGATTTCGGTGATAGGTGCGATTGTATTATTGGCGCTTGGGAGTCCCCAGAACTTGAATGCCTATACCGTGGTACATACCCTACAGGGCCACACACAGGTGATCGCGCAGGGCCCAGTAGCTTCGATGACTTCGATAATGCAATTTGGTGATAATGGTGGGGGCTTTTTTAACATGAACTCGGCTCAGCCCTTTGCTGGGCCCAATGCGGCTTCAATTTTCTTCCAACTTATCTTGGGATTCAGCGTGCCAGTGGCGTGCATCTTCCTCTTCGGAAAGATGGTAAAGAACCTGCGTCAAGCACGTCCGATATTCGCGTCCATGGCGATCCTGTTTGTGATAGGTGCCCTCGTCATGTATCACTTTGAAGCCGTGGGAAATCCCGCACTGGTCGCACACGGGATTCACCTCGCATCTAGTCACAACCTCGAGGGCAAGGACAGCCGATTTGGGACCGCAACAAGTACCCTTTTCAATAATTCGACGACTGCTGTCTCTTGGGGATCGGTAATTGCCTCGAATGATAGCATGACGCCCATTGGTGGCATGATACCGCTGTTCAACATCATGACTGGCGAGGTGATCTTCGGCTCGTGGGGAGTGGGAATGATAGGCATGATTGCCTATGCAGTACTTGCACTATTCCTCGCGGGGCTGATGGTTGGCCGGACACCGGAGTATCTGGGCAAGAAGATCGAGTCATTTGAGGTAAAGATGGCGGTGCTGTCGATGATAGTGCCAAGTCTCGTGATCCTAGTGCTTGCTGCATTTTCTGTAGTGCTTAAAGCGGGGACGTCGGGTATATTTAACCCGGGCCCACATGGACTCACCGAGGTGCTATATGCCTTCTCCTCCGGGGTTGGTAACAATGGGTCGGCTTTTGGGGGTCTCAATGCGGCATCCCCCTGGTATTCGGCAACGGTTGGCATTGCTATGCTGCTGGGCCGCTTTGCGATGTATATTCCCCTTGTTGCCATGGGCGCCTCTCTGGCGAAAAAGCAGCGTATCCCTGAGAGCGCCGGCACTTTTCCGACTCATGGCCCACTGTTTGCCGGATTGTTAACTGGCACGGTAGTCATCGTGGGTGCTCTGATTTTCTTCCCTTCACTGGCATTAGGTCCATTCGCCGAGCAGTTCGCGGCGCATGCCGGAAAGCTCTTTGGTGGGTGAGTGTGATGATACGTATGGATACTGGGATTTTAGGGAGGTATGGTAAATGAGCGAGTTGGATCCGAAGGGCGGTGCTGGACCAGATAACACCGTGCTCGACACTCACGGCAATGACGATATCGGGAGTGCTAGCGGTGCTGGTGCAGTAAGTCCCCGAGGACGTCGCCGAGCAATGAGCATGTGGGATCGAGAGCTAGTGAGTCGGAGCCTTCGTGTGTCATTGCGCAAGCTGGACCCAAGGGCATTGGCGCACAACCCGGTGATGTTCGTCGTAGAGATCGGCTCAGTTTTCACAACTATTGATGCCATTCGCTACCTAATTTCCGGACGCTTCGGCATGTTTTCCTTTATCGGCCAAATCACCATATGGTTGTGGCTTACGGTGCTCTTTGCTAACTTCGCCGAAGCCATGGCTGAAGGTCGGGGCCAGGCGCATGCCGATGAGCTGCGTCGGACGCGTAGCGAGACCGAGGCGCGCAGAGTGACCGCAACTGGGATCGAGGTGGTGCCTGCGACGTCGCTAGTCCCAGGTGATATAGTCGTCGTTTCAGCGGGCGAGGTTATCCCAGGTGACGGAGAGATCATAGAGGGTATAGCTTCTGTAGATGAATCGGCAATTACCGGCGAGTCGGCTCCGGTAATTAGAGAGTCTGGCGGCGATCGCAGCGCAGTCACTGGTGGCACCACTGTCCTCTCCGATGAGATTAGGGTGCGGATCACTGCTGGACGCGGTGAGTCGTTTCTCGACCGAATGATCGCCCTTATTGAAGCTGGTGTTCGTCAGAAAACTCCTAACGAGATCGCACTAGCACTACTTTTAGCTGGTCTTACATTGATCTTTCTAGTTGTGGTTGTCACCTTGGCGCCTTTCTCTGTGTATTCGCGGGCTGTGGTTTCGGTGACGGTGTTGATCGCCTTGCTGGTAGCACTGATACCCACCACAATTGGGGGATTACTTTCTGCGATTGGAATCTCGGGTATGAACCGCCTTCTTGAGCACAACGTTCTCGCACTTTCCGGACGGGCAGTAGAGGCTGCTGGTGATGTCAATGTGATCATGCTCGATAAGACGGGAACTCTTACTATGGGTAGCCGCCAAGCGACTTCTTTCGTGCCGTCGCCAGGTGTTGATGAGCGTCGGCTGGCCGAAGCTGCTCAGCTTTCATCACTCGCCGACGAGACTCCCGAAGGACGCTCTATAGTCGCTCTTGCAAATGAGAAGTTTGGGATTCAAACCCCAAACCTTGATAGCAATGACGTCGTGTTTGTGCCATTCACGGCTCAAACGCGCATGAGTGGGGTCGATCTTGACGGTCGACGAATCCGTAAAGGGGCAACCGAATCCGTGGCCCGCTGGGCCGAAGTGGAGCTAGATCCACAAACCATCGCTGCTATCGAGCGAATCGCCAGAGAGGGTAGCACCCCGCTCTTGGTGGCGGAGGACCATCAAATTTTGGGTGCCGTGGAGCTAAAGGACGTGGTAAAGGAAGGTATCAAAGAGCGCCTGGCTTCGCTTCGTGCGGCCGGGATCAAGACCGTTATGATCACGGGTGACAATCCCGTCACTGCCGAGGCAATCGCTCACGAGGTAGGTGTGGACGACTTCCTTGCCGAAGCAACCCCAGAGCGCAAGATGGACTATGTCAAGTCTGTTCGGACCGAGGGTTATATGGTCGGGATGGTCGGCGACGGCACAAATGACGCTCCCGCACTAGCAGTGGCGGACGTGGCAGTTGCAATGAACACCGGGACCATGGCAGCGCGTGAAGCTGGCAATATGATTGATTTAGACTCAAACCCTACCAAGTTGATTGATATAGTCGAGGTCGGTAAACAGATTCTGATTACTCGCGGTGCGCTCACCACGTTCTCGGTGGTTAACGATGTCGCTAAGTATTTCGCTATCATTCCGGCGATGTTCGTTGTGGCCTTCCCGGGGCTGAATGCGCTAAATGTTATGCGCCTGACTTCGCCAGATACAGCAATTTTGTCGGCCATCATCTTTAATGCCTTGATTATTCCGGCCCTCATTCCCTTGGCTCTCAGAGGGGTGCGGTATACCGCCACTAGTGCGGCAAGTATCCTACGCAAGAATCTGTTAATTTATGGCCTCGGTGGCCTTATTGTGCCCTTTGCCGGTATCAAGGTAATCGACATGATCGTCACAGCCCTGCATCTGGTGTCCACGGCACGATGAGCGTCTTCGGCTTATGGGTGAATACCAATCGGTCTACCGTTTTGAAGAACACGAATGAGAGAGGAGTGATTTATGAATGTTAAAGTAATCTGGAGCGCTTTACGTTTGATATTGTTATCCGTAATAGTTCTTGGTCTTGGTTATAACCTGGCCATAGTAGGTATTGGACAAGTGGTCTTTCCGAACCAGGCAAATGGGAGCCTGATCAAGCATAATGGTCGGGTCGTCGGATCTCGATTGATCGGTCAACAGTTCAGTTCTGCCCGCTTCTTCGAAGGTAGACCAAGTGCCACGTCCCCACCCTATAATGCAGCAGCATCGGCGGCAAGCAACTTCGGGCCGACCAACCCGGCTCTGCTCAAGGAGATTCGTACCAACCTGGCGGCTGTGTTGAAGGCTAACCCAGGCGTGAAGGCTAGTCAGGTACCGCCGAGCCTTGTGGAAAGCTCTGCTAGCGGTCTTGACCCAGATATCTCTCCTGCGGCGGCTTACCTCCAAGTTCCTCGGGTTGCTAGGGCTAACCATCTGTCCAGAAGTGCAGTGCGCAATTTGGTCGCGAGCCATATCAAGGGGCGCTTCCTAGGAATTTATGGCGCTCCATATGTGAATGTTCTTGAGCTGAATCTAGCACTTTTAAAGCTCGCGAAATGATGGCGATAATCCACCTCAATTAAGAAGATCGGATTAATATAATTGCAAGGAGATCAAGTGGTTTACGTGTTGCAAACTGTCGTGGGAATCGTGGCTGTACTTGTAGTGTTTGTGTTCTTTGGGTTTTATACCCGAGCTTGCGATCGACTATGAACCTCTATCCGACCATATTGTACAAGGAGATCCAATTATGAATCCTATTGAAATGGCAGCGCTCGTAGTAAGTATTCCTCTACTCGTATATCTATTCTACGCTATGTTGTATCCAGAAAAGCTCTGACTAGAGGCCTTATTGATTGCTGAGAACGCATCACCCTAACAGGGAGAATAAGGTGGTTAATGTAGCGTCCCTGTATGCATCGTGGAGCAGCATTGTGTGCTGGCTATTGGGCAAGTGACGGACGAATTCGAAGTGGTGGTCTGAGATGATTCGGATTTTGGTCATTGACGACGAAGCGCCATTCGCACGTGCGTTAAGCATTGGTCTGAGAGCCCGCGGTTATGACGTGTTTTGGGCGCTCACCGGTCGATCAGGGCTTGATGCTGCTGCCCATGAACAACCAGATCTGATCCTGCTCGACCTGCGGCTCCCTGACCTCGATGGCATCGAAGTTCTAGAGGCAGTCCGGACCTGGACAAGTACGCCGGTAATAGTGCTTTCAGCTCGCGACCAGGAGGAATTCAAGATTGAGGCTCTGGACAAGGGGGCAGATGACTATATTACCAAGCCTTTTGCCATAGGCGAGCTGGTGGCCCGGGTAAGAGCTGCTCTTCGTCATAGTTCCCACTGCAGTGACAGAGCAGTAGTCCAAACGGACCATTTCACCATTGACCTTGTGGCAAAGCGAGTCATGAATGCTCAGGGTCAGGTTCGCCTTACCGCAACTGAATGGCAGGTGGTCGAGTTGTTGACTAAGCATATTGGTGATTTGGTCTCTCAACGCCAGATACTGCGAGAGGTTTGGGGGCCTCGATTTGAAGACAGACTCGACTACCTCTGGGTTTATATGGCCCGGATCCGTCGCAAGCTTGAGCCCAATCCGTCCCAGCCACGATACTTTATTACCGAGCCAGGAATGGGTTATCGGTTCCAGTTATCTTTGTCTATGGAGTAGTCAGCCTAAAGGTTCCGCAGTAGCAGACCCTGCTTCACCACACTCACCCATGCCTGATACTGGGTGCTCCCGAACATGGGTTGTTGGCAATGTTCGGGAGCATGCCAAATATATTTCGCACACGGCGTATAGGCCACACACCACTTTCGAACGGGATCAGCTCATGTCACATAGTTGTGCCCACTGTTGCGGCCCAAGCATGTATCCAGCATTCTTGAATCAAAGTATGGCAATCGGCGCGACCGGATTTGCCATTGATGAGCGCCAACTAGTTGGAAGTGCTCGACCAATTCGACCCCATCACGCTCGATCAATCAGGCCCCACCCTCACCCGTACTGCACAACCTGCTTGTGGTCTGAGTTGGCAGCTAAGGAGGGATTATGAATTGTCCTGACTATGGAGAGGGCTCTTCACTTTGGAGAGAGGGTTCCACTGTTCGTCTTCTCTTCCTACAACACGGGGTCGCACGCGAGTGCTTGAGGTTCGCGCCCAACACGACGAGCGTTCAGGAGTGTTCCAAGTCGCTTGTTCGACTAGAACCATTCGGTCTCTGTGAGCCGACAGCTCTCGGCATACCTTCAGTTGCGGAAAACCCAGATACCTTGCATGCATCGAGCACACCGCGTACTTCAGCTGTTTAGATCCCGGAGTGCGACCGGTTCATTACAGTGTGGATATATCCCGGCAGGGCCAGTCCGGAGCGCAATAGACATTGCAGTCCGGACCGCCACGAGTACCGAGGTAGCGGCTCTCGCAGCGCGGACACTCATAGACGGCCTCAAGACGTTGGGCACCTGTTGCCATGAACCCGGCGAATCAGCTTATCCCAACCATTATGGTGGCGTCGCATGCGACCTTCGCCGGCCTCTGGGATCTGGCATCTCCGTCACGGGTAACCTTAGGGCTCACCAATAAATAAGTCAGGCAAATAGCTCTCCGCCTGATAGCCTTGAAGTATGGCAATCGATGCGGCAACTTTGGAAGCGGTAGGTCGGCGGATCGAGTCGTT
>DAHVKW010000073.1 GCA_027320695.1 Actinomycetota bacterium | reverse complement strand
AAACGGATGACAAAATCACCGTGTGCTTCCAAGCTCAATTTGCAACTCCGTCGCGTTTTGGAAAGACGTTGCAGGGCCACTTCTTGTTGCTGGTCAAGCCGATCAAACCTGGTCTTTTAGCCTTATCCCCGGTGTTAGTATTTACTGAAAATAAGAGCTTGAGGTGAATCGCATGGCAGATATGGACAGAATTGAAATGCTAATTAGAACCGGTCCAGGCACAATTATGGGTAACTACCTACGCCGTTACTGGGTGCCGGCTTTACTTGAAAGCGAGCTTCCCAGGCCCCGCTGCGCTCCAGTCCGCGTCAAGCTCATGGGTGAGGAGCTGGTTGGGTTCCGTGACGAAAACGACCGGATTGCGCTGGTGCAGGAGTGGTGTCCACACAGGGGAGCCTCACTGTTCTTCGGGCGCAATGAAGGCGAAGGCCTGAGGTGCTCGTTTCACGGCTGGATGTACGACGTTTCCGGGCAATGCATCGACATGCCTTCTGAGCCTGAGCAGAGCAGGTTCAAAGAGAGAATCAAAGTTACCTCGTACCCGTGCGAAGTTAGAGGTGGAGTTATATGGGCCTATATGGGTCCCCATGAGCTGCGGCCGCCACTTCCGGAGCTTGAATGGAGCCTTTTGCCCGAATCTCATCGTTACGTCACGAAGAGAGTTCAGGAGTCGAATTATATGCAGGCCCTAGAAGGAGGGATAGATTCCAGCCATGTCTCATTCCTGCACAGATATGATCTCGAACAGGAGCCCCTCTTCATGGCTGCTAAAGGAAATCAGTACCTGCGTGCTGATACCCATCCCAAGTTCGAGGTGGTGGAGTCCGATGGTGGCCTCCTGATAGGTGCGAGGCGGGAAGCGGAAGAAGGTCATTACTACTGGAGAATTACGCAATTCATTCTTCCCTGGTTTACCCTAATACCGCCATTTGGCGACCATGCGATGGGAGGACATGCTTGGGTCCCGGTGGATGACGAGAATTGTCTAGTTTGGAGTATCAATTTTCATCCGCATCGGGCTCTTATCGACCATGAGATCGAAGGCATAAAGTCAGGGAGCGGAATACATGCCGCACTTGAACCTGGAACGTTTCGCACGGTTGCAAACAAGCGCAACGACTATTTGGTTGACAGGATCGCGCAAGAGGAAAAGCGGTCTTACAGTGGAATCTTCGGGGTCGGTATGCAAGACACGGCTTTGCAGGAGAGTATAGGGCCGATCCAGGATAGATCAAGGGAGCACCTTGGGACGTCTGATGTGGGCATTGTGATGGCACGGCGTCGCATGGCACAGGCAGCCCTTGCTCTGCACGAAACTAATGCGGAGCCTCCAGCGCTGGATTCGGCGAGCCAAAAGGTCCGCGCCGCCTCACTCCTGCTTCCAAAAGGACAGCCGTTTGCTGACGGCGCCCACGAGGCATTGATCGCGCGCCAAGATGTCAGGGTGGCGACTTTGTGACTGCATTCCGCAGGTCTCCGGCCAATGCAATGACTGGAAGCGGCAGTTCGATCTTGCGTGACGGGGCGGACGAGGTGGTGCTGGTGCAAGTGGGTGTGCCGGCAAGAGAATTGGGCGAATGGACGCGACAGCTCGAGGGGATAGCTGTCATCGTGCCCGCCGGAAAGCTTGGAGGTATAGCTCCTGCTAGGGATACTCTTGTTGTCACAATGTGGTCAGGTCCTGGCGTGGACCCATTTGGCGACTACAAAGTGCCTCCTGACCTGAAGCCATTAATTCTTTCATCTACGAGGGTTGTGGGAGTGTTCATCGACGAAGAGAGATCAACTGCTTTGGCCGGAGGCTTGAGATCGCATAGTCCGGGTTTGTCATGGCTGCGGGAAATATCGGATATGGTAGTCGTATCGTCGGATAGTCAAGTGGTAGCTGAGCTGGTTTCAACTCTGGCTGACGCAGCCAGGTGAACGAACCTCCGCCCAGAGGACCTGCGAAGCCAATTGCAGGCGAGCGGCTGACTCAGCTGGCAGGGTGCGCTTTGTGGGCGCAGCCGTTTAGCTGGTTATACGACGTTAGCTTGCTGGTCTGCATGCTGGGTTTGTATGATCTGGAGGAGTCAGCTACCCTTGAGTAGCTGTTTCTGGAGTACAAGGGGGTTGATGAGGGGCATTCAGGGGTGAAGTATTCTCAGAAAACACTGGCAGTTGGCTTTATTCATTGCCGGTAAAACAAGTAAAGCGTTTATGTGGTGATGTAATAAAAGTGCGTTAACAAAAAGGGTGGGGGAAAATGAAATTTGATCGTAAAGGATCTTTAGCGTTAGCGGGTGGCCTTACGGTTATGTCGATGTTGGTGGCAGCTTGTGGAAGCTCGAGCAGTTCGTCCTCGACTGCGACGACAGCTGGTTCGAGCGGCGCTACGTCTACGACCGGAGCAAAGGTGGATATCGTCGCCAATGCGAAAGCCGAAATTGCAAAATATACCTCGGTGCCAACTTTCACTGCGCCAGGGCCGGCCGTCGATACTTCCAAGCTTAAGGGGAAGACGATTTTGGTGGTTGACCACGATACTGTAGCGAACGCGCTTGTGGAAATAACCAAGGGAATTCAAGGAGCAGGTCAACTGCTGGGCATAACGGTGAATACTTTCAATGGGCAGAGCACTGTCAGCACCATCGAACAGGGCATCCAGCAGGGAATTAACCAGAAGGTTGGAGCTATCATCCTCGTCGGAGTTGCCACCTCATTGATTCCGTCATCGGTTGCAGCGGCAAATGCGGCAAAGATTCCAGTAATCGGCGTCATCACTGGTCAGCCAGACACCACTGCGCCTGGCCAGGGATTTGGACAGGGATTGTTTGGAGCTTCAGGTCCATCCTACGTGGATCTCGGCAAGCTGGTGGCGGACACGGCAATCGTGAACTCCAACGGCGGTGCCGTGAACTCGGCCGTAATAACTTTTGACAATCCGATAGGCCCAGCTGTTATTAAAGGAATTAACTCCGTTTTTAGCAGTTGCTCTAACTGCAAGGTGCTGACTACTCAGGACATCGAGCCGCAGTACTGGCCAACCAAAGCTGCAGGCGCGGTCTCTTCGATGATTCAGGCGAATCCGAACCTGAACTACATACTCCCTGTGGCGGATACAATAGGCATCTTTGCCACTGCGGGGGTCAGCCAGTCAGGCGCCAGCGGAAAGGTTAGCGTAATCTCTGACGACGGTTCGAGTGCAGGGACTCTTGGATTGGTTCAAAAGGGCCCCATCTACTTGGCCGACCCTGGATATTCAGCTCCATGGGCTGGATGGGAAGCGATGGACCAGGCACTGCGCGCGATGAGCGGAATGCAGCCCGGGAACCCGGTTGTACCGATTCGCTACGTAAACAAGTCGAACCTGACCGGTTTGGATTTGAAAGATCTCACAAATGTGTTTGGCAACGCATACGTTGCGGGATACAAAGCACTGTGGGGACTTAGCTAACAGTCGACTGACGTGATCGAGATGGCGGCACCGGTTGAATGCTGGTGCCGTTTTTCTTTGGCGTGGATTCGAACCGAGTTCGAAGGGGAGACATTTCTTTGTGAGTAAGCTTTCCGCGAGAGCATAGAGATGTTATCCGAGCGTGCTGGGGGTTGGGAAAGACAGTGACTAAAGACCTGTTTAGGGCGAGCGTTACTTATGAGCCGTTCCGTAGCGAGATTAGAGAGTTCCCTGTCCCCGAGATAACTGATGACGCAGGATTGCTGAGAATTGAAGCCGCCGGGGTATGCGGCAGCGACATAGCTGCCCATGGCGAAGTCGCACCTGAGAGAATTTTAGGCCACGAGAACGTGGGAGTAATCGAGGTTTTGGGTTCTGAGGCGGCTGAACGCTGGGGAGTGGCAGTAAATGATCGAGTGGTTGTAGAAGAATATCTTCCCTGCGGGCACTGCGATTTTTGCCAGACTACGGACTTTAGATTTTGCAGCGAGAGTGATCCAACGGTGGGGGGCGTTCGCTATGGATCAACCGGGATTGGCGTTGAGCCAGGATTTTGGGGTGGTTTTGCGGAGTTCATGTACTTGCATCCACGTTCAAGATTGCACAAGGCGCCGGGGGATGTGGACCCGGAGCTGTTGACGTTGGCACTTCCATTGGGCAACGGTTTCGAGTGGGCCGTGGTAGAGGGTGGATCCGGGCCGGGACAGACTGTTGTAGTATTTGGACCTGGACAGCAGGGCCTGGCGTGTGTTTACGCCGCTAAGAAGGCAGGCGCGGATAGGGTAGTGCTATTCGGCGTTGGCAAGGATATTCACAGGCTAAAGGTCGGCAAATTGCTTGGGGCCGACGTCGCGGTGAATATCGAATCCGCGGATGCAGTGTCAATAATCAGGGAAGTCACGCATGGCAGGCTAGCTGACGTGGTGATTGACACAGCGCGCGGAGACGCGGCCACCCTCTCAAGTGCGGTTTCAATGCTGAGACAGCGCGGGAAGTATCTTTTCGCTACGGCCAGGAATGACGTCAGTGGAGTACCTCTTGGAGATGCTCAGTGGAAGACTTTGTCACTTCGCGGCATAAGAGGCCATAGCTACGCGGCTGTGGAGTGGGCAATCGACCAGATTTCCAAGGACCGGGCGGTGCTCGCAAATCTGGTTTCACAATCATTCGAGCTGGACGATGTTGACTTGGCGATCAGGACGACTGCTAACGAGGCGGGGCAAGACAGCATTCACGTATCCGTGCTGCCCTGGAGCTGAGGCGGTCTCCTAAAGGAGCCGATGGCTTGGATAGTTATCCCGCGTCGAACAGGGTGCTCAGCGTAAGGTTCTGACCGGCCAAATGGAAGATCAGATATTTTTTTGTTGTGGTTATGCCCTGGTATCTCATGCCTTTTGGAATGGATGGAATATCTACCGGTACGGGCGCCACGTTTGCAAAAACCGAGGATGCGGGTGCGGTTCTGCCCAGGGCGTTAACAGTTTCAGGCGTTAGGAAGAGCTGGCTGTTCTTGAGTTCTATCTTGGATATGACAACGAGAGGTATCTGTTGTCCCTGGTAGGTTATCTGATTGCTGGTTGCGATCTCGTTGTTGCCAGCGTAGTAGATCGAAGCCCCATTGCTGGATCCGCTCTGAAGCGTAGCATTTAGGTCCGAGTATGCCAACGAGAGAGTGCCGGACACTGCCGAAGCTTTGGTCGTACTCAGTGGCGCGCTGCTTCCGGGGTCAGTTCCAGTGAGTCCTGTCAGATGAAGAAGGAGCGCGGCATTTCCGAAGATTCCAATCCTGGACCGTGAAGCGGAAATGACTGCGCTGCCGTGCGACCCCAAAAGTGCCGAGAGGGGAGTTTTCGGCGGAAGCGACACGTTGACCGGCGAGTTGAAGCAAAATCCCGGGGGCACTGAGGTTGGATCGAGACAGGTGTCCTCTTTGATCAGCTTGCTTGCTAAGGCGCTTTGAGACGATTTGGTTCGAAAATAACCGGCGCCCCCAATTAGGATTCCGATTGCCAAACCGACAGCAAGTCCCTTGGCGGCAAGATTTAGCTTAGACCTCGTTGTTTCAAGCTCGTCCAGTGCTTCGGGCGCGACTTCATCGGTTTGGTCGTGCTCATTGGAACCGATCATCTCGTTCAAGTCCCCGGGGGTGGGCTCATCACTGGAATTCAATTGAGTTTCATCCGGCACCTTGTCTAGGTTTGTGTTTTCCGGGTCGCGCTGCTCCAAGTTTTGGCTACCTTTAAATAATTAGTTGTCTTGTACAACGTAGTTGTGTCAAGCGTTTTTCTCGACCATAGACTTATCGATGACACAGCAGGGCCGGATGTGTCTGCAAGATGTTGCATAATTGGAATCAAATGCCTGAATTGTCGGATCAGCACCCCCAACTGGAGTTGTGACAGGAAGAGAATGGCAACTCATTCAGAAGAGTTCGAGAAGAGCCAACAGCCCCTAGATGGTGCGGTATTGAGATTGCTCGATAGTTCCGATCTATCTGGATCGGCACCAGCAACGCTGGGGAAAAGGGAACGCAACAAGCTTCATACTTTGCGTTCTATTTACCAATCCGCACTATACCTGTTTGACATGCAAGGATTCGATCGTACAACTGTCGACGACATTGCACTTAGAGCCGGGGTCACGCCCCGGACGCTTTTCAACTATTTCCCGACCAAGGAATCTATAGTTTCGTTTCCCCTAGGGTATCTTGGCCGTTCGTTGAGTTCGCTCGTCAGAACAGCCGACCCGTCCCTGAATCCTCTTGAAGCGCTGGCCGATGGCATCATTAAGCTTTTCCACGAGGTATCGCGGACGCCGAGCCTGTCCAATGCCCTCAGGCTTGGATACAAGGTGGTAAACAACACGCCCAGCCTCGGCGAACTTAATTTAGCTCGCCGATCCCAGCTTTACCTGGTCGCATGGAAGGCTCTGATGGAGCGCGGGGTGGATCCCGATTCCCAGAGTCTGAGGGCTGCTTCATCAGGAATTGTTGCATGTTCGCTCGCAACGATGTTTTCGTGGCTTGAAGCCGACATGAACTTCTCGTTAGTGGACCTGACAAGGTCGGCCTTTGCGATCATGTCGCAAGATCTTAATTCGTGATTTGGACGGGCTAAGAGAACCGAAAATCAGGGACGCACGTTATTTGAAGGCCGATGTCATCCTGTCGAAGATCTCCTCCAGGATTTCCGGCTGAGTGGCAAAATTTAGCCGAGCCCAGCCAGCACCTGGCTTGCCGAAGTCGGATCCCGGGCTGAGCGCGACCCGGCCCTCTCGAAGAAGGTACTCACCTGGAGCAGTTGCAGCTTTGGTTGCACGGAAATCGAGCCATCCAAGGTAGGTGCCTTGGGGAGCAAGATATTCGATGCCGAAGCTATTCGCGCGGATGAATTCGCTGAGCATTTCCCGGTTTCTTTCTAGGGTTGCCAGGGTTGATTCCAGCCAAGAGTCACCTTTTTGCCACGCGGTCGTCGCCGCTATCAAACTCAGGCTCGATATAGAACCTCTCACTGGAGCATCGTAACGCTCATATCGAGCCTTCAGCTCCGCGGAGCCGAAGTGAACCACGCTGCACCTTAAACCCGCAATATTGAATGATTTGGTCGCTGAATTCATCGTTGTTACATTTACTGCAAATTCTGGAGAGATTGAGGCGAATGGAATGTGGTAGTTGGGTTGATAGACGATATCGCAGTGAATTTCATCGGCAACAACCAGCACGTTGTGCCTAGCGCAGATCTGGGCTACCTTGACTAGTTCCGTTTGGGTAAAGACTCTTCCGGTTGGATTATGGGGAGAACAGAGCAACAGAAGTTTGGTGCGCGGGTCACTCGCAAGAATTTCGAGCTCCTCAAAGTTTATCTCCCAGGAAGTATTTGATTTGATGAGCGCGTTCTCCAGCAAATTGCGCCCGGTATCTTCAACTGAGTGCAGAAACGGGGGATAGATGGGCGTTTGGACGATGACGCCGTCGCCTGGTTCCGTCAGTGTGAGCAGCGAAATTACAATGCTCTGCACAACGTCGGTGGAAACAAGGCCTAGATCGGGGTCGAGCGGAGTGTTGAATTTTTCCAGATACCGATCAGAAAAGGCGTCAATGAATTTCGCCTCCAAATCTGCGCAAGGATAGCCCAGATCTCCACAATCGATTCGCTGATGCAAGTCGTTGGCTATCGCGGGCGCAATGCCTAAATCCATATCGGCAATCCATGCCGGCAAGACATCCGTGGGGTATTTCATCCATTTTGTGCTCGTGGATCTTTTGCTGCGAATTTCATCTTCACGTTGAGACATTTGAAATCTTTCGTATCGGTTTTGATACCAGAATAGTTGTACCTAAAATCCACGAAGTAATCACGGATCTGCAAAGTCAAGTATCTAGGTTGGTTTTCATCTCTGGTGTCAATTTCACCCGGTAGATCTGGTCTCTTTGAAGCAGCGCAACGATAGTGCCTACCAGCAGCATGACGAGGGATGCAACTATTCCGAGCCTGACGCCGTGGGAGGTATCGGATATGGCTCCAACGCTTATCGGGCCGATAATCTGCCCAAAGGCAATTGCCGTTGTATAGACGCCTATGGCGCTACCTACGAGGTGTCGATCGAGATTTCTCTGGGCGAGAATCGTATAAGAAGTGGCCACGGACATAATGGACGATCCGAACAAAAATGCCGAGATCATCAGAATTGGGAAGTTTCTAGTGATGAGTGTGAAGGCAGTGCCGACTGAGGCCACAAACAAGACCGCGGCAAGTCCAGTTCCACCCTTAAGCCTTGCCAGGATGCGACCCCAAATCGGACCGGTTATCATCGCCGATATCCCAAGCATCGCCCAGAACCACGCGATAGCCGAGCTTCCACTGCCTTCCGCAGTTAGGAAGGCGATTAGAAACGTGATGAATGATATGTAGCCAGCTCCGAACAAAACCGAGGTTATTATTGATGGCTCCAGACCTCTGATTGGGAATTTAGGAGCTGCTTTTCGGGTATGCCTTGGGGGTTCAATGAGGTGCCTGGTTTGCGGGATTGTCAGCGCAGCACTCAAAAAGCAAAAAGCCGCCATGATTACCCATCCCCACTGCCAGTGGGATTGACCGAAGTAAGCGAACAGTGGTCTAAGGGCGATTCCGGAAACGACTATCCCGGTTCCGGCACCTGCATAGTAGATTCCAGATGCGGTAGCGGAGG
>DAHVKW010000072.1 GCA_027320695.1 Actinomycetota bacterium | reverse complement strand
CCGGGGGTTGGGTCGGTCCCAGTGACAAGTTTGAAGTCCCTTTTTACACTGTGTGGCGACGAATTGCTGATCGTGGAGATTTGACCGTATCCGTTCGGCCATTGTAATCCCCATGTGCCGCTGGTGGTAGCTTCATAGGGCGTGGAGGCGGAGATATCAAGGACAATGGAATTGCTGGAAACGCTCGCTACCGGAATCGTATAGGAGGGCTTCAGAGATCTCCGCGCCGCTCCGCTTAGGCCGAGGGAGTAAAGCTGGTTGGAAAAGTACCATCCGCCTCCTCCGTAAAACAGTATCCCTAGAACCACCAGAACAATGACGACCCATTTAATCACCTTTGCCAAGGTGGTGTGCCGAGTTTGCCCCGCTCCGGTCATCGCCGTCATTGCGCTCAATTGACTACGTCCCCTGCTCCATATGAGTGGCAAGTGTAGTCGTTGCGGGATTTGCGCGCAGTTTGAAACCGAATGTGGGCTGCGCCAATAGCTTGGAATGCGGCAAGCCGCTTTAGATGATCAGGAATTCTTCCCCATCAACATCGCCTGGCCGTATGAATCTCGCGTTGGAGGCAGCTGAGTTGCTAAGGTCCCACGAACGATTATCAAGATCGAGGATCGTCAGGGAAGCCGTTGGATACTTAACCGCCATTTGCTCCTTCAACGGGCCCGCGGGTGCCATGGCATGGGCGAGGGTTTGGATGGCTGGGTTATGACCTATTACAAGGATCGATTCGATGGCTGCCGGTACTTGGCTCAGGCGGTTCAGAATCTCGTGAGGGTCGGCTCTGTAAAGAGAGTCTTCTACGGCGATGTGGGCGGATTTGTTCAAAATCGAGCGAATTGGTTCCAGCGTCTGGATTGTCCTCTTTGCTGACGAGCAAAGTACCAACTCAATGGGCAGATCTGATTTCTTGATAAATGAAGCCATATTTTTGGCGTCGCGCAGCCCTCGCGGAGAAAGCCGCCTGTCGAAATCGGTACCGGCCGGATTGGTCCAAAGTGATTTTGCATGTCGCAGTAGATAAAGACGGCGCATACAGCTTTTCTTCTCTGTGGTGGGCGTAATCCTGATGATATCAGACTATTGAGCACGCTACTAGAGGTTGGTCGGCACCCGGCCGCAAAGCTGCCACGTCCTTGGGCTAGGCGAGTAATGGCAGGGTTTCGAAAGGCGATTGGGATCTGCGCGATGCCAATCACATAGCGCAGCGGCAACGACGATCAACTGATCTTATGCGTATCCCGAAGCCATTTCTGTTCAAGTTCACCCATTGGGGTGGCGGGGGGACCTTGTATGAAGGTCCAAATCTCCTCGGCGATCTTGCGCCAGTTCGCCTTTGCGCCAAGTCTGGCAAGGAGTGCGTATAGGCCAAGGTTGATCCTTTGAATTATGACGAAATATTCGGGTACGTCGATGAATTTCGAGATTCTCGACGATACGTCGAAGGTATGCCTGAAAATTGCTGAAGCAAATTCAGAGGATAGTTCGACCTCGTCCTCGGAGGTGAGAAATGCATAGAAGTGCTGGAAGAACTCCATGATCTCAGAAGTAGCCAAGGGGGAGTCGGGCGGAATCAGTCCGGCCGACTCGATGACTTTCCGAAACTGGTCTGGATTCGGTTCAATGAGGATCGTTTTTATCATCGACTCGAAGACGAACAGATTTGCCGGCTGAAAAACCTTGGTGAGTCCAAAGTCAAGAAATGTTACGCGGCCAGCTTTATGGAAGATGTAGTTGCCGGGATGAGGGTCTCCATTGAACGCGGCGATCCTGTAAAGAGACCCGAATACAAAGCGGTATATCGTCTCTCCGGCAAGGTTGCGTTCCTGGGCCGGCCAGGTTAGTGCCTCCTCGAAGCTGCTACCGGAAACCAGCTCTGTCACGAGCAGTCTTTTAGTTGACAGCTCGGGGTAGATACGTGGGATGTGGATGAACGGGTGACCGTTGTAGTAGTTGAAGAATAAGAGCTGATTTCGAGATTCGATTTCGTAATCAAGCTCTTCAAGCATCCGTTCTCTAATTTCTGTGACTACCTTCCTGGTGTCCATATTGGGGAAAGCCAGCCCGATTATTCGTGACAAGGAGTCACTGTTGGCGAGATCTGCAGCCATGGTGTTTGCTGCGTCGGGGTACTGGATCTTTACTGCAACAGCATTGCCGGATTTGGTAATCGCCCGGTGAACCTGACCTATAGATGCCGCGGCGATTGGGTCAAGGTCTAGCGAGGCAAATACGTCTTCGAGCGGTGCTCTAAGCTCGGCTTCGATTGTCTTTTTAGCCAGTTGCCTGCTCATTGGAGGCACGCTGTTATAGAGAGTTCCAAGGGTCGTCTTGACATTCTCAGGAAGGCCGTCGTCAAGATAGCCTGCCATTTGACCCAGCTTCATCATGACGCCACGCATCTGTCCGAGAGTTTCCACCACCTGAGTCGCGCTTTTAATTTCGAATTCCCGGTTGAGTTCCTCCTTGCGCGATGCATTTGAGAATATCGTTCGTGATTTAAACGTGAAATAAGTCGCTGCAATTTTTGCCGTAAGAGTCGACATCTTGGCCAGGCGCATAAATCTGGTTGTCAACGACCCTTCCCGAGATCTTCTCTTTCTCATAGCTAAGCTATCTCAACAGGTCTAGCAGAGCGGGTTCAAGTTCTGGGAAGCGAAATTCGAAACCAGCCGTTTGCAAAGCCGTTGGAACAACGCGTTGTGAGACTAGCAGCATTTCATCGGCGAACTCTTCTCCGAAAGCGAGTTCTAAAATCAAGCCGGGTACTTTCAGAAGGAGCGGCTTTCTAAGTACCTTTGCGACAGTCTTCGAGAATTGCGAATTGGTTACTGGGACTGGAGCGACCAGATTTACGGGACCGGAGATTGTGGAATCCGAGAGCGCCAGAATGATTGCCCTCACTGCATCTTCGAGGTGGATCCAACTTATATACTGGCTTCCGCTTCCAAATGTGGCGCCAAGTCCGTATTTGAACAGCGGCAGTTGCTTCGCCAGCGCTCCTTCGTAGGCCGAAAGTACAATTCCTGTGCGAAGATGGACGATTCGGTTCGCTACCGCGGTTGCTCCCTGTGCATGGGATTCCCAGTCCATGACCAACGAGGCAAGGAACCCATTTCCCGGCGGGGACGATTCGTCCAAAGTCTCATCGCCCCTGTCTCCATAGAATCCAATTGCAGACGCACAAATGAATACCTCCGGCTCGAGGCCTGCCTCTCTCAGGAGAGTTATTAGGAAATCGGTGCCCGCTAGGCGGCTGTCAATGATTCTCCCTCTTTGCTTTGGGGTCCATCTCTTGTTTCCGATCGGCTCACCCGCGAGATGTATCACGGCATCCAGGGACCCGAGATTATTCAGGCTTCCCGTATGATCTTCTATGTTCCAGCTCAATCTTTTTGGGTCTGCGGAGGCGCTTCGCCCCAACGTGTAGACCTCGTGTCCGTCTTGGATTAGCTCGGCAGTAACAGAAGAGCCAATAAGGCCGCTTGCGCCGCTAACTAGTACTCTCATGGCTCTTCCTCCATTGCGATCGTTGAGCTTTGGCGAATGCAAGTTCATAATCGGTCAATCCCGAAGAAGTCGCACTACTTCCGAAATCGCAAGCCCCAACGGATTTTGACACAACCAACCCGCGAAGCTTTGCGGACCGCGGTCTGCACTGCTGATTTTAGCGCTGTTGACGCCTGTATTCATAGATGTTCCGCATTGCCGTCCGGGCCGGGTTGCTTTGACCAGGAATTCGTTGACCGTGAATTTTGTCGTCAACCTGCGTGTACTAGTGGTGGCATTCGTGCTGTTGTTCGGCGAAAGGCACCGCTACAAACCTGCAGGAGTGCGATTAGCCTGGGCAGAGTGTCCGATAAGGCTCGCCCAGCTAACGCGGCAATGCGCGGGCGTTGTTTGCTGGCCGTCCAATCCCCGACGAAAGCTTTTATTCGATAGGGCCGAATTATCTCAGAGATTTGGTGAAATTTCTTTTCAAACAAAGGTTTATATCAAAGAATTTATTGACATCTGTCGATGAGATTGCCGATCAATTTGGCCACCTTTTCGGAAATAATTTCAGTCAAATCCCGGAGGCGTGTTTGCGGGCCGAACTTGTTGGGTTCGGCGTCGCGTTTTTGAAAAGCGAGCTGGCGTAAGCGTATCGGTCGCAAGAGATTGCTTCATTGCCGCATAGACCTCCTTAAACTCGATTGGACGAAACCGACCGCACAGTTTTGCCGTCCACCGGGAGAATGCCAGGCCAGTCGATTGTGGGCTGACTATTTCTAGGGTAAGCGGGGTGGTCCTTGGCAAAGCCCCTCGGTAGGGGCGCAGCTTTGCATGAGATCTTGGCCGGATTTGAACGCGCAAGTTTCCGACGTTTCATATGCGCAGCACCAGGGCCTTATTCCCAGGCGACGGTATTGGCCCGCGATGCCAAGCGTGAACTTTTGTTCAATCGCCGCATTGGCTGAAATAGAAAGCCGTTCCCCGGTCCAATGACGAACGCGAAAAGGGGCCAAATGTAAATTGGGAATTGGACTCTGCAGCCTTCTTCGGCAGGCGTGAGAGAAATTGTGAAAGCTGGCGTGAGTCTGGAGCCGCGCTGGCATGCAAATTACCTCGGCGAATTAAGTTCAGGGGCTGTCGCTTGGCAATTGCATGCAGCAATGTCGACACTAAATATTTGCTTGCGACGAATATAATTAGGTGCTTTCAACCTTTGTCTTACTAGCCTGTTATATCAGCTTTAATACTTTTACAAAGGTAGGTTGCGTCTAAGCTCATGCCAAATAATAGACCGTTAACTTATGGGGCATTTGGTCCCAATGCATGGCTCGTGGATGAAATGTACGAGCAGTTTCAGAATGACCCAGATTCAGTGTCTCCCAGCTGGCAAGAGTTCTTTGCGGATTACAAGCCAATTTCAGAACAGGTTGCGCAAGGCGCCGACGAAGTCGTAGAAGCTGCATCTCAGGTGGCGCCAACTGCGCCGGATGAACCCATGCCGATGGCAGAAACATTCATCGCGCCCAAAGAGACCCATGCGCAAGAAAGCAAAAGCGGCAACGGGACCGTTGTTGCAGCGCCACCAGTTTCTGCAGTAGCGGCTGCTCCCAAAGCGGAAGGGGCCCGAATTCTCCGCGGGGCCGCTTCTAAGATCGTTTCAAACATGGAAGCCTCCCTGGAGATTCCAACTGCCACTTCCGTGAGGACTGTACCCGCGAAGCTGCTGGAGGTCAACAGGAGCGTGATCAACAGTCAGCTTGCCAGAGTCCGAGGCGGCAAAGTCAGTTTCACCCATCTGATCGGATTTGCGATCGTCCAGGCGATGAAGGCCGTTCCGGCAATGAACTCGGTTTTCGTTCCTGATGCCGATGGCAAGGGAAACCCCGGAGTTATAAAATCTCCCACGATCAACCTTGGAATTGCCGTCGATGTCGCGAAGTCCGATGGCAGCAGGAGCCTTTACGTTCCTGTGATCAGGGGAGCGGAATCGCAGAAGTTTGCCCAATTTCTCAATTCATACGAGGATTTGATCCGAAAGGTTCGCACTAACAAGCTTTCCCCTGATGATTTTGCCGGTGCGACCGCGTCGCTCACAAACCCTGGAACACTAGGCACGGAGCACTCAATTCCAAGGTTGATGACGGGACAGGGGGTCATTATCGGAGTGGGTTCTCTGGGTTACTCAGCCGAGCTGGCCTCGGCAGATCCTGCCGTGTTGGCTGAACTTGGCGTTTCGAAATCGGTAACCATCACCTCCACTTATGACCATAGGGTTATCCAGGGCGCAGAGTCGGGATTGTTCCTTGCCCGTATATATGAACTCCTAATTGGTAGGCACGGCTTTTACGAGGATGTGTTCGACTCGATTGGAGTTATTGACCGGCCGGTGGTATGGCAAGAGGACATTTCATCCGAGGATTCCGAGTTTTCTAAATTTGCCAAGCAGGTGCGGGTGCAAACCCTGATAAACAACTACAGGGTGAGGGGCCACTTGATGGCGGATTTGGATCCGCTGGGGATAATGAAGCCCTCGTTTCCCGCGGAGCTTGATCCTTATACGTATGGCTTGACTGTCTGGGATCTTGACCGGGTATTTTCCACGGATGGTTTTGCGGGCAAGGAGAAGATGACCTTGTCCAAAATACTGTCCGTCCTTCGTGACAGCTATTGCCGAACCACTGGTTACGAGTACATGCATATTCAGGATCCTGAACAAAAAAAATGGATTCAAACTCAGGTGGAAGGCGTTGCCGATGAAATCAGCGACGATGAGAAGCGGCACATACTATCGCGCCTGAACGCGGCAGAGGCTTTTGAGAGATTCTTGCATACTCGCTATATTGGGCAAAAGCGGTTTGGCCTGGAAGGTGCCGAATCTGCAGTCGCGTTCGTCGATGAGGTGCTGCAAAATTGTGCAGATGCTGATTTCGAAGAAGCAGTGATTGGAATGGCTCACCGCGGCCGTCTCAATATCCTGGCGAATATCGTTGGAAAGTCCTATGGCCAGATTTTTAAGGAATTTGAGGGAAATCTCGATCCAACCACCGTGCAAGGATCGGGAGATGTCAAATACCATAAAGGTGCCGTGGGGCGTCTGGTAGCGCGGTCCGGCAAGGAGATCACGGTAAGCCTGGCATCGAACCCCTCCCACCTCGAGGCGGTGGATCCAGTGGTGGAAGGCATGGTGCGGGCGAAGCAGGACATTATCAGGGATAGGCAGCATTTCTCGGTGCTGCCGATGCTGATTCATGGCGACGCTGCATTTGCCGGCCAAGGCGTGGTCGCGGAAACTCTGAATCTATCTCAACTTGGTGGATACCGAACGGGCGGAACCGTTCACCTAGTTATCAACAACCAGGTTGGCTTCACTACCAATCCCGAACAGGCCCGGTCCAGTACCTACGCGACCGATGTCGCCAAGATGATTCAGGCTCCGATTTTCCACGTGAACGGCGACGACCCGGAGTCGGTGGTCCGAGTTGCCAGGCTTGCCTTCAAATTCCGTCAGCAGTTCCAAAAAGACGTCGTAGTCGACATGGTGTGTTACCGTCGTTTCGGCCACAACGAAGGCGATGAGCCGAGCTACACCCAGCCAAAGATGTATGAGAGAATTGAATCTCGCAGGTCTGTGCGCAAGCTCTACACTGAGTCGCTCGTATCCAGGGGAGACCTTACCATCGAGGACGCCGAAAAGGCGCTCGATGATTTCCTGGACAGGCTTCAAGTCGCGCTGGACGAAACAAGGTTACAGTCTGCTCCTAATCCCACTAGCCTTCCGCCTGCTCCGTTGAACAACGTTCCGATGGAAAAGGTTGGAACTGGAGTCGCGCGAGAGGTCTTGGAGAGAATTTCGAATCAGCTCCATACATGGCCGGAAGGTTTCACGGTCCATCCAAAGCTTCTGCGCCAACTTGACAGCCGTAAGTCATTATTTGAGTCGGGTCAAATTGACTGGAGCCTCGGCGAGGCGTTTGCCTTCGGATCTCTGCTGCTTGAAGGCGTGGATGTGCGTTTCGCCGGGCAGGACTCGCGCCGGGGTACCTTCAGTCACAGGCATGCCGCGCTCGTCGACCACAAGACCGGAACCGACTATGTCCCACTTGAAGAGCTGTCCAAGGGAAACGCATTGATCGATTCCGGCCTCCCAATGGGTCGGTTCATGATCTACGATTCGCTGCTTTCGGAGTACGCCGCGCTCGGCTTCGAGTATGGCTACTCGGTAGTGCGAAAGGACTCCCTTGTCTGCTGGGAAGCTCAATTCGGTGATTTTTTCAATGGAGCGCAGATCATAATTGACCAGTTTCTTGTAGCTGCTGAGGATAAGTGGGATCAGCGCTCCGGCCTTGTGCTTTTACTGCCGCACGGTTACGAGGGTCAGGGGCCCGAGCACTCCTCCGCTCGGATCGAGAGATTTCTTCAGATGTGCGCCGGCTCAAATATTGCGGTAGTGAATCCGACTACCTCAGCCCAGTTCTTCCATTTGCTGAGAGCCCAGGTTGCGAGGTCCCACCAGCGGCCGCTAGTCGTCTTTACGCCAAAGTCACTTTTGCGGGCCCGTCAGTCGCGTTCCCTCGTCGACGAACTGGTCTCAGGCTCATTCAGAGAGATCCTGGATGATCCTTTGATTACCTCGGGCGGGGTTGCGATCGATCCTCTAGACGTGAAGAGGCTGATTCTGTGCTCCGGCAAGGTTGCATACGATGCTTTGGCCAAGCGCGATTCAATTGTCGAGGGCAAGGAAGCGGGAGAGATATCGGCTGTGGTCAGAGTTGAGCAGCTTTACCCGTGGCCAATCGAGGAGCTCAATATCGTATTTGCCAAGTACGTAAACTTGAGAGAGGTCGTGTGGCTTCAGGAGGAGCCGGAAAATATGGGCGCGTGGAATTTCAGTCACAGCCAGCTTCACGCACTGCTGCGTGAGGATTTCGTGCTACGCCATGTCTCCCGCGTGCCCTCGGGTTCGCCCGCCACGGGATCTGCGGCCATGCATGCCCTGGAACTTCAGGATCTGCTTTTCAGGGCGCTGACACTAAAACTGGACGCAGTTCAACCCATGGAGGACCACTAGTTGAGTTGGAGCGGCTAAAGGTTCTCAACTCATAGGGCCTGGTTGGTTTGGGTCATGGGGCTCGAGCGAGAATTCTCCGGCCTAGCCTGCATTTGCGGGATAGCCAATGCGAG